>NZ_JBFAIP010000003.1:186839-304769 GCF_040654775.1 Streptomyces sp. NPDC050636
CGGCTCCCGTTCAGCAGCATGCCGCCCCCCACCACGCCACTGCGGTGGCCACTTCGCACGGCGCTGCGCACGCTTCCGCCTCGCCGGCTGATCACCAGCAGGCCGCTCCGCAGGCCGCTGCTCCGGCTCCCGCCCCGCAGCAGGCGGCCCCCGCAGCCGCCCCGCAGGTGGCCCCGCAGGCCGCCCCGACGGTCACCCCGCGCGTCGCCCCGGAGGTCGTCGTCCCGCAGATGGTCGCCCCGCAGTCCATCCCGCAGGCCGCCCCCCAGGTCAACCCGCAGGTCAACCCGCAGGTCAACCCGCTGATCAACCCGCTGATCAACCCCGGGGCCGGGGTCCCGCAGGTCTCCTCGCTTGGTGTCGGGCGGCTCGCGGCGTCTCCGGTGGGAGAGCTTGATCTGCCCCGACTCGCCTGACCGTTCAACGACGGTCTGGCATGGCCCCGCCCCTGGAGTGCGGCAACGGCGGAGGTGGGGCCACCTCTTGCCACCTCTGGCCGCCATCGAACGCCTGGCGGAGCCGGCGAGCTTCTCCAGCGGGCTCGCTGTAACCGCCCGGCCCCCGCAGGTCTTCCCGCGGGACCAGCACAACCTCTTCGGCCCGTACCAGGAGCGCAGTCCACAGACGGTGGTCGAGGCCACCGTCCCGATCGGATTGCTCGCCACCCCGAGACCCAGGGCGTCACCTGCACCCAGCCGCGGGGCGAACCGCCCGTTCCGGCCTGTCGATGCCGTGTCGAGCGGTGCGGGGCAATTCATTTTTCGCTCTCGTAACTGTAAGAAATCGATCTGTTGCAGATCGCTTCCGCTCAATCAACGGAGAAGAAATGCGCAAGCTTCAGAAGGCTGCCGTCGTGGGCGCCGCTCTCGGCAGCTTCGGCTCCCTCTGCGCCGGCACCGCCTACGCCCACGGGGAGTCGGGCGCCCACGACTTCGACGTCACGCAGGGCACCCACTGCCGGTCGCATGACATGAACATCGATGTCCTCGGGGGAGTTGGGCTTGTCAACGGCCTGGGGGGCAACCTGCTCAACGGCGAAGGCTCCCCCGGTGCGCAGCCCACCAACCTGGGCTCGAAGATGAGCTGTGACAACAACGCTGTCTGAGCGCAGGGCAGTTGCGTAGGTGATCGAAAGGGGTCCCGGCGCCGAGCCACAGGCCCGGCGCCGGGACCCCTTTTTGGCCTCCTTCAGGCCCGGTCCAGGAGCGGTGCACGTGCGGCGAGCTCGACGACCGCCTGCCTGCCCGTTCGTAGGGCGGCACCGATCCATCAACGAACGCTGCATGGTCGGCAGTTGGGTTGGTGCGCGAGGGCGGTCGCGTCGGGCCTTTGCGGCCGCGTCGCCACCAACAGCCCGAAGTCCGCACGGCGGCAACGGATGACCGCACATCGGCTTCCGTGCCCCCGGCCAGGGGACATCTCCATGCCCCTGGGAGAGAACAGCGAATTGGCCCGTGGGCCACAAGCCGGGAACGCTCCTCCCCGGTGCCGGGGGGGGCGGCCCGCAGCGACCACGCAGGCCCTGTCGCGGCGCTTGGTCAGCCTTGCGCCGAGGAACTGCCCGCGGACCATGCTGTCGACCGCGATGCCGCCAGTGGCCCGTAGACGCCGGTACGGCAGGAGCCGGGTGGCCGATGACTGGGAGGCTCATCGCGCCGAGCTGGTGCCCGCTGTACCGTCGTTGGTGATCACTGGTGAGTACGACATGCTCAGCGCGCCCGCCATGGGCCACGAGGTCGCCGTGCCCCGATTGTCCGGGCACGCAAATGGTGGATGGCTGGACCGGGATCAACCCGGTCCGGCCATCCACCATTTGAGAGGGTGTTCTGCTGAAGACTCGTGTAGCAGCCTCTGCGGCTCAGAGCCCAATGCTGGACGGATCGACGCTATTGGGCGCTGGCGCAGAGTTGGAGCAGGTCACGGAGGGGCCGATGTGCGTGAGCCCCTTGTTCAGTAGGCCGCTTGCGGGCACTGCCACGGGCTTCGACGCCATGCAGTCCTGCGACTGGTGGATGGCAACTCTGCCGTCGTCGCTCTTGTAGCCGGTGTTCTGCTGGGGGCAGGTGACGTTGCCCTGGATGTCGCGGGTGCAGCTGCCGTGGATTTCTGAGGCGTACGCCTGGCCGACGCCGACGCCGGCGCAAGTCACGGCGAGGCCGCTCAGGAGCCCCGAGATGGCTGCGATCTTCTTCCGACTGAACATGTGCTGCGTTCCTTTGTGATTGATGCCCGGGCGCCATGCACCGCGAACCGGCCCGCGCCCGGGCCCTGAAGTAGGTCGAAAAAGGGGCCCCGGCGCCGGCCCGTGGCCAGGAGTCCGGGACCCCTTTCCGTTACTTGCTGAGGGCGCTGTTGCTGCAGCCCATCTCCGAGCCGATCGGGGTGGACTGCGCACCCGGGGAGCCCTCGCCGTTGAGTGCGTTGCCCAGCAGGCCGTCGAGGATCCCGACCTCGCCGAGGACGTCGACGTTGAGGTCGTGCGACCGGCAGTGGGTGGCCTGACTGATGTCGAGCTGGCCGCCGCCCTTGCCCTTGCCCTGGCCGTGGCCGTCGGCGTTGGCGATGCCGGCGCCGAGGAAGCCGACGCTGCCGAGGACGGCGGCCACGACGGCGGCCTTGCGAAGCTTGCGCATTTCTTCTCCGGTGGATTGAGCGGATGCGATCTGTTATTGATCGACTTCGTACAGTTACGGAAGCTAATACGAAAGTTCCCGCAACCGCTCAGCGACGCGCCGGATTTTAAAGGTCACCGCGAACACGCGCCACCGGAAGCCGCCCCGTACCTGAGCAGGTCAGGGCGCCGACAGGCGAGCAGGGGCACGGGCGGGCCCGTGGCGAACCACCCGTTCGGCCGCACCGCACTCCACCCGTTCGGCGGCACCGCACGCGACCCGTTCGGCCGCACCGCACGCAAGCGAGCCCTTCGGGGGTGACCCCCAAAGGGCTCGCGGCGAGCGTCGAGTGTGGCTCCCTCGGCGGCCTTAGTTGAATGCGTGGTTGAACTGGCCGCAGGTGGTGCCATAGGTCTGGGGGACGGCGAGTACGCCGATCGGGACGTTGGTGTCGACCACCGTCTGCGGACTGCACTCCTGGTACGGACGGAAGAGGTCGTTCACCTGCTTGCCACCGCCGTGGGCGTAGGCGGTGCCGGCGCCGGCGGCGATGCCGGACAGACTGCCGGCCGCTGCGGCGATGATCGCGACCTGCTGAAGCTTGCGCATGGAACCCTTGGCCCTTCATTACCTGTGCATAGAGGCCTGATTGCCTACTGTGACCGTCCGCACACTAGCAGTAGTCAATCTGGGGGTTCCACATCGCTGAACTCCCCGTGTCGGACTGGGGTAAAAGCCTCCCTCGGGTATCAAACGCCGTTCGGTGCCCCGCCCGAAGTGGCCGCCGTCCTCAAGTGGGTTGAGCGCAACATCTGACTGTGGCGGCCCCGGGGGATCTGGCCGCGGTGGGCGAAGTCCCGCATGCCCTGGCCGCCGAGTTGAAGGGCGTCGCTGTCGCGGCATGCTCGGTCCGGCGATTCCGCAGGGTCCTGTGCGGGATCGTGGAGTGCGTGGTCAAGTGCCGGATCCTGTGCGCAAACCACGACCGAAGGGGAGGGGGCTGCACCGATGGCCTCGTCAACGGTGGGCAAGTGGTCCTTCTCAACCCGACCCGGCCGCAGGCCTATTCGCCTGGGTATCGCGCTCCCGTGGCGTAGAGCGGCGGCAAGCGTTCTTTGTCTGCGATCTGCCACGCCGGAGTCCGGTCCGACGAGGCCGTTGCCATGTACGTGCGGGATGTGCGCCTGCCCGACGCCGACGACGAAGGCTAGCGGGGCGAGTTGCTGTTCCAGGCCGCAAGCCCGGAAGTCGGGAAGCGGTGGGCCGATGTCGGGGGAGGCTGCGGTGGCTGGGAGGCAGGGCCGGAACAGCATATGAGACGAGACGATCCGTCTCTTCAAGGTGCTTCCTGACGCGTAAAGTGCTGCGCATGGGGTTCCCTGTTCCTGTGATCGCCAAGCGAGTGGCCGCGTCGAGCTGAGCTCCGCCGTCACTGCCGTTGATCTCGCCCTGGCCGACCTGCGTGACCTCGAAGCGCGGATGCGCCGGGCCGAGGTCGACCTGAGCCGCCGGGGGTACGACGACGTACGACGACGCACTGGGCTACCGGCCTCACACGCCGCGCCGGCCGCCGATCCCGCGTCACACCTGCCTGACCACCTGGCTCAACAACGGCGCCCCGCCCGCCCAGGCCGCCGAATGGGCCGACAACGGCGTCCTCTTCTTGCTCGCCACGTACGCCCGCTGCGCTGCATCACGAGCCAGCTCGCCGAGCTTCGGCAGCATCGAAAGCCTGCATCGAAGGCCCGCAGCAACTCCCGCTGGCCTTCCCGATACAGATGGGTGCCCTCCTGGCGCGGTTCCTGACCCAACTCACCGAGGAGACCACCCCATACCAGCCCACCGACGGGCCCCGGCTGGGCACGGTCCTGACCGATCTGGCCGCCGCGCACCACATCTCCACCAGCTATCTGCATCGCCTGTTCCAGGACGAGGACGCCACGGTCGCCGCCTGGATCCGCCGCCGAGGACTGGACGCGGCCCACCGCGACCGTACCGCCCACCGCGACTGCACCACACCCACCGACCACCCACACCAGGCCCTCCACAGCCACAAGTGAACTCACTGCCAACGCAGTTGTGCACTCATCCCTCACGACTCACCAGCCGCGTTCCGGGATTCTGGAGGACGTTCGCCGATCGGCAGCGCGTAACGGAGTGCAGACCAGCACGGGAAACGGGGAGAATTTCATATGAAGCGCCTCAGGGTGCGCACGGCACGGATGTCGGTCGTAGCAGGCGTGGCCGCCGCCGGGCTCGCGTTCGGGCTTGCCGGTGCGGGTGCCGCACACGCGGCGCCGGAGCCCGGCTTCAAGGGCGGCAAGGTGTACTGGAAGGCGAACGGTGACACGGTGACGATCACCGACACCAAGCGGGACGGTTACGCCTTCAACGTGGCCGTCTACATCTCCGACGCGAGTCACTCGCCCTTTAGGCAGTGCAAGACCAGCGGCGTGGGCCAGACCAAGACGTGCCGCTTCAATTACCCCGAAGGCAGGGTCCTCATCATCGAGGGCGCGCTGGACAGTGCGACCGACATTAAGTATTCGGGCGAGACTTGGGTCAGGGCCTGACCGACCCGCAACGGGCGTACAGGGCAGCCGGCCCTGCAGGCCCACCCTCCGCACCCTTCGCCGCCGACCGCGCCGCCTGGGGAGCCGTCCGTCCCTGAGCAGCCCTACGGGGCCTGGGCCTGCGCGTTTTCGCCCCCCTTCTCGCCCTGACGCGGGCGGGTTAAGGCTCGCGCGGGAGGCGTCAAGAGGGCCCACATTGTCGAGCCGGCGCAGGACGCGAGCAGCTCAACATCGCCGCTCCAGAACAGGATCAAGGAGAGAAATGCCGTTGAAGCGCAAGTGGAAGGCGACAGCCGCGGCGAGCGTGGCAGTCTTTGGCCTGGCCGTGGCCGGTGCCGGGTCCGCGCAGGCGGACGTGTCCGCTTCCGAGCAGGCTCCGTCGCAGCAAATCCAGGTGCACAAGCAGGTGCGGGCCGACGGGGGCGTGATACTCAATTACACCAAAGGTGACTCCTGGGTCGGTCAGGTGGCCTGGAGTCCGAGCGGCGACAAGGTGCGTGTCAGGGACACGACCTTCGACGGCTGGGGGTTCCAGGCGTACGTGTGGGGCGTCGGCGACGGCAACGTCAGTGTCTGCAAGACCAAGGGTGCGTCCGGCAACGGGACGTGGTGCGACTTCAACTTCCGCGAGGGTCACCAGGTCGGCATCGAGGGCATCCTCGTCAAGGGCAAGGACGTCGAGTCCGTAGGCACCCGGTACGTGGACAACTGACCGGAAGTACGGGCAGAACCAACCGGGCCTGGCCGCTCGGTTCTGCGGGTCGGCTTCGCCGACGGGCTGTAACACCCCGGGGGTGACTCGCCGCTCGGCAAACGGGTCTAACGACCTCCGGAACACCTGTCTCACGAACTGGCTCAAGGCTGGTGACGCAGCCACCCGCAGAAACCCGGTGACAGCCGGACAGCGCCGGACGCTCCCCGCGATCACCAGGGGAGGGTCCGGCGCTTCTACATGTGTGGCCACACATGCCCTGACCAGCAAAAAGACCCTCCCGAGGGGAGGGTCTGGTCTGGCGCCCCCGGCAGGACTCGAACCTGCGGCCAAGTGCTTAGAAGGCACCTGCTCTATCCACTGAGCTACGGGGGCCGGGCGGTGAACGTGGATCACGGACCGCGGACAAGGATAGAGGTCCGGGTGCCTCGTCCCGGTTGCTTCACCTGCGTGGCACGTTGTGGAGGTTCGGTGAAGCGGTCCCGATAATCGCAGGCAGGTACGAATCCTGCACCGCTTTTGGCGTCTCGCGCGCCGGGTGTTGTGCACTCGTTATGCCTGCGTCTCACTTGTCGCGAACGTCCCATGGGGCACTGATCCCGTTCTGTGGGGGTTTCTGCGGCGCGCACGAGGGGTTATACGCTTCAAAAACCCATCGAAATTGGGCATTCTGCACATGTGGCGACCTTGGACGTACGACCCCGGCTCATCGATGCACTGTCCGTATTGCGCGAACGTGTCGACGCCGCACGCTTTCCGCTGCCACTTCGGGGCGCCGCCCGCGCCCGGCGCAGCCGAGCCGAGCTGCTCGCCCAGCTTGATGACTATGTGATGCCCCGCCTGTGTGCACCTCAGGCCCCATTGCTCGCCGTCATCGGCGGATCCACCGGGGCGGGCAAGTCCACGCTGGTCAATTCGCTGGTGGGGCGCCGGGTCTCGGAGGCGGGGGTGCTGCGCCCTACGACCCGTACGCCGGTGCTTGTCTGCCATCCCGACGATCACCATTGGTTCGCCGGACCGCGGGTTTTGCCGCAGCTCACGCGGGTGTGGGTGCCTGAGCAGGACGGCGGGGACGGCACGTATCAAGGGAGTGGTGACTGGGGGGAGAGCGGGGGGCACGGGGATGGGTTCGGCGAGTTTGAGGGGCATGGGGGCGGGTGGACCGGTGAGCCCGGGATGCCCACGGTGCGGATCGAGACGGAGCCGGCACTGCCCAGCGGGCTGGCGCTGCTCGACGCCCCGGATATCGACTCGCTGGTCGCCGGCAACCGGGAGTTGGCCGCCGAGCTGATCTGCGCGGCGGATGTGTGGGTGCTGGTCACCACCGCCGCCCGGTACGCGGACGCGGTGCCCTGGCATCTGCTGCGGACGGCCAAGGAGTACGACGTCACGCTGGTGACCGTCCTGGACCGGGTGCCGCATCAGATCGTCACGGACATTTCAGGGCGTTATGCGGAACTGCTGCAGCGTGCCGGCCTCGGCCATGTCCCGCGGTTCACCATCCCCGAGCTGCCCGAATCGGCCGGCGGCGGCACCGGTCTGCTGCCCGCCACCGCCGTCGCCGAGCTGCGCGCCTGGCTGGAGCGTCACGCCCAGGACCCGGTCGCCCGCGCCGCCGCCGCGGACCGTACTGCCGCCGGCGTCATCGCCTCGCTGCGCAGCCGTCTGCCCGCGCTGGCCGGGGCGGTCGCCGCCCAGCACGCCGCGGCGCTGCGGCTGGCCGGACGGGTCGAGGAGGCGTACGAGGGGGCCGCGGAGCGGGTACGGCGGGAGGTCGCGGCGGGCGAGGTGCTCTCCGGCGACGCGCGCGCCCACTGGCGTGACCATGCCCTCGGCGGCCGGACGGACGAGCTCCTGGACGCGCTGACGCACGGGCTCACATCCCTGCTGGCCTGCGCGGTCGAGGAGGCCGACGAGCGGGCCGGCGATGCCTGGCGGCGTGATCCCGCCGCGGCGGACGTGTCGCTGACGGCGGCCGCCGGCGCCACCGGGGCAGCCGGGCGGCTCGGGGTGGTCGTCCGGCGCTGGCGGCGCTGTATGGAGGAACTGGCCGAGGAGGAGACCCGCGAGGCGCGCGGCGGGCGGGCAGCCGAACGCGCGGGCTGCGTAGCTCCTGAGGAGTCGGCGGCGCTGCTGGCCACCGCGCTGCTCGGTGGCCGCCGGGCCCGAACCGCGGGCGAGAACCTCGCCGACCTGTTGGGAGCCCAGAGCGCGCTGCGGTTGTGTGACCGGGGCAGCCGGTTGCTGGCGACGTACCTGGAACGCGCGCTGGACGGCGAGCGCGAGCGGCGGCTGGCCCCGCTGGACCGACTGTCCGTGCCACCGGATCAGCAGGCCGAGTTGATCGCCGCGCTGTCCGTACTGCAGAAGGAGAAGGTGCTGGGGTGACCGCTTCTACGGAGGACACGGAGAAGGCTGGGGGCGGTCGGGCGGATGGGGCGTGGGATGACGGGTTGATCGCGCGGCGGGCGTGGGACCGGGCTCCCCGGCCGGGTGCGCGGCGTGGGCCTGAGCCGCCCGTTGAGAGACCAGAGGCGTCACCCGTCGCCTCCCCTGATGCGTCACACATCGAGCCGATCATTCCGGCGGACCTTGAAGCGGACCTCCAAGAGGGGCGGCGGGGTGCAGGCGCCGGAGTGGACGTCGACGTTTCGGTACCCGTGGACGTCCAGGTGGGCAGGCATGAGGAGACCCCAGGCCGGGTTCCGGACGGGCTCGTCGCGTACGACCGCGCGCCCGGTAGGCAGCGGCGCGCCATGGGCGACGCGCTGCGCCCGCGGCTGGACGCGTTGCGTGAGCTGACCGCGCTGTCCCGGACCCGGCTGGACGGCGAGACGCTGGACGCGGCGGGCCGGGTGCTGGACGCGGCGGACGAGCGGTTCCGGCTCTCCGGCGAGCACACCGTCGTGGCCATCGCCGGCGCGACCGGCAGCGGCAAGTCGTCGCTGTTCAACGTGCTGGCGGGGGCGAGCCGTTCGCAGGTCGGCGCGCGGCGGCCGACGACCTGCGAACCGGTGGCCTGCGTGTGGTCGGACGACAGACCGGGTGCGGAGGGGCTGCTGAACCGGCTGGACGTACCGGCGCGCCGCCGTCACGCCCCGGTGGACGGCACCCCTGACCTGCGTGGACTCATTCTGCTCGACCTGCCAGACCATGACTCGGCGGCCACCGGTAACCGTGCGCAGGTGGACCGGATGCTGGCGCTGGTGGACGCGGTGATCTGGGTGGTCGACCCGGAGAAGTATGCGGACGCGGTGCTGCACGAGCGGTATCTGCGGCCGTTGGCGGGCTACGCGGAGGTCACGTTCGTGGTGCTCAATCAGGTGGACCGGCTGCCCGGGGACGCCGCGGACCAAGTGGTGGACGATCTGCGCCGGCTGCTGGACGAGGACGGGCTGGCGCTGGGCGAGCACGGTGAGCCGGGCGCGACGGTGCTCGCGCTGTCCGCCGCGACGGGGCAGGGTGTGGGGGAACTCCGCGAGACGCTCGGCCAGTTCGTCGCGGAACGGGGCGCGGCAGCGCGGCGACTGGCGGCGGATGTGGACGGGGCGGCCGAGCGGCTGAGGTCGGCGTATGTGGCGGCCGGCCGGGTGGGGCTGACGGAAGGAGCCCGCGCGGACTTCGACGCCCGGCTGGCCGAGGCGGTGGGCGCGGTGGCCACCGGGCGCGCGGCGGAACGCGACTGGCTACGGCACGCCGACTTGGGCTGCGGCTCCCTGTGGACGCGGCTGAGCGGGCGGCGCAGGGGGCGGCGGGTAGAAGATCGGCACGCCGGGGCAGGGAGTGGGCGTACGGGGGGCGGGGCCGCGGGGGTGGCCCGAACCAATGGTGGACGGGGCAATGGTGGACGGGGCAACGGTGGACAGCTCCACGGCGGACGGAACAACGGTGCGCCGACCGATGCAGCCGTGGATGCCCGGCCGGCGGCGCGGCCAGTAGTGGAGCAGGCCGTACGGGCCGTTGCGGGCGAGGCCGCGTGCGGGCTGCCGACGCCCTGGGCTCAGGCGGTGCGCGAGGCGGCGGGCCGGGGTGCGGAGGGGCTGGCGGAGGCACTGGACAAAGTGGCGGCCGATACCGAGGAGTCCCTACGGGGCGGACCGTCCGCGAAGCCGCGGTGGTGGACGGTGGCCGCCGCGCTGCAAGGGCTGCTGTTCGTGCTCCAAGTGGTCGGCGTGTTGTGGCTGCTGGGCGTGGTCACGGGGGTGGCCGACGGGACGGCATGGGTGTCCGCGCTGTTGCCGGCGGTCATCGGCTCGGTGGGCGGCCCGGTGCTGACGTGGATGTGCGGGGTGGCGGCGCGCGGCCCGGCCCGGCGGTACGGGCAGGAGGCCGAACGGCGGCTGCGGAGCGCGGCGGCGGACTGCGGACGGGCCCGGGTGCTGGAGCCGGTGGCCGCCGAGCTGCTGCGCTACCGCGAGGTGCGTGAGCGGTACGCGGTGGCGTCGGGTGCGTGATGTGAGGTGAGGCGGGTACGCGGGGCGCCCCGCGTACCCCTCCCGGGTGGCCGAGTTATCCACAGTCGGCCCGCCGTACACAGCCCGCCGCGGCCTTCGCCGAATCCGTGCAGCATGGGATCAGCGCACGGCGAGAGCGAACGGGGGCGGGTCCGATGAACGACACGATGGTGACGCTGGTGGGGAATGCCGCGACGGCGGTGGAGCACCGGCAGACGACGGCGGGTGTGCCGGTGGCGAGGTTCCGGATGGCGGCGACGTCCCGGCGCTTCGACCGGACGCGGGAGTGCTGGACCGACGCGGAGACGAGCTTCTATACGGTCCGGTCCTGGCGCGGGCTCGCGGACAACGTCGCCGCATCGGTGGCAGTGGGGGAACCCCTGGTGGTTCACGGGCGGTTGAGGGTACGAGAAGGGGAACAGTCTCCCGAGCGGGGCGGGCAGCGCTGGTTCGCGGCCGAAGTGGACGCCGTCGCGATCGGACACGATCTCTCGCGCGGCACCGCGGCGTTCCGCAGAGTCTCGTGGGCGCGTACGGATCTCGCCCCGCCACAACTGGCGGCAACAGCCGAGACGTCGACGGTTGTGGAAACAGAGACGACGGTTACAGAGGCAGAGGCAGAGGCAGAGGCAGAGGCAGAGGCGACATCACCTCCGACAACTGCTGAGACGTCCGAAGCTCCGGCCGCTGCCCCCGCTCACAAGCAATTCGCCTGAGAAGGTATCGGTGCCCGAAAAGTCCGCATTGATTTATCGATAATGCCAGGTCAGGGTGCCCGCGATCGGTAACGATTGCGATTCGGATCGCTTATGGAATGTCATTACTGGGGACCCTGATGCGCCTGCTCCATAGGATTCCGACGAGTAGCCACGGGGGCTGACGAGCACTCACGGGGGCTGACCAGTTCGGCTGTTGAGTTCTTTGGGATCTTCCGGCGAGGCATCCTCCCCATTCGACCGCCTCGCCCAGAGGGGAATTTCATGCTTTCGATGAAGAGGCGGGGCGCAGCCCGCCTTGCCGCCGCGGTCGTGGCCTCGGGCCTGGTCGCGGCGGGTGCGATAGCCACCGCGGGGACCGCGGCGGCCGATGACACGACCCCCGCGCACGGAGGCGCCACCGCCACGCTCGGCGGTCTGAAGACCTTCGATCAGGCGATCGTGCACGCCGACGGGCAGAACCAGCGCATCGGCGCCGGTCTCTTCGAGATGGCGGTCGACAACGGCGGCACGCTCCAGACGTACTGCATCGACATCCACAACCCGACGCAGCAGCAGGCGAAGTACCAGGAGGTTCCCTGGAGCGCCTCGTCGCTGCACAACAACGGTGACGCGGGCAAGATCCGCTGGATTCTGCAGAACTCCTACCCGCAGGTGAACGACCTGGCCGCGCTCGCCTCCAAGGCCGGCGCCGGGAACCTCACCGAGCGGACCGCCGCGGCCGGCACCCAGGTCGCGATCTGGCGCTTCTCCGACCACGTCAAGGTGGACGCGGCCGACCCCGCGGCCGAGAAGCTCGCCGACTACCTGGAGAAGAGCGCGCAGAACGTCGCCGAGCCCAAGGCGTCGCTGACGCTGGACCCGCCGGCCGTCTCCGGTAAGTCCGGCAGCCGTCTCGGCCCGGTCACCGTGCACACCAACGCCGACAGCGTCACGGTCTCCCCGGCCGCCGACGTGCCGGCCGGTGTCAAGGTCGTCGGCAAGGACGGCAAGCCCCTCACCAGCGCCGCCGACGGCACCCAGCTGTTCTTCGACGTGCCCAAGGGCGCCGCCGACGGCAGCACCTCGCTGACCGCCCAGGCCGCCACCAAGGTTCCGGTCGGCCGTGCCTTCACCGGCATCGGTGTGCACGCCAAGAGCCAGACGCAGATCCTGGCCGGCTCCAGCGAGTCCACGGTCTCCGCGGCCGCCACGGTCTCCTGGAAGAAGCAGGGCGCCATCCCGGCGATCACCGCCGAGAAGAACTGCTCCAAGGGCGGCGTGGACGTCACGGCGAGCAACAAGGGCGATGAGGCGTTCCGCTTCCAGCTCTCCGGCAAGGACTACGAGATTGCTCCCGGTGCGTCGCAGACCGTGACCGTGCCGGTGGCCGAGGACCAGCCGTACGAGATCACCATCAAGGGTGCGGGCGGCTTCAAGAAGACCTTCTCCGGGGTCCTGGACTGCAAGACCGCCGGCAGCGGCGGCGGCAAGCCCTCCCCGCAGCCCAGCCCGGCCTCGGTCGGCGGCACCACCGGCGGTAACGGCGGCGACCTCGCCGAGACCGGCTCCAGCAATGCCACGCCGATGATCGCGGGCGTCGCGGTCGTCCTCGTCCTGGTCGGCGGCGGCGCGGTGTTCTTCCTCCGTAAGAAGAAGACCGGCCCCACCGCACAGTGATCGAGCGGTAACAGATCGGCTGCCGGCCGGTTCGCCGGCCGGCAGCCGGTGCAGCACCCCGTGGGCCCCGGGCGCAGCATTCGCTCCGGGGCCACGGGCATCCGCCCACCCGCCGCAACACCGCTCCGTCGCTGCCCGTCGGCCGTCCGCCCAGCGATACCCGTTTCCGTCGGGGGATGGACGTACGGCAAGATGGGGTGTATCTGCCCTCGCGCGGCCACGCCGCACCATGGCCCAGGCGGCGGAGCCGCACACAGACCTGATAGATCCAAAACTGCCGGACGGTTTCTCTTGGCTGAGTACATCTACACGATGCGCAAGACGCGCAAGGCGCACGGCGACAAGGTCATCCTCGATGACGTGACGCTGAGCTTCCTGCCGGGCGCGAAGATCGGTGTCGTGGGTCCCAACGGCGCCGGTAAGTCCACGGTGCTGAAGATCATGGCCGGTCTTGAGCAGCCGTCGAACGGTGACGCGTTCCTCTCCCCGGGCTACACGGTCGGCATGCTCCTCCAGGAGCCGCCGCTGGACGAGTCCAAGACGGTGCTGCAGAACGTGCAGGACGGCGCCGCCGAGATCATGGGCAAGCTCCATCGCTTCAACGAGGTCGCCGAGCTGATGGCGACCGACTACTCCGACGCGCTGATGGAGGAGATGGGCAAGCTCCAGGAGGACCTCGACCACGCCAACGCGTGGGACCTGGACACCCAGCTTGAGCAGGCCATGGACGCGCTCGGCTGCCCGCCCGGCGACTGGGCGGTCACCAACCTCTCCGGTGGTGAGCGCCGCCGCGTCGCGCTGTGCAAGCTGCTGCTGGAGGCCCCCGACCTGCTGCTGCTCGACGAGCCCACCAACCACCTGGACGCCGAGTCCGTGCAGTGGCTGGAGCAGCACCTCGCGAAGTACCCCGGCACCGTCGTCGCCGTCACCCACGACCGGTACTTCCTCGACAACGTCGCCGGCTGGATCCTGGAGCTCGACCGCGGCCGTGCGCACGGCTACGAGGGCAACTACTCCAAGTACCTGGAGACCAAGCAGACCCGCCTCAAGGTCGAGGGCCAGAAGGACGCCAAGCGTGCGAAGCGTCTGAAGGAAGAGCTGGAGTGGGTGCGCTCCAACGCCAAGGGGCGCCAGGTCAAGTCCAAGGCCCGTCTGGCGCGTTACGAGGAAATGGCCGCCGAGGCCGACAAGATGCGGAAGCTGGACTTCGAGGAGATCCAGATCCCGCCGGGCCCGCGCCTGGGCAATGTCGTCGTCGAGGTCGAGAAGCTCAACAAGGCCTTCGGCGAGAAGGTCCTGATCGACGACCTGAGCTTCACCCTGCCGCGCAACGGCATCGTCGGCATCATCGGCCCGAACGGCGCCGGCAAGACCACGCTGTTCAAGATGCTCCAGGGCCTGGAGACCCCGGACGCCGGCGACATCAAGGTCGGCGAGACCGTCAAGATCTCCTACGTCGACCAGAGCCGCGAGAACATCGACCCCAAGAAGACCCTGTGGGCCGTGGTCTCCGACGAGCTGGACTACATCAACGTCGGCCACGTCGAGATGCCCTCGCGGGCGTATGTCTCCGCGTTCGGCTTCAAGGGCCCGGACCAGCAGAAGCCGGCCGGTGTGCTCTCCGGTGGTGAGCGCAACCGTCTGAACCTCGCGCTCACCCTCAAGCAGGGCGGCAACCTGCTGCTCCTCGACGAGCCGACCAACGACCTCGACGTCGAGACCCTCTCCTCGCTGGAGAACGCTCTGCTGGAGTTCCCGGGCTGCGCCGTGGTCGTCTCCCACGACCGCTGGTTCCTGGACCGAGTAGCCACGCACATCCTGGCGTACGAGGGCGAATCCAAGTGGTTCTGGTTCGAGGGCAACTTCGAGTCGTACGAGAAGAACAAGATCGAGCGCCTCGGAGCGGACGCGGCCCGTCCGCACCGCGCCACCTACAAGAAGCTGACCCGGGGCTGACCGTCGTGCGACACCTCTACTCCTGCCCCCTGCGCTGGTCGGACATGGACGCATTCGGCCATGTCAACAACGCGGTGTTCGTCCGCTACCTCGAAGAGGCGCGGATCGACTTCATGCGCCGGCTGGCGCCGGGGGGCGGCAGCCCGTCGTTCACGGGCGGCTCGGTCGTCGCCCGGCATGAGATCGACTATGTGCGGCCGCTGGTGCACCGGCACTCCCCGGTGACCATCGAGTTGTGGGTGACGAAGGTCAGCGCCGCGTCGATGACCGTCGCGTACGAGGTCAAGGACGAGGCCATGCTCTACCTCCGGGCCTCGACCGTCGTCGTCCCGTACAACTTCGCCGAGGAGCGCCCCCGCCGCATCACCGCGGAGGAGAAGGCCATCCTCAAGGAGTTCATGGACGACGCCTCGCATCAGGAGGGGGCCGTCGCCGTATGACGGCGCTGCGCCTGGCCGATGCCGGGGAGGCGGCGGATCTCGCCGCCTTCCTGGCCCGGCTGATCCATTACGACCGCGCCGCCGCGGTACGGCTCCAGGCCGGCGACGGCGTACTGGCCGTCTTCGGCCGCCCGCCGTCCTTCGAGGTACTGGCGATCCGTACCGCCCGGCTCGCCGACGACCGCACCCTGGACGTCACCGTCTCCGCCGGTGAACTCCTCGAAGGCATCCGGGAGTCGGCGGATGCGCTGACCGTGCCCGCCGCGGTCACCGGCCCGCCCTGGGCCGGACTGCTGCCCCCGCGTGGCGGCTGGCGACGGGTGCCAGGACTGCCCGCGCCCGACGCGCTGATACGTGCGGTGGCCGCCGCGGTCGCCGAATTCCGCGCCCGCGACGAGGCGCTGCCGCCGCAGCACCGCACCCGCGCCGAACGGGACCACATCGGCCGGGAGATCTGGTCGCGCACCCTCGGCGACACCCATCTCCCGCTGCGCGCCGTGCACGCCGCCCAGTCGCTGGGCTTCCTGCGCCCCGCCCGTGCGGGCGCCCTGGCCGGCAGCGGTATGCCAGCCGACACCGCCCACGACCCGCAACCGCCGACGCTCCTCGAAGCGGGCGGCTGGCTGCGCCTGAGCACCGCCTACGGCTCGACCGCGGTACGGACGGGCGGACCGGCGGGGCTGAAGGGGCTGTCGGGGCTGACGGTCACACCGACCTGACCGGTCGCACCGGCCTGACTGGTCGCGCCGGCCTGATCGGTCGCACGGCCTTGAGCGGTCACGTCGCCCCTCGCCGTCACGCGACCCGAGCGGTCACGTCGGCCTGAGCGGCGGGTGTGGTGCGAGTGGGGTGGTGAGCCCGGTGAGCCCTCTGCGTCCTGCCGACCCGCTGATCCTGCCTGCGCCCCGGTTCGTCAGTCCGCGGTGTTGATCATCGAGGCGGCCGCGTAGGTGAGGTAGTTCCACAGCTGCGTCTCGTGTTCCTCGGACAGTTCGAGGGAGTCCACGGCGTCCCGCATGTGCCGCAGCCACGCATCGTGCGCGGCGCGGTCGACGGTGAAGGGGGCGTGCCGCATCCGCAGCCGGGGATGGCCGCGGCCGTCGCTGTACGTACGGGGGCCGCCCCAGTACTGCATGAGGAAGAGCGCGAGCCGCTCCTCGGCCGGGCCCAGATCCTCCTCCGGGTACATCGGCCGCAGCAGCGGGTCCTCGGCGACTCCCTGGTAGAAGCGGTGCACCAGACGACGGAAGGTCGGTTCGCCACCGACCTGTTCGTAGAAGGTCTGCTCCTGAAGCGTGCCGCGCGGAATCTTGTTCACGCGTCCATGGTGTCAGACGCGGCGACCGAGGACTTTGGACGTAGGACGGGGAGGGCGAAGGGGAGAGGGGGAGGCAGGAGCAGCGGGACGGAGAGCGGCCCGGGGAGCGATCGGTTGGATCGCTTCCCGGGCCGCTCTCTGCCGGCTTGCCGGTCAGTCCCGCGGATCAGCCCCGCCGGATGGTCAGCGTCGTCCAGGCGCCGACGTGTACCCGGTCGCCCTCATGGAGCGGCACCGGCACATACGGCTGGATGGGATCCTCGCCGAGGTTGATCGTCGTGCCGTTGGTCGAGTTCTGGTCGACCACCGCCCAGCTGCCGTCCTGCTGTTGCACCAGCAGCGCGTGCTGGTGCGAGACGCCCGGGTCCTCCGGCGGGCGGCCCAGGTCGACGTCCGGGGCCTCGCCGGTGCTGTGCCGGCGCCGGCCGACCGCGATCTGGCCGTTGGCGAGCGGGAGCACCTGCTCGGGGGAGTAGGCGGGGAGGTTGAGCCCCGCCGCTTCCGGGCCGCTGCGGCCCATCATCGCCATGAAGTACTCGCGGTCCGGCGCGATGGCCACCACCCACCCGGCGCCGACGACCGGTGCCGGACCCTGCGGCGGCGCGGCGGGACCCTGGCCGGGACCGGGGCCGCCGTTCCACTGCTGCTGATCAGGCTGCTGCTGTTGCTGCGGGGGCGCCTGGTGCTGCTGGGGCGGCGCCTGCTGCTCGTACGGAGCCTGCAGTTGTTCGTACGGAGCCTGCGGCTGCTGTTCGTACGGAGCTTGCGGTTGCTCGTACGGAGCCTGCGGCTGCTGCTCGAAGGGTCCGGGCTGCGGTGGCTGCTGCTCATACGGGCCCGGCTGCTGCGGTGGGAACGGCGCGGGCTGCTGCTGCTCGAACGGCGCCTGCGGGCCCGGCTGCTGCGGTGGCGCGGGCGCCATCGGCGGGGCCGCGGTCTGCGCGCTCGGCGGGTTCAGCGTCCAGTCGTCGCCCTGCTGCGGAGGCGGGCCGGGCTGACCGGCGGGGCCGGGGCCGGGCATGCCGGGGCCGGGCATACCGGGCGGCGGGCCGGGCTGGCCGGGGTAACCGCCGGGGCCGGGCATGCCGGGCGGTGGGCCCTGCTGAGGCGGGAAGCCGTATCCGTCCTGACCCCCGTGAGTGCCGGGGCCGGGCGCCGGCGGCGGGAAGCCGTAACCGTCCTGGCCGCCCTGAGTGCCGGGGCCGGGGGCAGGCGGCGGGAATCCGTAACCGCCCTGCCCGCCCTGGGGTCCGGGGCCGCCCGGCGGCGGGCCGGGCTGACCGGTCGGCGGGGCGTAGGACGTCGCGGAGTTGGTGAGGAAGTTGTAGCGGCAGCCCTCGCAGAACGGCGCCATCGCCTCGCGCGGCGTACCGCACTGCGGACACAGCTCCGGCGGCGCGGACCGATCGGGACCAGGCACGGGCGGCGGGAAGCCGTAACCGTCCTGGCCACCCTGAGGGCCGGGGCCGGGGCCAGGGGCAGGCGCGGCGGGGCCAGGACCGGGGCCGGGCGCGGGCGGCGGGAAGCCGTATCCGTCCTGGCCACCCTGGGTACCGGGGCCGGGAAATGGCCCGGGGCCGGGTGCGGGCGGCGGGCCGGGATGGCCCTGCGGCGGACCCGGCTGGGCGGCCGGCTGGCTGGGCGGCGTGTTCAGGAATCCCGCGGGCAGGGAGGGCGGCGGGGGGACAGCGCCCGCCATCCGGTGGCCGCACACCTCGCACCAGTCTTCGGCCACCGACTGGTGGCCGTTCGGGCAGGTCGGCATGTCGGTTCTTCCCCCTCCGTACCGTTGGATCCGGTGGTACTGATCGGTTTGATCGTCGTTATTTCTTTACGCGAACGGTCTTCGTCGAGCGCGTTTCGAGGGTCATCTCGTCCGCCTCTGCGACCTTCGCCTTCAGTCGCACAGTACCCGTCGCCGCATCGACGACGTCCACCACCTTCGCAAGCAGTTTCGCAGTGTCCTCGTTTCCGGAGGCGGAAGCCAACTGCACCGCCCGGCCCAGTTTCGCGGTGGCGCCATCCCTATCGCCCGACTTGCGGGCATCCAGACCGTGTTGGATGGCTTGCGCCAGTTCCGCCTGCCCTGTGTAGTGCGCCACTTGTGGGTTGATTGAGGTCGAAGCGGCCATATCGTCCGTCCACACGGCCCGTACGAGACCCTGCGACAGGGTTTGCGGAAGGGAGTCGTCCGCGGAGGAAATGATCAACGAGACCCGGGCGGCCAGCATTTCGTTGCCGACACCGGCATCCGGGACGCGTACGCAGATGTGGTAGTCGCGGGACTCGTCGCCCCAGGAGCCGGTCGGATAGTCCCCCGACCGGGGGCCGGACTCGGCGCGTCGGCCGGTCAAGTCCTCGACGGTGGGCGCGACCTGCTTGACGAAGACGATCTCGGCGCCGAGCGGTGTCCACAGCCGCAGACCGACATCGGCGACCTCCTTGCCCATCGCCTTCTCCATCATCTGCGTGAAGTCGGCGGTCAACTCGCCCGGATCTGCGACGATATCGGCGCTGCCGAGCAGTGCGGAGGCGATGCCGGTGACCTCTTTGACCTCCCAGTCCGTGCCGACGCCACGGGCATCGCAGGTGAAGCTCCCGAAGCAGGCGTCCAGGGCGGCCCGCAGGTCCTGCGGCGACTCGTGTTCATTGCGGCCGTCGGTGAGCAGGATGCCGTGCCGGATGGCGAGGTCGGCGGAGGACAGCAGCCGGTCGGTCAGCCGCAGCCAGGTGCCGATGGCCGTGCCGCCGCCCGCGCTCAGTCCGCGCAGCGCGTCCCTGGCCTGGGCGCGGGTGGTCGGGTCGGCGACGGCCAGCCGCCCGCCGCCCGGGTAGACCTCGACGGCCTGGTGCGTGCCGGCCACCACCGCGAAGGCGACGCCGTCCCGCACGGTGTCGATGGCGGCGGCCGTCGCCTCGCGGGCGCCCCGCATCTTCGTCGGCGGATAGTCCATCGACCCGGAACAGTCGACCATGATCACCACGCCGGCGTCCGGGCCGCCCCGCCCTCCGATGAAGAGCGGCCGGCCGCCGGTCGTGCCGCCGCCGGTCGCGGTGACCGTGACGATCGCGTTCACCTCGCGCCCGCCCTCGGGGAGGTAGGCGTTCTGGTACACCTCGGCGGAAAACCGCGGCACATTCGACTTGGAGAAGTTGGCCATCAGTTCCGCTCCTTGGGTCTCCGTGCCGTCACATCGGTAAATGGGCGGGCGGAAGTCCCGGTGTCCTTCCCCCCGTCGGCGCGTTCCACGCCGTACTCATCGCTCTCTGCTGTGTCCTGGCCGTGCCGTGGCGCGAACGCCGACCTGCGTCCGACTCATCCCGTTCGGTGAATTCGCTGAATTCGTTGTGTTCGTTCCGGTTTCGGCCGCTGAGGCCGATCATGCCCGTCCCGACGGCGCGGGGAACGGCACCAGCGCCACCGTTACGTTGTCGTGGCCGCCGCCGTCGAGGGCGTGGGCGACCAGCGTCCGGGCGGCGTCCAGCGGCCGGGCCGGCGCGTCGAACGGCAGCACCGCGCCCATCTGCTCCGCGGACTCGGCGTAGTTCCACAGTCCGTCCGTGCACACCACCACGACGCCCGGTCCGTCCGGTTTGAAGGACGCGGTGTGCGGTTCGACCTCGTACGCGTCCGCGCCGAGCCAACCGGTGATGGCGTGCGCCCGCTCATCGGCGAGCGCCTCGGCCTCGGACATCAGGTTGTTGGCGACCATCTGGGCGGCCCATGAGTCGTCCTCGGTGAGCCGGGCGGGGGGCGCTGTGCGGTCGTTCGGGATCCAGTACGCGCGGCTGTCCCCGACCCAGCCGACGGTCAGCAGCCCGCCGCCGACCACCGCGCCGACGAACGTGCAGGCCGGGGCGTTCTGCTGGCGGTACTCGTCGGGCGCCGCGGCGGGGGCGCCGTCCAGCGCGTTGACGGCCGACGAGGCAGCCATGATCGCGTCGTACATGGCCTGCTGGGGATGCGTACCGCGCGGCAGCGACGCCCGCAGCGCCTCGCCCGCGGCCTCGGACGCCGCCTTGGACGCCTCGTCCGGACGGGTCGCCGAGGAGACGCCGTCGCAGACCACCGCGACGACCGCGGGCGTACCGTCCGGCAGGGGCGTCGCGGCGAGTGCGAAGAAGTCCTCGTTGCGGTGGTGGCGGTGGCCGCGGTCGCTGACCGCCGCGATGCCCGCCAACTCCCGCTCCATGTGGTCGCGTTCGCGCGGCTGGGCGTGGCCGCAGTGCCCGCAGTAGCCGTCGGTGCCGACGGCGCCCGTACGGCAGGCGGCGCAGACCTGGGTTCCGTGGGGTGGGGTGGCGGGTTGTGGTTCGGCGGCCTCGGATGCCCCTGCGGTCCCGGGGGCTTCGGGGGCTGCTGCTGCGATGGCCTCGTAGCCGGCGACGCGGGGGTCGGCGGGCCGGCCGTTGGGCGGGGCGACGGGCCCGGGTGCGGCCTGGGGTGAAGGAGCCGCGGGTGCGTCGGACCCCGCCGTCGGCGCATGGCCGGGTGCCGGCGGGGCGCTGACATCCGCGTACGGAAGGCGGGTCTGCGGATCCGGTGGGGGCGGGCTGCCCGGAGTGGGCGGTACGGCAGGTGCGGGCGGTATGTCTGGCGCGGGCGCCACGGCAGGTGTGGGCGCCGCGTCAGGTACCTGTGCAGGTACCGGCGGTTGACCCGGCGCCGCGGACTGCGGAAGCGCGGACTGCGGCGACATGCCCTGCGGCGACACGCCCTGCGGCGGCACCGACTGCGGCGCCGCGCCCGCGGGCGACGGCGCGTACGCAGGCCGCGGCGGCGGCCCGTACGCCGGGGGGCGGTGGCCCGCCCCGGTCAGGGCGATGGTCGGCTGCTCGTCCGGCTGTGCGGCGGATGCCGCGCGGTCGGCGCCGCACCGCCCGCAGAAGTTGTCCCCCGCGTCCAGCGGTTCGTCGCAGCTCGCACACCGGGACGGCCCAGTCACACTCATGTCACACCCACGTCCTGGGGCGGAAGCGGTTGGCCCGTTCCACCAGCTCGATCCTTTCCTCGCCACGCTGCGCCAGCCGCGCGAGCAGGCGGTACGAACGCTCCAGCCCGAACCGCAGGCCGCGTTCGTCCAGCGCGCTGCCGAGCAGCGCCGGGCGCCCCGGGGAGGCCTGTGCGCCGTCCGGCCGGGCACCGTGGCTACCGGAGAGTACCCAGTCCAGGGCACTGCCCAGTACCTCGGTGGCGAGTTGTTCGCGCCGCTCCGCGTCCAGCCCGAAGTCCGCGAGGGCCTCGACCTGCTCGGCGGCGGCCCGCAGCTCCGGCAGCAGCGGGTCGCGGGCGGAGCGCCGGCGCAGCCGGGCGCGGATCGCCGCGATCCGCGCCGCGGTGTAGTGGATGGACGATTCGGGGACGGACTCCAGCGCCTCGACGGCGCCCGTCCGGTCGCCCGCCGCCAGCTGCACCCGGGCCAGCCCGAACGCGGCGCTGACATAGCTGTGGTCGGTGGCCCACACCAGGCGGTAGTACTCGGCGGCGTTGTCCAACTGTCCCAGGAGCTCCGCGCAGACGGCCAGCGCCAGCTTCGGCGCGGCCTCCCCGGGGAACGCGTCGTAGACCGCGTCGAAGGACAGCGCGGCGCTCTCGTGGTCCCCGGCGGTCAGCGACACCAGGCCGTGGTTCCACACCACCCGCCAGTCGGCGCCCCACTCCTCGGCGAGCTCCGACTCGATGGCCTCCAGCGCCAGCAGTGCCGCCGCGGCGTCCCCCATCTCCAGGCGGGCGCGGAGTCCGCGCAGCCGGGTCTCCAGGGAGTCGGCGGGTGCGGAGCGCAGCGCGGCGATCAGCTCGGCGGGGGCGGCGGCCATCAGCCCGGCCAGGAAACCGGCGTTGGGGTCGGCCGGGTCCACCCGCGGCACCGGCAGCGCGAGGACGGCGGCACCGGTGTCCAAGGGGCGCAGCACAGGGCCGCCGGGGACGGTGGCGGCCGCCGGATCCGTGCCGTCCGGTCCGTCTCCAGAGCCCTGCCCGCCCGCTCCGGCCTCGTACGCGGTCTGCGCCGGAATCGCCGGCGCCGCCGTCTGCCCGGCCATCGCCCCGGCGCCCCGCTCGCCGCGCCTCGGCGCCACATTCCGGGCGCCCAGCAGCGAACTGTCACCCGTCGCCGCCGCAACCAACTCCGTGTCCACCACGCGCAGTTCCGGCCCGAACAGCTTGGACAGCGACGGCCGCTGCTCGCCCGTCTGGACCGCCACGACCTCCCGCAGCACCCCCGTCAGCTGCTCGGCCATCTCCTCCGCGGACGCGAACCTGCGGGCCCGGTCCGGGTCCGTGGCGCGCACCAGCAGCCGGTAGAAGGACTCGTACGTGCGGAAGACCTCGATGTTGTCCGGGTCCGGCAGGGAGTCCACGAAGACGTTCGTATAGCCCTGGAAGTCGAAGGTGAGGACGGCGAGGGTGCGCGCGACCGTATAGAGGTCGGAGGCGACCGACGGGCCCAGCTCGGCGACCTCGGGCGCCTGGTAGCCGATCGTGCCGTAGATCGCGCTCTCGTCGTCGTCCATCCGGCGCACCGCGCCCATGTCGATCAGCTTGAGCTGGTCGTGCTGCTGGATGGCGTTGTCGACCTTGAAGTCGCAGTACAGGAGGTTGCGGCTGTGCAGGTGGCCGAGCGCCTCCAGCGCCTCGATGCCGTACGCGCAGGCCTGCTCGACCGGCAGCGGATCGCGCCGCCCCTGGGGCGTGCGCCGCTCGTTGGCGATGTCCTTGAGCGATTTGCCGCCGACGTACTCCATGACGATGTAGCCGTCGAGGCTGCCCGTCGACTGGTCGAGATGCTCCACGAAGTTGTAGATCCGCACGATGTTGGAGTGCTCGATCTCGGCGAGGAACCGCCGCTCGGACACCGCGACCGCCAGCGCCTCTTCGTGGCCGGTGTCCAGCAGGCCCTTGAGCACCACCCACCGGTCGGACACCGCGCGGTCTATCGCGAGATAGATCCAGCCCAGCCCGCCGTGCGCCAGACAGCCCACGACCTCGTACTGGCCGTGCACGATGTCACCGGCCCGCAGCTTGGGCGCAAAGCTGTACGGATGGCCGCACTTGGTGCAGAACCCTTCGGTGCGGCCCGGGAGTTCACCGCGTGCCCGCCCCACCGGTGCCCCGCACTCGCCACGGCTGCAGAACCGCTTTCGCTCCGGGACCTCCGGCTTCTCCAGCACCGCCGTCCGCGGATCGGGCCGCGGCACCTCCGGCACCGTCACCAGGCCCGCGCCCAGCCGCCCACGGGCCGACCCCGCCCCCGAGCCGCTGCCCGCGCTGCGTACCGACACCGACACCGACGACATCCCGCGCGTCGGTTCGCCGCCGGACAGCGAACGCGACAGCCGCCCGGACACCGAACGCCGGGATGTCGAGGAACGGGACGACGCCGAGAGCGCCGTACGGGCCGAACCGGTGGAGTGGGTGCCGGCCGTGCGCGACGACCGCGCCGAGCCGCCGGGCATCGCGCCCGCCGGCGCCCGGCTCGTCAGCCCCGTGGGCGGTGCGGACAGCAGGCCGTCCGGCGAGACGACCGGCGCCAGACCGCAGGTGTCGCAGTAGAGCTCGCCCCCGCCCACGTCCTCATAGTTGCCCGCGCACTCCCGCCGCTGGCAGGTGGCACCCGCCCCTTCCGTCACGATTCCCCCCTGCGCTCCGCCTCCTGTGGAACAAACGCTTCCGCGGCCGCTTGCTGATAACGCCACACCGCCTGCTCGGCCGCCCGCAGATCACACGGCGCGCTCCACAGCATCCGGCGGGCCGCGTCGTACCGCTCCATCAGCAGCGGATCCTCGGCCAGGCCGTGCCGCGCGACCTTCGCCTTGTACGCGTCCAGCCGGCCGCGCAGCTCGGCACGCACCGCCAGCGGCGCCGTCACCGCGGTGAGCGACTCCCGGGCGCGGTGCAGCTCGTCCTCCGCCCGCTGCTCCAGGCTGTCCAGCAGCGGTGAAAGACGGTGCCACTGCGCGTGCCTGCGGTAGTCCGCGGCCGCCGCCAACTGCTCGTGCAGCGCCGTCGACGGGCCGCTGACCGCCGGCACCTCGGACGCGGCGATCTTGGCCAGCACCTCGCCGCGGGCCTGCCGTGCCTCGGTCAGCGTGCGGTCCGCCCGGGACAGGACGTCGCGCAGCTGCATCAGCCGCCGCTCCGCGTCCTGCCGGACGTCCAGCACCGCCTCGACCTCACGCCGGATGTCCTCCAGCCCGCGGGCCGCACGGTCGTACCGCGCGGTGTCCGGGCGCCCGCCGCCGGGCGCGGAACTCCCCGTCGACGACGACACCCAGAACGCCAGCGGATCCGAGATCACCTGGCTCCGCAGCCGCGTCAGCTCGTCCGTGATCCGTTCCAGGTCGTCGCCCGCCGGATGCTCCCCGGGGCGTACCCCCACCGAATGCGCCAGCGACCGCACCCGCTGCAACTCGGCGGACAGCAGGTCTATCCGGGCCGGCAGAGCCGACCAGACGGCGTCGGCGGCGACGATCACATCGAGCGACCGCGCGTACAGCCCGTTCATCCGCTCGACGAGCCCCTCCATGCTGAACTGCTCGCTCAGCCGCGGCGGTCCGCTCTCCGGGCCGCCGCCCTCCGCTGCCGCGCCCGGGACCGTCACACCGCTGCCGTGCAGCATGTCCGTCAGCTCCGCGAGGTCGTCGGGAGACGGCCAGCGCCGCCGCTCGCGCAGCTCACGCGTCGCCGTCAGCGCGGCCGTATAGGTCTCGAACAGCGACCAGAGGACGGTGATGGACCGCTCGGTGGCGGCCCACCGCTCCTTGGTGGTGCCGGACAGGTCGGCGCCCTCCAGCAGCCTGCGGCCCGCGTGGTCCTGCAACGCGAGCAGCGACGTCTCGATCGCCTCGTACTCGGCGCCGAGCCGCGCCAGGGCACGATCCACCTCCTCCCGGCCCAGCACCGGGGCATAGGGCCTCCCCGCGGAACCGGGGAAGGGTCCAGGGACCCCCATCGATCACCTCTCCAATACGCGTACGGTGCACGGCGGTTGGTGCGCCTGGGTCGCTGCTGCGGTGCTCTGTTCCCTCAATCCCCCATAGTGACGGCATCTGTCCGTTGCGACTGCTTCGGTATCGAGTGAACTGCCTCGGTATCGACTGACTTCTCGGGTAGCGGGTGACTGCTTCGGTACCGACGAGCGTGACGCTTTCGCCGCGTGCCCGTCCCGCCCGCTTCCCTTCCCCTTCCTCCCCTCCCATAGTGACGGTATCGACCACTCTGTGGGGCGATCGGTCACTGTCGGTCGCCGTTAGCTACAAGAAGCCGCTGTTGGCTGCAAGAAGCCGTCGTCAACTGCTATAAGCCGCCTCAGTCGCGGTACTCCGGCGACGGCGGCCCCGATATCTTCGGCAGATCGGCCTGGAGCCAGGTGCGGTACGCCCGCATCCACGGGCTGTCGGCGCCCCCGCCGCCCCGGAAGTCGTCCAGGACCCTGTTGACCCGCCGCACCAGATCCGTGTCGTTCTGGTTCATCGCCACGCCGTACGGCTCGTTGGTGAACGGCTCGCCCTTCAGCTCGACCGTCGGATCCTGCGCCGCCTGCGCCGCGCCCAGCGCATTGTCCGTCACCACCGCATCCGCCTCACCGAGCTGCAGCCTTACCAGACAGTCGAGTTGGTTGGGCACCGTCAGCACCTTCGCGCCGTGCGACCCTGCCGCCAGCTCCGACTCGCCCGTCGAACCGGCTGCCGTGCACACCCGCTTCCCCCGCAACGAATCGTCGAACGCCTTGATCTTCGACTTCCTCGGCGCCAACACCTGCTGCCCCGCCTGGAAATACGCGGTGGAGAACGCCACCTGCTCCTTACGCGCACAGTTGATCGTCATCGTCCGCACCACCATGTCGACCGTGCGCTTCTGGAGCGCCGGCACCCGCTGATTGGTCGGCACGGCCTGGAAGACGACCTTGGCGTCCGGACCCAGGATGTCCTTGGCGATCACCCGGGCCAGATCGATGTCAAAGCCCTCCAGCTTGCCGGTGTTGGGGTTGCGATACCCCCACCGATACGTGTTCTGGTCGACACCGACGACCAGTTGGCCCTTCTCCTTGATCCGCTTCACCGCCGCACCGTCGTCCGAGGACGGCCGCAGACTCTCCGCCGCGTTCTGCGACGTGCACTTCGCCGCGGCGGGCGCCGCATGCGCCGTCCCCGGACCGTACGTACGAGGCGCCGCCGGCCCGGACGAGCCGCGCCCGCCCTCCGGGACATCACCGCCCAACGTGGGCACCAGCACGGCCGCGGCCGCCGCCATCACACACATGCCCGCCGCGACCGGCGCCAGGGCGGCACGCAGATTCATCAAGCCCCGCGCGCGCATCCTCATGTCCCCATCACCAGGCCCCATCACCGGTACTCCGACAGCCTGCGCCCGATGCCCAGCACCGCACCCGCCGCCGCCACTACGGCCAGCACCGCGGCACCCACCGCCAGCCCGCCGAGCGCCCCGCGCCCGCCGTCCGCCGCCGACCGGAACTCGTCCTGCTCGTGCACCAGCGCCTTCTCCAATTCGGCGTCCACCCGGTCGAAGGACTCACGGGTGGGCCGGTCCGAGCCGATCACCTTGGCCAGCGCCTGCTCGTAATCGCCCTTGTCATCCGCCGCCCGCGCCTCGGCATGCCGCGTCTGCCACTGCCGTACGTGTGTCAGCGCGTCCCGCACGGGACGCCGCCCCGCCTCGTCATCCGCCAATGCCAGCGCCGCCCCCAGCCTGCCGCCTGCCGCCGAGGTACCGCGCCCGTCCTCGGCCGCCAGATGCTCCATCTCCGAACGGAAGCCGACCTCGTAGAAATCCTTCTGGTCCTTGGTCAGTACCGCCCCGCGCGCCACCAGCGTCAGATTCTCGTCCCCGCGCGCCTGCAGCGAATGGATCCGTGCCTCATTGAGCACCCGCAACGACCGGGCACCGTGATCGTACGAGTCACTCAGCCCCGAACGCGCCACCGCATGCCCCACCACCAGCCACAACAGGACGGCGACGGACGCGGCCGTGGCGGCCAACAGCCCTTGATTGAACACCCGGTTGGTACGCCGGTAGTGACGGCGCTGCGCCCACCCCAGCGCGCCGATGGCCATCACCCCGGCCGCCAGCGCCCACCACGGCCACGCTTTCGCCGAGTCGTAGTCCTCAGCCAGCCGGTCCGTCTCCGCGTCATACAACGCACGTGCCGCCGGGAGGAGTTCCTTCCGCATCTGGTCATTGGCATACCGCAGATACGCGCCACCCAGCGGCAGCCCCTGCCGGTTGTTCGTACGCGCCGTCTCGACCAGACCCGTATACCGCGGAAGCAGGCCGTTGAGCTTCGCTATCTGCCGGCCCGCCGCATCCGAACCCCGGGAGTTCGCGGACGCCTTGACCAGCAGCTGGGACGCCGTTGCGATATCGGCGGCATAGCGGTCGCGAGTGGCCCTGCTCTCCTCGCCGCCGGCCAGAAACCCCCCGGCGGCCGTCGTATCGGCGTCCGCCAGCGAACGGTAGATGCTCGCCGCGTCCGCGCTCAGCGGCTGGCTGCGCCCCACGACATCGTCCGCGGCCGCCGCACGATCCGCCACCTGCCAGGCCGTGGCCGCGCCGAAGACCAGTACCAGCAGGGCGAGTACCGCACCGATCACCCGCAGCCTGCCGGGCTCGGTCGTCGCCGCGGCGCGCAACTCGTCCAGCCCGTCGGCCCATGCGGTACGGCGCCCCTCCGCGGACGTTGACTCGCTGCTGGTCAACACGGACGACACTGAACCTCCCCCTCGGTCGCTGACGGTGGGCCCGGCTCCCGCGCGGCGCCCTCACCGAGAGCGCTCACGAGAACAGGTGCACGAGCAGCAGTATGTCCGCACCCACTGACAACCACACGGCTCTTGACCCGATCTTGTTCGGATCGCGATCCATGCCGCCTCCCCCTTCCTACGGACACGCCTGCCCGCGGCGTGCGGTTCCGCGCGGCCCGGATGCCCGTTCGTCTGCCTGCACCATGTCACCTATCGCGCTGCCTGCGGAGGACTGGGCGGGGGAGGGGGCGGGACGGGCCGGGCTGGGCGCCGGCGGACGGCTGCCTTCTGCGGCCGTTCGACCCTTTTCCTGCGACCGGCGCGGAGGACGCATCCGACCGGCGCTGACAACACATCTCGCACCCCCCATTTCACTTCCGCGCGCCGCTACCCGGCACAACCATCTTTGACTACTCTGAGTGACGAAAGTCGATGGGGAGTCAGTGAAGGCGTGAACGACGCGGGGTCTTCCCCGCGGCGCCGGCGTATCGGAGGACGACAGTGCGACGCATAACCCAACTCTTCAGGCCGCTGGCCGCCGCCATGACAGTCGGCGGCGCCGCCCCGTTCTGCACCCCGCCGGCCAGTGGTTTCCTCACCATCGGCAGCACCACATACGTCGACCCCGCGGGCAGTTACCCCATCGACCGCTCGCCGGACGGCGCCGCCATTCTGGTCATCAACGACACCGACCGCCATATCGCCATCGTCACGGAAAGCGACCACGGCATCGATATCAGCATCGATGTCACCACCGATGTCACCACCGATATCAGCACGGATGTCACAGGCGACAGCACCACCGACATCACCGCCGACATCGTGCTGGCCCCGGGCGCCCGCACGGAGACGCGACGGGGGCAGACGGTACAGGTGGGGTGGGGGCGGGTGATGGGGGTGGAGAGGGGCGGATGAGGGGTCCGGGTGAGGGGTGGGGAGGGGGAGGGGGGCTGCCCAGTCGTCGCCGATGACGCCTGGCCGCTCAGTCTTCGGCAGGCTGCCCTGTCCGGCTAAGGCAGGCGTGGGCCTTGATTGCCACGGCGAGGCCTACGCCAGATAGCCGCCGTCGATCGTGAGGACGCTGCCGGTGACGAAGGACGCGTCCGGGCTGGCGAGGAAGACGATGCCCGCCGCGATTTCCTCCGGGCGTCCGTACCGCCCCATCGCGTTGACCGACCGCTGGAGGTCCGCGGTCTCTCCCTCTGGTGAGTTCATGTCGGTGGCGACGGATCCCACCTGGAGGACATTGACCGTGATGCCGCGGGGCCCCAGGTCGCGTGCCGCCCCCTTGGTGTAGCCGATGATGGCGGATTTGGCTGCCGAGTAGTCGGCTATGCCTTGGAAGATGGCGTGCTCCGCCAGGGCCGATCCGACAGTGATGATCCGGCCGCCGTCGCCCATGACGGGGCCCGCGGCCCGGATCGCGGCCACCACGCCGCCGACGTTGATGTCGAACTGGCGGTCAAGGGCCGGAGTGTCGCTGTCGGGGTCATCGACGCGACCGGTGACGAAGACCCCGGCGTTGTTCACGAGGATGTCCAGGGGGCCGAAGCTCTCGACGACCTCGGCGATGAGTCCGGCGACTTGGCCGGCGTCGGCCTGGTCGGCTTTGAACGCGGCGGCGCGGACCCCGGCGGCTTCGAGGTCGGCGACGACGGCCCGGGCCTTGTCGTGGGCGGTGGTGTAGCCGATCGCCACATCGGCTCCTTCCGCGGCCAGCGCACGGGCAGTTGCCGCTCCGATACCGCGCGAACCACCGGTTACCAGGGCCACCTTGCCGCTGAGCTTCTTGGGCATGGGGATTCAGCTCCATCCAGAGTTCCGTGTCGAACAGCGAGCTATGTACCGACCGAGTCATGTACCGGCCAGGTCATGCACCGGCCAGGTCATGCACCGACCAGGTCATGCGCCGGCCAGGTCATGCGCCGACCAAGTTATGTACTGAACGATTCAAAACCATACATGAGTCGGCCCGGGGCCCTCCATGGTTCGGACGGAGGCGCTCTGTGTCCTCGTCGCTCAGTGCCCTAGTCGCCGCGCTGCCTCACTCCGGATGCGCCGTTTCCCGCAGGACGTTGCTCAGGCTCCCCGCAACTGCGGCGATGGCCTCAAGTGCGTCACAGATGCGTCAGATGCGTCAGATGCGTCCGCGCCCGCTCGTAAGCCCCCGGGCCGGCCCCCGCCCGGTCCAGTGCGTGCAGTGCCGCGCCCAGCACCGGCGGTGCCGTCACGACATGCGGTACGGCCTTTGGGGCGCGTTCGGCGAGGAGTTGGGTCACCCGGTCGTGGAGGAGGGGATGGCGGGCGGCCAGGACGCCGCCGCCGAGGATGACCGGGGCCTGCTCGGAGAGGAGGTCCAGGCGTTCCAGGGCGATGGTGGCCAGCAGGACGACTTCCTCCGCCTGGCGGGCCACGATCGCGCGGGCGACCGCATCGCCGGCCGCCGCGACGTCGAAGAGCACCGGCGCCAGCTCGTGGCGGCGGCGGTCGGGGATGCCCCGTAGATGGAGCGCCTCGATCAGCTCCAGCATGGTGGTCAGGCCGAAGTGGGCGGGCAGAGCGCGGGCCAGCTCGGTCGGACCACCGCGGCCGTCCTCGGCGCGCGCCGCGAACCACAGTGCCTCGTCGGCAAGGTACGAACCGCCGCCCCAGTCACCGGAGATCCGGCCGATGGCGGGGAAGCGGGCGGTGCTCCCGTTGCGGCCGAGACCCGCGCAGTTGATGCCCGCGCCGCACACCACGGCGACCCCCACCGGCTCCCCGGCGTCCGGCAGCCCGGCCCGCAGCAGCGCGAAGGTGTCATTGCCGACGGTCACTGTCCGGGCCCACCCCCGGCTCGTGATCTCGGCCGTCAGACCGGCCTCTTCGGCGGGCAGATCGGCGTTCGCCAGAAACGCCGAAACATGATCGACCGGGCCCGCTGCCCCGGCCTGGGCCAGGACGGACGCCACCAGCGGAGCCAGGACGTCCACCGCGCGCCCGGCGCCCACCAGCGGCGGCTGGAACCCGCCGCCGCGGGCGGTACCGAGCACCGTTCCGTCCGCGCCCACCAGGGCCACGTCTGTCTTGCTGTTGCCCGCGTCGATGGCGAGCGCCGTGCCGGTCAGGCCCACGTGAGGTGCTCCCGGTTGTGCGCGATCAGTTCGTCGGTGAGCCGGTCCGCGTAGTCGGTCTGGCCGATGAGGGGGTGGGAAAGAAGAGCGGCGAAGACGGCGTTTCTCCCGCCCTCCCGCGCGGCCCTGCTCCCGCCCTCCCGCGCTGTGTCTCTCCCACCCTCCCGCCCGGCGTTTCTCCCACCCTCCCGCCCGGCATACCGTCCCCCCACCAACGCGGCCTCCAGAGCCAGGTGTTCATACGCCGTGACGTTGGCGACCAGCCCCGCGAACAACGGCTCCAGCGGACGTACGGGCAGTGGCACGGCACCCGCGGCCCCCACCGTCGCAGGGACCTCGATCACCGCGTCGTCGGGGAGGAAAGGCAGGGTGCCGTTGTTGAAGGCGTTGACGATCTGGATGTCCCCGGTGTCGGCGAGCAACGACGAGGTCAGCGCCACAGCCGCCTCCGAGTAGAACGCCCCGCCGCGTTTGCCCAGCAGCTCCGGCTTCTCGTCCAGCGCCGGATCGCCGTAGAGGTCGAGCAGCTGCTTCTCGATGGCGGCGACCTCCGCCGCCCGGGACGGCTTGCTGCGCAACTCCCTTACGACTTCGTCGTGTTGGTAGTAGTAGCGCAGGTAGTAGGAGGGGACGACACCGAGGCGGTCCACCAGCCGGCGCGGCATGTGCAGGTCGTCGGCGATGGCGTCGCCGTGTTCGGCCAGCAGCTTGGGCAGCATGTCCTCACCGTTGACGCGGACAGCCCGCTCCCAGGTGAGGTGGTTGAGGCCGACGTGCTCCAGCTCGACCTGGTCCGGTGCCACCCCCAGCAGCCTGGCGAATTTGCGCTGGAATCCGATGGCCACATTGCACAGTCCGACGGCCTTGTGGCCGTGTGTGAGCAGCGCCCGCGTCACGATGCCGACCGGGTTGGTGAAGTCGACGAGCCAGGCGTCGGGGTTGCGGCGGCGGACCCGCTCCGCGATGTCGAGGACGACGGGGACGGTGCGCAGCGCCTTCGCCAGGCCACCCGCACCGGTGGTCTCCTGCCCGACGCAGCCGCATTCCAGCGGCCAGGTCTCGTCCTGGTTGCGCGCGGCCTGCCCGCCGACGCGCAGCTGGAGGAGGACCGCGTCGGCGCCGTCGACACCGGCGTCCAGGTCGTCGGTCCAGGTGACCCGCCCGGGGTGGCCCTGCTTGGCGAAGATCCGCCGGGCGAGCCGGCCGATCAGTTCCAGCCGGTCGGTGGCCGGGTCGATGAGGACGAGTTCCTCCAGCGGCAGGACATCACGCAACCGTGCAAAGCCGTCGATGAGTTCGGGGGTGTAGGTCGAGCCTCCGCCGACCACGGCGAGTTTGATCCGGGGGGACGGGGGCCGTCCCCCGGGGGACTGCGGCATGGTTGATCAGCCCTTCACTCCGGTGAGCGTGACGCCTTCGACGAAGGCCTTCTGTGCAAAGAAGAAAACGATGATGACCGGGGCCATGACCAGCAGCGTCGCGGCCATCGTCAGGTTCCAGTTGACGCTGTGCGCGGTCTTGAAGGACTCCAGCCCGTAGGAGAGCGTCCAGGACGCGGGGTTCTGCGCGGCGTAGATCTGCGGGCCGAAGTAGTCGTTCCAGCAGTAGAAGAACTGGAAGAGGGCGACGGCCGCGACGCCGGGCTTGGCCATCGGCACAATGATCTTGAGCAGCGTCCGCAGCTCACCGCAGCCGTCCACCTTCGCCGCTTCGATGTACTCCTGCGGGATGGTCAGCAGGAACTGCCGCAGTAGGAAGATCGAGTACGCGTCCCCGAACGCCATCGGGATGATCAGCGGCCACAGCGAGCCGGACAGATGCAGCTGCTGCGCCCAGACCAGGTACATCGGGACGACGATGACCTGAGGCGGCAGCATCATCGTGGAGATGACCAGGATCATCGCCGTACGGCGGCCGCGGAAGCGGAACTTGGCGAGGGCGTAGGCGACCGGGATCGCCGAACAGACGGTGAACAGGGTGCCCAGGCCCGCGTACAGCAGTGAGTTCTTCCACCAGTCCAGGAAGCCGGGGGTTTGGAAGACGGTGACGTAGTTGGACCAGTTCCATTCGTGCGGCCACAGCTCGCTGCTCATCGCCTGGTCGTCGCTCATGACGGAGGTCAGGAAGACGAAGACGAAGGGGAGGAGGAAGAAGAGCGCAGCGGCGATGGCCAGGGCGTGTACGGCGATCCAGTGCAGCAGGCGCTTGCGGCGGGCGCGCGCCGCCGGGCCGCCGCCGGTGGTGCCCGTACGGGCCGGCGCGCTCGGCGCTCTCAGAGTCGTAGAGGTCACGCCGGACGGAGTCGTTGTGGTCATACGGATCAGTCCTCCGCCGGGAGCAGGCCGGCGCGCTTGCGCATCAGCAGGGTGGTGACGGCCATGGCGATGACGAAGAGCACGAGCGAGAGCACACACGCCGCGCCGGTGTTGAAGTTCTGGAAGCCCAGGGAGTAGACGAGCTGCGGGACGGTGAGGGTGGAGTGGTCCGGGTAGCCGGGCTGGATGACCGAGCCGGGGCCGATGGAGACACCGGACGCGAGCTTTCCGGCGACCAGGGCCTGTGTGTAGTACTGCATGGTCTGCACGACGCCGGTGACCACCGCGAACATCACGATCGGGGTGATGGTCGGCCAGGTGACGTAACGGAACTTCCCCCAGGCGCCCGCCCCGTCCAGCTCGGCGGCCTCGTACTGCTCCTTCGGTACGTCCAGCAGCGACGCCATGAAGATCACCATCAGGTCGCCGATGCCCCAGAGGGACAGCATGACCAGTGAGGGCTTGGCCCATTCGGGATCGTTGAACCAGGAAGGGGCCGGGATGCCGATGGCGCCGAGGATTTCGTTGACCGGTCCGGTCCCGGGGCTGAGCAGAAAGACGAAGGCGACGGTCGCGGCCACCGGGGGTGCCAGATATGGCAGATAGAACGCGGTACGGAAGAAGCCGGCGCCCGATTTGATCTTGGTGACGAGCATGCCGATGCCCAGCCCGAACACGACCCGCAGCGCGACCATCACCACGACCAGCCACAGCGTGTTCCACAGGGCGGGCCCGAACAGCGGCATCTGCGTCAGCACGTATTTCCAGTTCCGCAGCCCCACGAAATCGGGCTCTTCGATCTGGTTGTAGTGCATGAAAGAGAAATAGACGGTGGCGATCAGCGGGTAGGCGAAGAAGACCGAGAAGCCGATCAGCCAGGGGGAGAGAAAACCGAAGGTCCGCAGTCGCGCGCGGTTGCGTTTACGCCGCAGCGCAGGTGGGGCTATGGGGGTGGTGGATGCCATGTCGGGTCTCCGTCAGCTCTCGGACTGAAGGTTGTCGGCGTCGATCTGCGCGTCGAGCCCTCGCAGCCCCTTGTCCAGATCGGGGACCTTTCCGGCCTCCACGTCGTACGAGAAGTCCTGCAGCGTGACGATGTACTGCCCGCCGTTGACGGACGGCGGAATCGCGGTGCTGTGCGGATTCCGTGCGATGTCGAGGAAGGTGCGGAACGTCGGATCGGCGTCCAGCTTCGGGGACTTCAGCGCCGCTTTCGTCGACGGCACGTTGTGGATGTCGTTCGCGAACCGGACCACCTGATCCGTGTTCACGGTCAGGAACTTCACCAGTGCCCAGGCCGTGTTCTGATGCCGGCTGCTGTGGGCGATCCCCGCGATGGTGCCGGTCAGATATCCGCGTCCGTACGTATCCGCCTGGTCGTCCGGTACCGGCATCGGTGCCGTGCCCCAACCGAACTTCGCCTTCTTGTCCTTGAGCATCAGCCCGCGCCATTCGCCGTCCATGTGCATCGCCACCTTCTGCGTCAGAAAGGCGTTCTGCGAGGACATCTCATCACCGAAGGTCGTACGGAACTTCTCCAGAGCCGCATAGCCGCCCTGCGCCCGGATCAGGTCGCGCTGGGTGGCGAAGAACTCCTTCGTCCGCGGCTCCTTGGCCAGCCGCGCCTTGCCCTGGCTGTCGAAGTACGCCGGCCCCCACTGCGCGAACATCCGGTCCGGACTGTTCTGGTAGAGCCGGAAGTTGGGCATGATCCCGACCCGTTCGTACGATCTGTCCTCGGCGCGCTCGGTGAGCTTCACGGCATCCCGCTTCAGCTCCGACATGGTCCGCGGCGGCCGCGTGATCCCGGCCTCTCTGAAGGCGTCCTTGTTGTAGTAGAGCCCGTATGAATCGGCGAGCAGCGGCAGCGCGCACTGCTTTCCCGCGTAACTCGTGTAATCGAGAAAGGTCTTCGGGAAGACCTTCTCCTTGTCCACCCCGGTCTTCTTCATGAACGGATCGAGATCCGCCCACATTCCGGAAGAGCAGTACTGCCCCACATTGTTGGTGGTGAACGAGGACACCACGTCAGGCGCCTCGTCACCACCCGCCCGCAGCGCCTGGTTCATGGTCGCGTCGGTGACGTTCCCGATCACCTTCACCTTGATATTGGGGTGCAGCTTCTCGAAGCGGGCGACGCTGTCACCGATGGCCTTCACCTCCCCCGCGTTGGACCAGCCGTGCCAGAACTTGAGCGTGACCGGCTTCGTCGGATCGTCACGGTCATTGCCGACGCTCGGATTGGCACAGCCCGAAACGAGCAGCACGGTGCCGGCCAACGCCGTGGACAGACAGCTGCGCATGCGCGAAAACGGCATGGCGGACTTCCTTTACGGCAGGGGAAGTTGAGGAGTGGCGCTGAGTTCGTACGGAAACAATCAGGCGGTGTCGAACACGGCATCGCGCGCCTCGGCCAGCGCCGTTCGGAGTGCGCCGATGAGAATCGGGTTCCCGTCGATATCGCTGATACGCAGTTCCGGCCGCGGCAGTGCGAGCCCGGTGAATTCCTCCTCGACCAGGACCCGCAGCGCCTCCCCGCCGGCCTGGGCGACCTCGCCCGACATCACCACCAGCCGAGGGTCGACGACGGCGACCACGGCCGCGAGGCCCATGGCCATCCGCCGTGCCACTTCCGCCCGCACCTCGTCGCGCTCCAGCGCCTCGTCGACCGTACGGACCTCCGGAGCGCCGTACTCCTGCGCCAGCTCGACCACGCTCGGCGACCCGACGAGACGCTGGAAGCCGCCCCCGGCATCCGGCCGCGCCGCGCTCCGGTCGCCGCCCCGGGACAACGGGGCGCCGGGCAGCGGCATATAGCCGATCTCGCCCGCGCCGCCGGTCGCTCCGCGCAACAACTGCCCGCCCAGCACGATCGCGGCGCCGACCCCCTCGTCGGCCCACACCAGCACAAAGTCATCAAAATCCTGCGCGGCTCCGTCATGCTGCTCGGCAACGGCCGCCAGATTCACGTCATTCTCGATAACGATCGGCGTGCCCAGCACCTCCGCCAGCTCTTCCTTCAGCCTCCGCGAGTGCCAGCCCGGCAGATGCGGCGCGTACCGCAGGGCGCCGGTCTGCGGGTCTAGCGCGCCGGGGGTACCGATCACCGCCCCGTGCAGCTGCTCGCGCTCCAGCCCGGCCTTGGCCAATGCCCCGTCCACGGCCGTCGCCACCAGCCGCGCCGTCCGGTTCGGCACCGCCTCGTCGACCGCGTCCGTCCCGACCCGTTCCTCTCCGAGCACCTGCCCGGTGATGTCGGCGACGGCGGCGGTGATCCCCAGCTGGTCCACGGCCAGCGCGGCGACATGCGCTGCGACCGGGTTGACCTCGTACAACTGCGCGTTCGGCCCCGGCCGCCCGGTCACGTTCCCGGTCGTCCGCACCAGCCCCGCGGCCTCCAGCCGGGCCAGCAGCTGCGAGGCGGTCGGCTTCGACAGCCCGGTCAGCTCCCCGATCTGCGTACGGGTCAACGGCCCCTGCGACACGAGCAGATCGAGCGCCGCCCGGTCGTTCATGGCCCGCAACACCCGTGGCGTCCCGGGGGTCCCCTGCGTACCGTGCCCACCGGCCATGACTGCCACCCCGTTCCGTCGGTCGACTGCCGCGCCGCCATCTCGTCGACCGTCTGTTAGGAAACCTTCCAATCGATGAACAGGAAGGTAGGTCGCGGGTCAGGGCTCCGTCAATGGTTCCAACGGGGTGACTTTGCGAGAGCCAGGACCTCGGCCACGTGGGTCATGGCCCCCAAACCGCCCTGAGATCGGCGCAGATGACGGTGAGGGTCGCCCCGGCGAGTTCGATCTCATGGCGGCAGCCGGGCGCGTGTACTTCATGCGCGCATCGTTGCTGAACGCAGCGAAGGGGCGTACCGGCGAACTGCCGGTACGCCCCTCCCGGGTGCCGCCTCAGGCCACCTGGCTCTCAGTCAGGTGCCGCAGTCGGATCTGCCGGGCCGCTCAGCCCTCTTCCCAGCCGACGCTGCCGACGCCGGTGCCGTGCTCGCACGTGGCCGCGGAGTTGTCGTGGGCGCCGGGGTTGAGGGTCTTCCAGGGGCCGGTCTGGTCCCACCATTCGCCGCAGACCACGGTCGCACGGAAGGCGATGGTGCGGCTGGTGTTGTTGGTGCAGTCCGCGGTGCCCGTACGGCCGTCAGATGTGGTGGTGCAGCTGAGGTCGTTGTTGATACGGGCGTCCGCGTGCCGGGTCGTCGCGGCGGACGGCGCGGACGGTGCGGCGGAAGCGGGTGCGGCGGCGGTCAGGGCCGCCGCGCTGCCGATCATCAGAACCGATGCGACGGCCCCCGTGGCCACGCGCTTGCGGATCTCCATGGTGAAGCTCCTTCTCCGTCGTACGTGTCGTTGGTACTGACACCCGGGACACGAAGCGGGGGAGAGGGATGTATGACACGGAGGTGTGTGATCTGGGCCACACGGTCACACGACGCACGGCCACATGGTCGCGTGATCATGCGCTCGCGTGCCCGCACGTCCACACGCCCCCGGGCGGCGGCAACCTCCCTGCGGCCTACTTCCCCAGGTTCGGCCGCGAGATCGGATCCGACGCCACCGACTGCGGGGAGAGCGGGTTGCTGAGGGCCGAGGGGGCGGCCATGGCGGCGGAGGGGTCGGTGGGCTCCTCCTCCGCTTCCTCCGGGACGGGGCGCGGGGCCAGCCGGATGTCGGCGGCGTCCAGGGCCCGCTTGATGCGCCAGCGCAGCTCGCGTTCGATGCCCAGGGCCTTGCCGGGCATGGTCTTGGCGGAGACGCTGATGGTCACCGTGTCGAGGTGCACCTCGCTCAGGCCGAGGACCTCCACCGGCTCCCACAGCTGCTCGTTCCAGGGCTCGGCCTTGGCCATCTCCTCGCCGGCGGCGGTGATGGTGTCGCGGGCCCGCTCCAGATCCTGGTTGGCGGCGATCAGCACGTCGACCTGGGCCGTCGCCCAGCCCTGGCTGAGGTTGCCGATCCGCTTGACCTCGCCGTTGCGGATGTACCAGATGGCGCCGTTGGGGCCGCGCAGCTTGGTGACGCGCAGGCCGACCTCGATGACCGTGCCGGTGGCCACGCCCGCGTCGATCTCGTCGCCGACGCCGTACTGGTCCTCAAGGATCATGAAGACGCCGGAGAGGAAGTCGGTGACGAGGTTCCGGGCGCCGAAACCGATCGCGACGCCGGCCACCCCCGCGCTGGCGAGCAGCGGCGCCAGGTTGATCTTGAGGACGGAGAGCACCGTCAGGGCCGCCGTACCCATGATCACGAAGGAGGCGACGCTGCGCAGCACCGAGCCGATGGCCTCGGAGCGCTGGCGGCGGCGCTCGGCGTTGACCAGGAGGCCGCCGAGCGCGGTGCCCTGGGCGGCGGCCGCGGTGCGGTTCATCCGCTCGATGAGCTTGGTGATCGTGCGGCGTATCACATGCCGCAGCACGACCGCGATCACGATGATCAGCAGGATCTGGAGGCCGGACTCGACCCACGTCCCCCAGTTCTCCTCCACCCAGCCGGCGGCGTTGGTGGCCTTCTCCGTGGCCTCGTCGAGCGAGGTCGGGCCGGTGGAGCCGGACGATGCGGCGCCCAGTGGCGCGGCGGCCGCAGGAGCGGACCAGTGCACAGCAGAACCTTCCGTGTGGGACAGCAGACCCGGACCGCGGTGCCTCCCTGAAGGACCGCGGTGTCCCCCCGAAGTCGGGCGGACGAACCGGGTAGACCAACCACACTAACGGGGCAACCGGGGCGGTCCGCGCCCGTGTTCGAGCCGGGAGAGCCATCCAGGTCGCGAAGACGGCCGGAAAGAGGCGGTGTGCGGGGACGCGATGCGCTGTGGTGGAAAACACCTCCGACCCGTTACTCGGTCATGGTGGCGCTCCGACCAGGCACCGGGGGACACTGTGGGGAGATCGTCCCGGCGCGAGCCACGCGCCGCCGGCGTACAAGGAGGCACCCGTGCCGCATGTCCTGGTCCTCAACGCGTCGTACGAGCCGCTCGGCGTCGTACCGCTCCGCCGCGCGCTCATCCTCGTACTCAATGAGAAAGCTGTGAGTCTTGAGGAGTCCGGCGCCCTGATGCACAGTGCGACCCGCGTCATACCCGCTCCGAGTGTGGTCCGCTTGAAGCGGTTTGTGCGGGTGCCCTTTCGCGGCCCTGTTCCACTGACCCGCCGGGCGCTGTTCGCCCGTGACGGCGGGCGCTGTATGTACTGCGGTGGCGTCGCAACCAGCGTCGACCACGTCATCCCGCGCAGTCGCGGTGGTCAGCACACCTGGGAGAACGTCGTCGCCGCCTGCCGGCGCTGCAATCACGTCAAGGCCGACCGCCATGTCGCCGAGATCGGCTGGCGGCTGCGCCATCAGCCCGCCCCGCCGTCCGGACTCGCCTGGCGGATCATCGGCACGGGGCATAGGGACCCGCGCTGGCTGCCGTACTTGCAGCCGTACGGCGCGGATGACGCCCTGGCCCGGATCGACGCCGTATCGGCGTAGATCCGGGTCTTCTGCGTCCGGGGACGGGCGGGAGCCGTCGTGTGCGTACGCGCGGCTCCCGCCCGCCCCCGGACGGTTCTCACTCGCCTCCGCGCTCGCCCTTGGGGCCCTTCCCGTCGCGTCCGTCCGGTGCCGCGCCCTCCCCGGACGCCCCGGACGCCCCGCTCTCCCCCCTCGCCCCGCTCACGGCGTATGCCTCCACCGACCAGAGCGAGTACCCGAACCGGGTGGCCCGCTTGTCGCCCTGTATGCGGACGAAGCGGGCGTCCTTGGCGTCCATCCGGACCGACTCGCGGCCGCCCTTGCCATCCCGCACGGTGGCCGCGGTGCGCCAGCTGCGGCCGTCCGAGGAGACCTGGACGCGGTAGCCGGTCGCGTAGGCGTCCTGCCAGTTCAGGACGACCAGGCCGAGGCGGGTCGGGCGGGGGAGCGGGAACTGCAGCCAGGCGCCGTCCTCGGCACGCGAGGACCAGCGGGTCTTCGCGCTGCCGTCGGTGGCCGCGGACGCCGGGAACGTGTCGGCCTCGTCACCGGACGAGGTGGCCGCGGCGCCCCGCGCCAGGTCCTTGCCGCCGGTCCGCGGATAGGCCCGTACCGTCAGCGTCTGCTCCTGGTCCCCGAAGACGACCGGAATCTCGTACGCCCCGGAGCGTGCGCCCTCGGGGACGTCGACCGAGATACGGACCGTGGCGGTGCCCCCGCGCGGTGCGGTGATCCGCTCCGGAGCGTGCACGGTGAAGCCCTTGGGCGCCTTGACCGCCAGCTTCTCCCGGACGTCTCCGGGACGGCGGGAGAAGATCCGGGCGTCCACCGTCGCGCTGCCGCCGGTCTCGGCGTCCGTCTCCTTGCGGGACAGCTCCAGACCGGCCGGCGGGGTGTCGTCGAACCAGGGGGTGAGCGCGTGGACGGACGGGGCCGCCGCGCCCTTCGCCCACGACAGCCGGACCGCGTCGGCGCGCAGGCCCGGAGTGCGGGACTCGGTCCAGCCGGTCGCGGAGAGACGGCCGAGGCGCCGCCACCCCTCGCCGGGGACCCGGGCCTCCAGGGAGACGGCGTCCGCTTCGGAGCCCGGCTCGGTGAGGGCGGTGATCGCGGTCAGCGGGCGGGCCCGCTCGAAGGGGACGGTCAGGGACGTGGGATCGGCGCCCTCGGTGGGTTGTGGCCCGACGTGGCCGCCGCGGCGGGCGCCCGTCCAGGCGTCGGCCTCGGTCATCGACCGCTCCAGGAACGGTGCGAGCACCCCCTTGCCGACCGTCGCCGGGCTCCGCTTGATCTCCTGGCGCAGGCCCTGCGCGGTGCGCTGCGCGGACCAGGCGGTGTCGCCGTCGCCGTGGGCCTGCGCCAGCAGCGTGTCGACGGCGCGCTCGCCGGCCCTGCCGTAGCGGGCCAACTGCTCGGCCCATGGCCGCACTTCGGCCGCCAGGTCCGAGTTCAGGTCCTTCGGTGCGGTGCTCATGGTGCGGAACGCGGACCGCAGTGCCTTCGCCGCCTTCGCGAAATCCGCGTCCTGGCCGGGCCTGCCGCGGTTGGTCGCGGCCTCGCGGGTCTTCCAGAAGCGGTCGATCAGCGGCCGCAGATACGCCGACTCGTCCCAGGCCAGCACGGATGACGCAGCATTGCCGGCGAGGGCGCGCAGTGCGGCACGGGCCCGCGGATCGTCGCCCGCCAGATCGTCGATGGCGGCGTCCCAGGACTCCGACGGGTCGTAGGCGCGCGGATTCCAAGCGAAGTCCGCGGCCGTGAACAGCGGGATACGGGAGGCCACCGGCTGCTCCATGGCGTTGGCGAGCAGCACCGCGGAGCCGGTGGCGACGGCCGGCTCGCGCCCCGTGTAAGGACCGAGGAAGATCCGGTCCTGCGCGTAGTCGTTGACCGGGTAGTTGTCCATGGTGACCAGCGGATGACGGAACACCGCGCGGGTGGCGGACAGTTCACCGCCGGTGATGGTCCGCGGCACCACGCCGATGCCGGTCCAGGCCACCTCGACCCGGTCGTCGAGCACGTCGGACAGCGCATCGCGGTACGCCGTCGAGCCGTCCTGGTAGTACTCGGTCGGCATCAGCGACAGCGGAGCCGACCCCGGATGCCGCTCCCTGAGGTGCCCGGCGAGCGCGTTGGCGACCTTGGCCTGCGCCGCGGCCGCGGCCTGCGGGCCCGAGCCGAAGGTCTCCTCGTCGGCGCCGCAGTGCCACTCGCTGTAGCTGACGTCCTGGAACTGCAGCTGGAAGGAGCGCACGCCCAGCGCCCACATCGCATCCACCTTGCGCCGCAGCGCCCGCATGTCCTCCTCGGACGACAGGCACATCGCCTGGCCGGGGGCGATCGCCCAGCCCAGCGTGACGTGATTGGCGCGGGCCCGCTCGGCCAGCGCCCGGAAGTCGGCGCGCTGCTCGGCCGGGTAGGGCTCGCGCCACTGGGCCTGCCGGTACGGGTCGTCGCCCGGGGCGTACAGATAGCGGTTCTGCTTGGTGCGCCCCATGAAGTCCAGCTGGGCGAGCCGCTGCGCCCGGCTCCACGGCCGGCCGAAGAACCCCTCGGTGGTGCCGCGCACCCCGGTGCCGGGCCAGTCCCGGACGGCCACCGAGGCCAGCTGCCGGCCGACGGGCCCGCTGCCGTCCTTCTGGCCGCCGGCGTCCATGACGAGCTGCCGCAGCGTCTGCGTGGCGTGGAAGAGCCCGTCCGGGCCGACGCCGTCCAGGGCGACCGTGTCGCGGCCCGCGACCTGGCCGACGGCGAGCCGGTAGCCGCCGGCCGGCAGATCTCCGCGGGCGGGCGCGCGGAGCGCCCGCAGGGCGTCGTCGGCCTGCATCCCGCCGACCAGGAACACCGGCCCGGCCGTGGGCACCGGCTCGCCCGGAGCCACCTGCCGGACCGTGCGCACCCCGGCGTCCCGCAGCAGCCCGCGCAGCACGTCCAGGGCGTACGGATCGGTGTCCGGCGCGGCCACCAGCGCCGCCTCGCCGCCGAGCGGCACGGCGGCACCGAGCTCCTTCATCGACTGGGGGCGCGGCCAGACGGCGGGCGACTGCGCCGCACCGGCCGGCCGGTCGGGCCGGTCGGGGGTGCCGATGGAGGGGTCCGCGGGATGGCCAGGCGCCGCCTGCGCGGGCGCACCGCCCAGCAGGCTCCCGATGACCGCGGCGGCCAGCGCGGTGGTTCCCGCCACCCGCGCCCGCGTGCCCCGTTTCCTGGTCTCGCCGGTCCTGCTGCCCCTACCGGTTCTTCCGACGCTCCACACGCCCCGGACTCGCACGGCCGCTCCTCGTCCCCACTGTGCACGCCGGCTCTCGCCGGCTCCCCGTAACCCCTCGCGCGGACGCCTCGCGCCCGCGCGCCCGAAGAATTCCTGCCGACGGATATCTGCCGCGGTGGAAGCCGTGTGTCGTGCACGCGGCGTGGCACCGGTGGTGTCGTACCGCCCGCCCGTCACCCGACCTCCGCCCCCAGAAGACAGCGCTACGCGCTGGCCGCCTTTCGGACAGACCTTCGGCTGTGAGCCCACCATTGTGGCGGTGAGGGTGTCAACCGCCCGATGGGGGGTGCCCCGGTGGGCCATCGGAGTGCCGGTTCAGGCCCGGCCGGCCGGTGGCGCCGCCGGGTCCCGGCAGCCCGGAGAACTTCCTTCCCGATGCCCCTTTCGTCCACACTCTCTGCGTCTGCGGGTCTCCCCCGCCGCGAAATCGCCTGCCACGGTACGATGTGACCTGGCTCACGTTTGCTGTGTGGTTACGTCTGCAATCGTGTCCAGTGGGTAGGGCAGACGTGTCCCACTACCGATGAACGGGAGGCCCTGGTGGCCGCATCCGCTCAGCTGCTCCTCGATGCCCTGTCCTCCAAACCGGGAGGTGCGCAGATGGAGCCCGATCTGTTCGACGGAGTCTCCGACCCCGATTCCGGCCTCGACGGCTCCGGATCCCTCAGCTTCGCCGAGCCGCCGCTGACCAGCGAGCCGCCGCTCTCCGACGCCGCCCCGCTGACCAGCGAGGTCCCGATCGCCGCGGAACTGCCGCTGACCAGCGAGCCGACAGCCGCCGGTCTGGGCACGGAGTCCATGGAGGTCTGAGGACGCATGGGCCGCACGCGGCTCGCCCAGTTGCACGGCATCGCCACGTCCTACGAACCTTCGCCGGGCACCACCGTCCACACCGGTGACGACACCCTCGTCGCCGTGCTCGCCGCACTCGGCGTCGACGCCTCGACGCCGGACGCCGTACGCGCCGCTCTCGACGTACACCGGGACGGTGGGGGCACCTCCTGTGCCGGTGAGGTCATGGGGGAGGGCCGCAGCCGCACCCTCGTTCTTCCCCGCACCGTCGTCGCGCGCCCGCATCGGCCGCCCGACCTCGCCGGGCTCCCCGAAGGCACCGTCCTCCGGGTGGAGACCGAGGACGGGGAGAGCCGGGAGCTGGAGCCGCGGAAACGGGAGCCCGGGGCCCGGGGCGGCCCGGCCCGGCAGGCTCTCGCCCAGTTGCCCCTGGGCGTCCACGCACTCCACGCGCACACCCCCGACGGCCGCGCCGCCCGCGCCCACCTCATCGTCGCGCCCGACCGGGTGCCCGCGCCGCCCGCCCGCAGCCACGGCTTCCTGGTGCAGCTCTACTCGCTGCTGTCCGGGCACTCCTGGGGCATGGGCGACCTCGGGGACCTCGCCGACCTCGCCGCCTGGTCCGGCCGCGCCCTGGGCACCGGCTTCGTCCAGCTCAACCCGCTGCACGCGGCCGTCCCCGGCCCGCCCACCGACCCCTCCCCGTACCGCCCTTCCTCGCGCCGCTTCCCCGATCCCGTCCATCTGCGGATCGAGCACATCCCGGAGTACGCCCAACTGGCCGGCCAGGCCCGCTTACGCGCCGCCGAGCTGGCCGCCCGCGCCGGGGAGCTGCGCGCCGACGTCCTCGAACGGGGCGCGCTGATCGACCGGGACGCGGTCTGGGAGCTGAAGAAGGAAGCCCTGGAGCTGCTGTGGACGGTCCCGCTGACACCGGGCCGGCGTGCCACCTACTGCGACTTCCTCGCCGAACAGGGCCAGGCCCTGGACGACCACGCCACCTGGTGCGCCTTCGCCGAGCGGCACGGCGCCGACTGGCGCGCCTGGCCCGCCGAGCTGCGCGACCCCCGGTCCACGGGGACGGCCCGGCTGCGTGCCCGGCTGCTGGACCGGATCGACTTCCACTGCCGCCTCGCCTGGCTCACCGACGAGCAGCTCGGCGCCGCACAGCGGGCCGCGCGGGACGCCGGGATGGGCATCGGGCTGGTGCACGACCTGGCCGTCGGCGTCCATCCCTCCGGCGCCGACACCTGGGCGCAGCAGGCCGCCTTCGCCACCGGAATGTCCATCGGGGCGCCGCCCGACGCCTTCAACTCCCGCGGCCAGGACTGGGGCCTGCCGCCCTGGCGCCCGGACGCGCTGGCCGCCGCGGGCTACGCCCCGTACCGGGAGCTGCTGCGCGGGCTGCTGCGGCATGCCGGCGCGCTCCGTATCGACCATGTGATGGGGCTGTTCCGGCTGTGGTGGGTCCCGGAGGGCCGGCCGCCGACGGAGGGCGCATACGTCCGCTACGACGGCGAGGCGATGCTGTCGGTGCTGGCGCTGGAGGCACACCGGGCCGGAGCGGCGGTGATCGGCGAGGACTTGGGGACCGTGGAGCCCGGCGTACGGGGCGCGCTTGCCGAGCGGGGGGTGTTGGGGACGTCGGTGCTGTGGTTCGAGCGGGACTACGGGAGCGGGGCGGACCGGGCCGCGGACGTCGGGGATTCCCCGCCCGCCGAAGATCCCGCAGACGCCCCGCCCGCCGCCGAGGCCCGGATTCTGGCCCCGGACGAGTGGCGCACCGACTGTCTGGCCACCGTCACCACCCACGATCTGCCGACCACCGCCGCCCGGCTGTCCGGCGAGGACGTCGCGCTGCGTGAGCGGCTCGGGCTGCTGGCCGGCCCGCCGCAGCGGGAGCGGTCCCGTGCGAAGTATGAACTCGCCGAGTGGCTGGGCGAGTTGGCGTTCCGCGGCCTGCTGCCCGAGGGCGCGGGTGACGAGGAGGCGGCGGTCCGGGCCGTGCACCGGTTTCTGCTGCGTACCCCGGCGCGGATGGTCGGGGTGTGGCTGCCGGACGCGGTGGGGGACCGTCGGCCGCAGAATCTCCCCGGTACATGGGATGAATACCCGAACTGGCGGCTGCCGATCGCCGGTCCCGACGGGCGCCCGCAGACCCTTGAAGAGCTCGCGGCATCGCCCCGATTGCATGCGCTGATGCGGGAATTGTCCAACGGGCAGCGTTAGGGTCTGTCCGATATCAGGGTCGGAAAGGCCCTAGCACCAGTCGCTGCGCAGACCCTTCCGGTACGTCGTGCCGTCCGGCACCATGCCCTGGACACCATCCAGACATCCGACCATTCATCATCCACCCCCCATGGTCGGCGAGTTGGAGGGAACATGGCACTCCGAGGGAACACGGCACTCCGCAGCACCCGCCGGACACTCTGCGCGCTCGCGCTCACCGCGGCCGCCGCGCTCGTCGCCGTCCAGAGCTCCCTGGCCCAGTCGCCGCCGACCGCCGCCGGCCCCTGCGACAAGCCCGTACGCCCCGCTTCCCAGATGGAGATCGAGCACTGCGACACCCCGGACCGCGTCATCGAGAAGGCCGCCAACACCGTCCCCACCAAGGGTCAACTCGCCTGGCAGCAAAGGGAAGTCACCGCCTTCACGCACTTCGGCATGAACACCTTCACCAACCGTGAATGGGGCTCCGGTACCGAGGACGAGAAGCTGTTCGACGTTTCTGGGCCCTCCCGTATTGACGTCGACCAGTGGATGCGGGCCTACAAGGCGGCCGGCGCCGAGCAGGTCATGCTCACCGCCAAGCACCACGACGGGTTTGTGCTCTATCCCAGCCGCTACACCCCGCACTCGGTGCTGGCCAGCCCCGGCCGCCCCGATGTCGTCGGCGCATATGTGAAAGCTGCCCGTAAGGCCGGGCTGAAGGTCGGTATCTACCTCTCGCCCTCCGACGGCGCCGAACTCCCGCACGCCTGGCACGCCCAGTGGGTCGAGGAGATCCGCAAGAAGCAGCAGGAGGGCAAGCCGCTCAGCCTGCCCGAGCGGGTCGCGCTGGAGGACGGCGACCAGGCGCCGCGCGGGCTGGGTCGCTTCGGCAACGGCAGCGCGGTCACCGAGCGCACCATCCCCACCCTCGTCCCCGGCGACGACCGCACCGCCGCGGTCCGCAGCGGCCGGCTGCCCACCTTCCGTGTCCAGGCGGACGACTATGACGCGTACTACCTCAACCAGGTCTACGAGTTGTTCACCCAGTACGGCCCCATCGACGAGCTGTGGCTGGACGGTGCGAACCCCTGGACGGACTCCGGCATCACCCAGAAATACAACGTCGCCCAGTGGTTCAGGGTGATCCACCGGCTCTCCCCGGACACCGTGGTCTTCGCCGGCCCGCAGGGCGCCCGCTGGGTCGGCAACGAGAACGGCATCGCACGGGAGTCGGAGTGGAGCGTCACCCCCTCCACCGCCGACCCGTGGACCGTGATGGCCGGCGGCCTGCCCAACGACTCCACCGACCCCGACATCGGCTCCCGCGCCAAGCTCCTCGCGCCGTCCACCGAATACCTCCAGTGGTACCCGGCGGAGGCCGATGTCTCGTTGCGCCCCGGCTGGTTCCATCACCCCGGCGAACGCCCCAAGACGCCGGCGCAGTTGATGGACCGGTACGAGAAGAGCGTGGGGCGCAACGCCTCGCTGCTGCTGAACGTCCCGCCGGCCAAGGACGGCCGGATCGCCGCCGAGGACGTCGCCTCGCTCACCGCCTTCGGGACGGCCGTACGCGAGACCTACGGCAAGGACCTGCGGGCGGCCGGCCCCGGGCCCTGGACCTTCGACCGGATCGGGCTCGCCGAGGACATCCGGCACGGGCAGCGTGTCGAGCGCTTCGCCGTGCAGGCGCGGATCGCCGGGGTCTGGACCGAGATCGCCCGGGGCACCACCATCGGGCACCGGCGGATCCTCGCCCTGCCGGGGCCGGGGCCGGTGACGGCGGACGCCGTACGGGTCACGGTGCGGGAGGCCCGCGGCCGGACGTACACCCAGCCGGTGACGCTGCACCTCGGCGGGCCGTCGCCGGGACGGGGCGGGCGCTGACGCCACCCCGGACGCGCGGGGCGCAGGGCCGTCCGATACGTTGACTTCGTGAGCAACAAGGTCAATAAGAATGTCCTGCGCGCCGGAACCATCACGGCCGGCACCGCGCTGATGCTGCTGATGTCGTCCCCCGCGTTTGCGCTCACCCGCGACGATGGTGACGACCCGGGTCCGGGCCTGAGCGTGATCGAGACGCTCGGCCTCTATGTCGCCTTGCCCATCGTCATCTTCCTGGTGATCGCCGGACTGGTCATGGTGGGCGACAAGTCCCGCAAGCAGGCCGGGGCCAAGGGCTGACGCCAAGCACGTGTGACGCCTTCAAGGGCGCCCACCGGTTCATACGAACCGGTGGGCGCCCTTTTGTATGCACCGCGACATTGGGAGACGTTTCCGCAGATGAAAAAGGGGTTGCGGGGCGGCTATCGGGCGGTTTTCTCCCGGTTTGGGAGGGGGGAGGGGTTTAACCGGACCCAACCTACGATGACGTAACCTACGGCCCCGTAGGTCCCCGCCTGCGGTCCCGTAGGTTTCGTCGTCCCCCGGAGTCCCCCCGTGACCATCGCCCCCGCCCGCCACAACGGAGAGCGCGGCCAGGCCGCCTGGACCGACGCGCAGCTGCTCTACGCACTCGAAGAGGTCGTTGAGAAGGAGCTCAACCGGCATCTGAAGGTCGCCAAGGAGTGGATGCCCCACGAGTACGTGCCCTGGAGCGACGGGCGGAACTTCGACGGGGTGATGGGCGGCGAGGCCTGGGCCCCGGAGCAGTCCAAGGTCACCGACATCGGCCGGATCGCCCTGGTGGTCAACCTCCTCACCGAGGACAACCTCCCCAGCTACCACCACGAGATCGCCACCCTCTTCGGCCGGGACGGCGCCTGGGGTACCTGGGTGCACCGCTGGACGGCCGAAGAGGGCCGGCACGGCATCGTGATGCGCGACTACCTGCTCACCAGCCGTGCCGTCGACCCGGTCGAGCTGGAGCGGTTCCGTATGGCGCACATGTCGGAGGGCTTCGAGTCCGACAACTCGCACAGCATGCTGCACTCCGTGGCGTATGTCGCCTTCCAGGAGCTGGCCACCCGGATCTCGCACCGCAACACCGGCCACCACTCCGGCGACCCCGTCTGCGACCGGATGCTGGCCAGGATCGCCACCGACGAGAACCTCCACATGGTCTTCTACCGCAACCTGCTCGGCGCGGCCTTCGAGATGGCGCCCGACCAGACCATGTGTGCCGTACGCGATGTCGTCACCGGCTTCCGGATGCCCGGCCACGGCATGCCCGGCTTCGAGCGGTCCGCCGCCCGGATGGCCATCGGCGGGATCTACAACCTGCGCATCCACCACGACGATGTGCTGCAGCCCGTGCTGCGCTTCCTGAAGGTGCTGGACATCAGCGGCCTGGGCCCGGCCGGCCTGGCGGCACAGGAGGAGCTGGGGCTGTTCCTGGGCGGCCTCGATGCCCAGGCGCGGAAGTTCGACGAGCGCCAGGCGGCCATCCTGGCCCGCCGTGCCGCCCGCAGCGCGTAAGGCCGTTCATGCATCGCTCCATTCTTTAAGTTCTTCTGAAAGAATCAGGCGAAATTATTCGATAGACCTGATGTTTGTTGGACTGCCACGGTGGACGTGCACCCACCACCGAGGGAGAGGAAACCGTGGCAGTTCTGGAGAGGGTCCGCGCACACCGCACGCCGTCCGCCGGTCCGCTGCGCTTTGCCTGAGCTGCGTTTCCGGCTGTCCCGCCGTGGGGGTTTGTCGCCGTGGCGCCTGCGGCGGGCCGTCCGCTGCGCTTTGCCTGGGCCGCGTTTTTGGCTGTCCCGCCGTTGTGCCTTGCGGCGGGGTTGTTGCCGCTGCGCGGGGCTGTCGGGTGCGGTTCCGGACCTCCGGACTCCGTCCTGCGGTCCGGCCCCTCCCGTTGAGTGTGGGAAAAGGCGGTGGGGGTGCACGTAGTCGATCACGCTTGCCCAGTGGACGAGTCGCCCAGTGGACGAGTCATGGGGAACTGGACACTCAACGTTCGCCCCCACTCGGTTTTCCACCCATCCACGGGAGGGGACAGCCCGCAGGACGGAGTCCGGAGGGCTGTCACCGCACCCGACAAAACCACGCCCGCCGCAGGCGCAACGGCGACAAACCACCACGGCGGGATAGCCAGGAAACGGCCTGGGTAAAGCGCAGCGGACCCGCAACGGCGAGAAACCCCAACGCCGGGACAGCCAAAAACGCGGCCCAGGCAAAGCGCAGCGACCCGCCGCAGGCGCAACGGCGAACAACCACCACGGCGGGAAAGCCGAAAACGTGGGGAGAAGCCGCAGCGTCTACGCTGCCCCGCATGGCCGACTGGGACATCAAGAAGCTGCGTATCCTGCGCACCCTCCACGAGCTGGGTACGGTCACCGCGACAGCCGAGGCGTTGCACATGACGCCCTCGGCGGTCTCGCAGCAGTTGTCCGGGCTGGCCAGACAGCTCGGCGTCACGCTCCTGGAGGCCCACGGGCGGCGGGTGCGGCTGACGGATGCCGCACATCTGGTGCTGCGGCACGCCGAGGCGGTCTTCGCCCAGTTGGAGCGCGCGGACGCCGAACTCCTCGGCTACCTCCAGGGCGAGGCCGGCGAGGTGCGGGTCGGCGCGTTCTCCACGGCCATCCCCGCGCTGGTCGTGCCCGCCGTGGAGGAGCTGCGCCGTACGCATCCGGGCCTGGCCGTGGCCGTACGGGAAGCGGAGGCGGAGGCCGCGTACGAACTGCTGGCGGAGGGCAGCGTCGATCTCGCGCTGTCGCTCGCCGCGCATGCGCCGACCCCGCGCGACCCCAAGTTCAGCCGGGTCTCGCTGCTCGCCGACCCGCTGGACGTGGCGCTGCCGGCCGGCCATCCGCTGGCCGCCGAGCCGGGGCTGCGGCTGGCCGACCTGGCGGGCGAGCCATGGATCTTCGGCAGCAGCGGCCCCTGGTCGCAGATCACCACCACCGCCTGTGAGAGCGCCGGGTTCGTGCCGGAGCAGGCGCACGCCGCCGCCGACTGGAGCGCGATCTGGGCGATGGTCGCGGCGGGGATGGGCGTGGCGCTGGTGCCCCGGATGGCGATGGCGGGCGGCATCGGGGCGCTCGGCCGCGAGCAGGGCGGCGTCGGGGTCGCGCTGCGGGTGCTGCACGCCGACCAGCCGCGCCGCCATGTGGTGGCGGCCGCCCGGCGCGGCTCCGAAGGGGCGCCGGGCCTGTCCCGGGTGCTGGCCGCGCTTCAGCAGGCGGCCGCCGACGCCCCCGGGGACGGCAGCCGTCACTGACCGGCCGGCCCTCCGGATCGTTCAGTTCTGCTGAACATAACCTCCAAGAACTTTCGGTGGACCTGAGGGGTGGTCCACTGCGACCGTGGAGCGGTCCACAGCACCGGCCACTCCGAAGGGCAGAGATGACCACCACCCCAGCCGCCCACTCCACTGATCCGCACGCCAACGACGCCAACCCGTACGGTGGCGGCGACCCCTACGCCGACTACCGCGGCGGGGACTTCCCCTTCACCTCGCTCGTCGATCTCGCCGACCGCCGCTTCGGCGCCGGTGTCATCGCCGCGAACGACGAGTTCTTCGCCGAGCGCGAGAACCTGCTGAAGCCCGGCCCGGCGGTCTTCGACCCCGAGCACTTCGGCCACAAGGGCAAGATCATGGACGGCTGGGAGACCCGGCGCCGCCGCGGCGCCGACGGCGACCACCCCTTCCCGACCGACGACGAGCACGACTGGGCGCTGATCCGCCTCGCCGCCCCCGGCGTGATCCGCGGCGTCATCGTCGACACCGCCCACTTCCGCGGCAACTATCCGCAGCAGATCACCGTCGAGGCCGCCTCGCTGCCCGGCAGCCCCAGCCCCGAGGACCTGCTCGCCGCCGACGTGAAGTGGGAGGAGCTGGTCCCGCGCACCCCCGTCCGCGGCCACGCCGCCAACGGCTTCGAGGTCACCGCCGAGCGCCGCTTCACCCACCTGCGCCTCAAGCAGCACCCCGACGGCGGCATAGCCCGCCTCCGGGTCTACGGCGAGGTCGTGCCGGACCCGGAGTGGCTGGACGTGCTCGGCACCCTCGACCTGGCCTCCGTGATGCACGGCGGCACTGTCGAGGACGCCTCCGACCGCTTCTACTCCTCGCCGACCCAGATCATCCAGCCGGACCTGTCCCGCAAGATGGACGACGGCTGGGAGAACCGCCGCCGCCGGGTCAAGGGCACCAACGACTGGGTCCGCTTCCGTCTCGCCGCGCAGGGCGAGATCCGCGCCGTCGAGATCGACACCGCCTACCTCAAGGGCAACTCCGCTGGCTGGGCGGCGCTGTCCGGGTGCGACGGCGATCCGGCCGATGCGGCTTCCTGGTTCGAGATCCTGCCGAAGACGAAGCTGCAGCCCGACACCCCGCACCGCTTCAAGCTGCCCCGGACCGTCACCGCCACCCACGTACGGCTGGACGTCTTCCCGGACGGCGGCCTCGCGCGGATGCGGGTGCACGGCGATCTCACCGAGGCCGGACGGGCCGCCCTCGTCCGCCGCTTCGACGAGCTCAACGACTGAGCTGCTCCTGCTGTGCGCCGGGCCCTGTAGGAGGGGGATGGGGCCCGGCGGAGTCCCCCGAAGCTGTTAAGGAGCAGGGGGACCCCCATCTCGTCCGGCGGACGGCAGCGCCTGTCCGCGCCGCCGCCGGGCGGCTCCACTTCCCGCTCGCCCGCCCTGAACCGGGTGGGCGGGAAGAGAAAGAGGGCGCCGGGACCGCACGGTCCCGGCGCCCGCCCTCATCCGCGCGGAGCGGCCGTCAGCCGGCCGCCGCCGCATCCGCCGCCTGCGCCTTCAGGGCCCGCTCGATGCCCGCCCGCGACTCCGTCACCAGCCGGCGCAGCGCCGCGCTCGGCTCGGCCGAGGCCAGCCAGGCGTCCGTCGCGTCCAGGGTCTCCTGCGAGACCTGGAGCGCCGGGTAGAGGCCGACCGCGATCTGCTGCGCCATCTCATGGCTGCGGGACTCCCAGACACCCTTGACCGCGTCGAAGTACTTCGCGGTGTACGACGCCAGCAGCTCACGCTGGTCGGTCTGCACAAAGCCGCCGATCACGGCCTCCTGCACGGCGTTGGGGAGCCCGGCTTCTGCATCAGACGCAGCGGACTCCACGACGGACGCCCAGGCCTCCGCCTTCGCCTCGGCCGTGGGCCGCGCCGCGCGCGCCGTCGCCGCGTGCCGCTCGCCCGCCGAGGTCTTGTCGCGCTCCAGCTCCGCCGCGACGGCCTTCTCGTCGGCCCGCCCGATGGCGGCCAGCCGCTGGAGCAGCGACCAGCGCAGCTCGGTGTCCACGGCCAGCCCTTCCAGCGCCTCCGTACCGTCCAACAGGCCCTGCAGCAGGTCCAGTTGCTCGTCCGTACGGGCCGAGGCGGCGAACGCGCGGGCCCACGCCAGCTGGTGGTCACTGCCCGGCGCGGCGGCCCGCAGCTGCTCCAGCGCCGCGTCCGTCCACGTCGCCAGGCCCGTCTCGCGCCACTCCGGGGCCGCGTACAGATCCAGCGCCAGCTTCACCTGACGGTGCAGCGACTGGACGACGCCGATGTCCGACTCCTTGCCGATGCCGGACAGCACCAGCGACAGATAGTCGCGGGTGGCCAGTTCGGCGTCCCGCGTCATGTCCCATGCCGACGCCCACGACAGGGCGCGCGGCAGCGACTCGGAGAAGTCACCGAGGTGCGCGGTGACGGCCTTCAGCGACTCCTCGTCCAGGCGCACCTTCGCGTACGACAGATCGTCGTCGTTGAGCAGGATCACGGCCGGGCGCAGCTTGCGGGCCAGCTGCGGGACCTCGGTCAGCTCGCCGTCGACGTCCAGCTCGATCCGCTCCTTGCGGACCAGCTTGCCGTCCTCGTGCTCGTACAGGCCGATCGCGATCCGGTGCGGGCGCAGCACCGGCTGGCCCTTGGCGCCGGCGGGCAGCGCGGGGGCCTCCTGCCGGACCGCGAAGGAGGTGATGGTGCCGTCGTCGGCGGTGGCGATCTCCGGCCGCAGGATGTTGATCCCCGCGGTCTCCAGCCACTTCTTCGACCAGGTCTTCAGATCGCGCCCGCTGGTCTCCTCCAGCGCGCCGAGCAGGTCCGACAGCCGGGTGTTCCCGTAGGCATGCACCTTGAAGTAGGCCTGCACACCCTTGAAGAACTCATCCATGCCGACATACGCCACGAGCTGCTTGAGCACACTCGCGCCCTTGGCGTACGTGATCCCGTCGAAGTTGACCAGCACATCGTCCAGGTCGCGGATCTCCGCCATGATCGGATGCGTCGACGGCAGCTGGTCCTGCCGGTAGGCCCAGGTCTTCATGGAGTTGGCGAACGTGGTCCACGAGTGCGGCCACTTGCTGCCGGGCGCGTACGCCTGGCAGGCGATCGACGTGTACGTGGCGAACGACTCGTTCAGCCACAGGTCGTTCCACCACTCCATGGTGACCAGGTCGCCGAACCACATGTGCGCCAGCTCGTGCAGGATCGTCTCGGCGCGCACCTCGTACGCCGCATCCGTCACCTTCGACCGGAACACGTACTGGTCGCGGATGGTCACCGCACCCGCGTTCTCCATCGCGCCCGCATTGAACTCCGGCACGAAGAGCTGGTCGTACTTCGCGAACGGATACGCGTAGTCGAACTTCTCCTGGAACCAGTCGAAGCCCTGCCGGGTGACCGCGAAGATCTCGTCCGCGTCGAGGTGCTCGGCGAGCGAGGGCCGGCAGTAGATCCCCAGCGGCACGGACCGTCCGTCGCCCTCCCAGCTGCTGTGCACGCTGTGGTACGGGCCCACGATCAGTGCCGTGATGTACGTCGAGATCCGCGGCGTCGGCTCGAAGCGCCACACGTTCCCGCTCGGCTCCGGCGTCGGCGAATTCGAGATGACGGTCCAGCCCTCGGGCGCCTTCACGGTGAACCGGAAGGTCGCCTTGAGGTCCGGCTGCTCGAAGGACGCGAACACCCGGCGGGCGTCCGGCACCTCGAACTGCGTGTACAGGTAGGCCTGTTGGTCCACGGGATCGATGAACCGGTGCAAGCCCTCACCGGTGTTCGTGTACGCGCAGTCCGCGACCACCGTCAGCTCGTTACGGCCGGCCAGCAGCCCCGGCAGCGCGATCCGCGAGTCCTTGAACACCTCGGCCGGGTCCAGCGCCTCGCCGTTGAGCACGACTTCGTGCACGGCCGGCGCGACCAGGTCGATGAACGAGTCCGCGCCAGCCTCGGCCGCGTCGAAACGCACCGTGGTCGCGGACCGGTAGGTGCCCCCCTCCTGCGCGCCGGAGAGGTCGAGATCGATCTCGTACGCGTCCACGGTCAGCAGCCGCGCCCGCTGCTGCGCCTCGTCGCGGGTCAGATTCGTGCCAGGCACCCGGTCATCTCCTTCGCATCCTTCATGGGGTCGGATCTTCGGCCATCCTTCCACGGGAACCCGGGCGAGTGAGGGGTGGTATTTGAGGTAGCACCATGATGGCTACCTGGGTAGCATCAAGGTATGAAGATTAGTGTGAGCCTGCCCCAGGAGGATCTCGCCTTCGTCGACGAGTACGCATCGAGAACAGAGGCCGAGTCGCGGTCCGCCGTGATACACGCCGCCATCGAGCTGCTGCGTGCCGCGGAGCTCGAAGCGGAGTACTCAGAGGCCTTCGAGGAGTGGGACGCGAGCGAGGATGCGGCGCTGTGGGACCGCACGAGCGGGGACGGAATCACCGATGAGGCGTGGTGACATCTACATGGTCGACATGGAGCCGGCGCGCGGTAGCGAGGCCAACAAGATTCGCCCGGCCGTGATCGTGTCCAACGACGGCGCCAATCGGGCGGTCGAACGCGACCGTCGGGGAGTGATCACCGTGGTTCCCCTGACGTCGAACACGTCGCGTGTCCTTACGTTCCAGGTCTTCCTCCCCGCTGACGACTGTCGTCTGCCCAAGGACTCCAAGGCCCAGTGCGAACAGGTCCGTGCCGTCGCACGGGAGCGCGTACTCCAAAGGGTCGGCTCGGTGCCGCGACAGCGCATGGGAGAAATCGACGTTGCGCTCCGGCGGCATCTGGCGCTCTGACCGAAGGACTACCACGGCGGCCGGACGCGGCCGGGCGTCCCCTGAAACGGCGAGTGCCCGCACGGCGACGCCGTACGGGCACTCGGTGCGGTGTGGTGCGGTCAGCCGCGCAGCTCCGCCGCGACCAGCTCCGCGATCTGGACGGCGTTCAGCGCCGCGCCCTTGCGGAGGTTGTCGTTGGAGACGAACAGCGCCAGGCCGTTCTCGGCCGTCTCGTCCTCGCGGATACGGCCCACGAAGGAGGCGTCCTGGCCCGCGGCTTGGAGCGGGGTCGGGACGTCGGAGAGGGTGACGCCGGGGGCGCCGGCCAGCAGCTCCTGGGCGCGGGCGGCGCTGATCGGGCGCGCGAAACGGGCGTTGACCTGCAGGGAGTGCCCGGTGAAGACCGGCACGCGGACGCAGGTGCCGGAGACCTTGAGGTCCGGGATCTCCAGGATCTTGCGGCTCTCGTTGCGGAGCTTCTGCTCCTCGTCGGTCTCGTGCAGACCGTCGTCGACGATCGAGCCGGCCAGCGGCAGCACATTGAACGCGATCGGGCGGACGTAGGTGCCCGGCTCCGGGAACTCCACCGCAGAGCCGTCGTGCACCAGCTTGGTGGCGTCCTGCTCGATGACCTTACGGGCCTGCCCGTCCAGCTCCGCCACACCGGAGAGCCCGCTGCCGGACACCGCCTGGTAGGTGGAGACGACCAGCGAGACCAGGCCGGCCTCGTCGTGCAGCGGACGCAGCACCGGCATCGCGGCCATGGTCGTGCAGTTCGGGTTGGCGATGATGCCCTTGGGCCGGTCCGTGATCGCCTGCGGGTTGACCTCGGAGACGACCAGCGGGACCTGGGGGTCACGACGCCAGGCCGAGGAGTTGTCGATCACGACGGGACCGGCGGCGGCGACCTTCTCCGCCAGCGCCTTGGACGTCGCGCCACCGGCCGAGAACAGCACGATGTCCAGCCCGGAGTAGTCCGCGGTGGCCGCGTCCTCGACGGTGATCTCGGTGTCCAGCCAGGGCAGCGTGCGGCCGGCGGACCGGGCCGAAGCGAACAGCCGCAGCTGTTCCACCGGGAAGTTCCGCTCGGCGAGAATGCCCCGCATCACGCCGCCGACCTGTCCGGTGGCTCCGACGATTCCGATCCTCATGGGACTCCTTCTTTCTGACCTGACTGAGGCGTCTGCACGGAACACCTGCTCAGTAGTGGCTCCATCATGTGTGTGACACCCGTCGCCTTGTCCAATCAGTTCCATTCCGTGGCGGGTATGCGGACCTGACGGCGACGGATTGTGGTGAACAAATTACGCCCCGTGCGTCCTGGGTGTGGCGTTTCGCTGGGCCGGTGGGGCTTCGCGGGGGCGGCCGGGAGTGGTGCGGATACCCCGCCGAATGAACACCCGGTGACCGTCATGCGCCCCCGGACACAGAAACCGGTGACCGGCCGATTACGCGGAGATCCCTGTGCGGTGATGGGCAATCGGCGTTGCGGTGGCGTTCACTCACAGGTCAATTCCGATGCCAACGATCCCAGGTGACAGGGCAGTTGTGCGGCTGGAGGGCGACGAGGGGTCCCACTCCCGCAGCCACCGGCCCCGGCCGCTTTCGCGTTCGCACTCGGGGAGTTCGCGCATGTCCCGCATTCGGTCCACCACCGCCGCTCTCGACCGCCGTACCTTCCTCGCCGCCACGGGTGCCGTCGGTGCCGCCACGGGACTCGGGCTCACCCTCGGGATCGGCGGGGACCGGCCCGCCGCGGCCGCCACCGTCACCCCGGGCCCGGCGCCCGTCTCGCCCGGACCGGTCCAGGCCCCCGCCGTCCCGGGCGTGCCGTACGAGCGGGGCACCACCCTCGCCGGCGTCGCCACCCCGCGCGGCACCTCCGGCTACCGCCGGCTCGCCGACGGCCCCGCCTGGGACCGGGTCGTCCGCGCCGAGCTCGGCACCGCCCACCGCGGGCGCGATCAGCGGCGTACCGCCCTGGCGTCGTTCGTCCAGTTCACCGATCTGCACCTGGTCGATGTGCAGAGCCCGCTGCGCTACGAGTACCTGCGCGCCGAGACCGCGAGCGCCTGGCGGCCGCAGGAGGCGCTTTCCGTCGCCGGGGTGATCTCGCTGATCGAGCGGGTCAACGCGCTGCCGGGCGGTCCCGCCACCGGCGCCCCGCTGTCCTTCGTGATGACCACCGGCGACAACACCGACAACAACTCCCGGCTCGAACTGGACTGGTTCCTGACCGCGATGAGCGGCGGCCGGATCACCCCCAACTCCGGTGCTCCGCACCGCTACGAAGGCGTCCAGGACAGCGGGCTGACGCTGTACTGGCAGCCGGACAGCGCCCTGCGCGACGCCGACAAGAAGCTCGGGTTCCCGCAGCTGGACGGGTTCCTGGACGCGGCGATCCGCACCGTCAACAGTCCTGGGCTGCGGCTTCCCTGGTACTCGACGGTCGGCAACCATGACTCGCTGCCCGGCGGCTGCTACGCCCCGGGCGACCCGTACTTCACCGACTACGCCACCGGCGGCCGCAAGCTGGAGACGCTGCCCGCCGCCGAGGCCGCGAAGGTGTGGAAGGCGGTCAAGAAGGGCCTCGACCCCAAGGGGGAGGACTTCAAGCGGCTGCTGAAGGCGCACGCCAAGCAGGCGCGGACGATCACCCCCGACGAGCGGCGCGCGCCCTTCACCCGCGCCGAGTACCTCAAGGCCCACCTGGACCCGGCGCGCACCGGCCCCGGCCCGCACGGCCACGGGTACACCGCGGACCACCTCGCCGAGGACCGGCTCTACTACACCTTCAAGATCTCCGACGACGTCCTCGGCATCAGCCTGGACACCACCGACCCCGGCGGCCACTACACCGGCTCCATCGGCGACGGCCAGCTGAACTGGCTCAAGCGGGTGCTGAAGGAGAACGAGAAGGGCGAGCAGGCGCATGTCCTGGTCTTCAGCCACCACACCAGCAAGAGCATGAACAACACCCGGCCCGACCCGGCCCGCCCCGACGAGCGGCGGCACGGCGGCGCCGAACTGGTCGAGCTGCTGTCCGCCCACCCCGGCGTCGTGGGCTGGATCAACGGCCACAGCCACAAGAACGACATCACCCCGCACGGCACCTTCTGGGAGGTCTCCACCGCCTCGCACATCGACTTCCCGCAGCTCGCCCGGGTCATCGAGCTGGTGGACAACCACGACGGCACGCTGTCGCTGTTCACCACCCTGGTGGAGTCCGCCGCCCCGCACCGCACGGACTTCACCGATCTGTCCCAGACCGGCCTGGCCGCGCTCTACCGCGAGCTGTCCTTCAACGCACCCGAGGCCCGCTCGGACCTCTCGGGCACGGCACAGGACCGCAATGTCGAACTCCTGCTGAAGCGCCGCTGACCAGGCCCGGCGGCTACCGCGGCAGCGCCACCACATACGAGCTCGGCGGCCGGTCCGTCGACGCCATCAGCGCCGTACGGACCACCGTGGCCTGCTGCTCCGGCGCCTCACGCAGGGTGCGCGGAAGGCAGCGGACCACGGTGACGCCCAGCCGCTCCAGGTGCTCGCGTTTGCGGTCGTACGGCGAACGCAGGGGGTCCTCCTCCGGGCGCGGCGCCCTGGTGTCGATCTCCAGGGCCACCGAGTGCTCCGGCCAGAACGCGTCCACCCCACCCAGGTGCGGCCCGCCCGGCAGCCGCAGATCGACGTTCCACAGCGGGTCGGGCAGGCCGCACTGACGCACCATCGCGTACAGCTGCTGCTCGGCCAGCGCCCGGCCCTCGGCCAGCAGGGTGTCCACCGCGTCCACCACATGCGGCCGGGTCAGCAGCCGGGCCCGGCTCAGCTCACCTACCACCGAGGTCGCTTCGCAGTGCCCGCCGCGGACCGCCTCGGTCAGCAGCCGGCGCACCGACGACGCATCGGTGAGCCGGGCCACCGCGTCCGCCAGCGCCCGGGCGACCGGCGCCGTGGGCACCCCGGTGATCTGCTGCGGGACCGGCAGCTCCGGCGCCCGGACGATCTGCGCGAAACCGGTCGACCGCAGCCGGCGGGTGCGGGCGACCAGCACCTCGATCCGGTCCAGGGAGAGCAGCGGGGGAGCGGCGGAGAAGCCGTACAGGGCGAGCGCCGCCAGACCGGTGATCATCGCCTCCGGCGTGGTGCGCTGCTCGCCGGCCTGGCAGGGCACGCCCGTCCCGCGGTGGGTGGCGTACAGCAGGACGGCATGCAGCCGTTCCTCGCTGGTGGGCGGACCCGGGTGCAGCAGGTACACGCCGGGCAGCACCTGCTGCCAGGGGCCGCCGGGCCGGCACCGTTCGGTGGTCTCCGCCGCCGGGACGCCGTGATCACGCAACTGTCGCGTGGTCAGCACCCGGCACCGGGCGTGGGAGAGGTGGCGGAGGGGGAGGGGGGAGAGCGGGGCGTCGTGGTTCATGACCCGGCCATTCCACCCCCGCTCCGCCCCCTAACCGCTGTTACACGCCCGTACCACAAACCGGACAATCCTGTCCTAAAGTACGGGCGTTCGACTGCCGAAATGGGCTGGTCGGGACGGGGGTTACGGCCTCGGCGCGGCGGCCTCGTCACAAGCCTGTGCCCGCAGCGCCCGGGCGAGATCGTCCCGCTGCTCCGACACCAGCCGGCGCAGCGCGGGCGCCGCCCCGGCGTGCTCCGTCAGCCAGGCGTCCGCGGCGTCCAGTGTCCGCTGCTCCACCTGCCAGGACGGGAACAGCCCGCGCACCACCGCCATGCCGATCTCGATGGACCGCTCCTGCCACACCCGCTCGATCATCTCGAAGTAGCGCGGCGCGTACGGGGCCAGCAGCTCCCGGTGTCCGAGCTGCGCGAACCCGGCGATCGTCGCCTCCACCAGCGCGTTCGACAGCGCATCGGACTCGACCACCTCCGCCCACCCCTGCGCCTTGACCTCCGCGGACGGGCGGGCCGCGAGGCAGCGCACCTGGTAGCGCTTGCCGGACGCGGTGTCGTCACGGGCCAGTTCCGCGGCGATGGCGGACTCGTCCAGCACGCCGTGCGAAACCAGCGGCTCCAGGAACGTCCAGCGCAGCTCCTGGTCCACCTCCAGCCCGTCGATCTTCGCGGTGCCCTCCAGCAGGCCGCGCAGCAGCTGAAGGTCGGCGGCGGTCGAGGCGACCGGGGCGAAGTGCCGGGCCCAGGCGAGCTGGTGGCCGCTGCCCGGCTCGGCCAGCCGCAGCTCGCGCAGTGCGCCCTCGGCCAGCTCGCGGGCGGCGGCCTCGCGGCGGTCCGGCGCGGAGTAGTGCTCCAGCGCCGTACGGGCCTGGCCGTGCAGCGACTGCAGCACCCCGATGTCGGTCTCCCGGCCGGCGAACCGCAGCACCAGGTCCAGATAGTCGCGGGCCGGCATCAGCCCGTCGCGGGTCAGCCCCCACAGCGCGGCCCAGCACAGCGCACGCGCCAGCGGGTCGGCGATCTCCCCGAGCCGGGCCCGCAAGGTCGCCAGCGACCCCTCGTCGAACCGGATCTTGCAGTACGTCAGGTCCTCGTCGTTGACCAGGACCAGCTCCGGCCGCTCGACACCGGCCAGCTCCGTCACGACCGTACGCGGCCCGGCGACGTCCACCTCCGCGCCGGCGTAGCGCACCAGAGCGTTATCCGCATCCTGCCGCCGGTAGAGCCCCACCGCGACCCGGTGCGGCCGCAGTTCCGGGTGCGAGGGCGCGGCCTCCTGGAGGATGCTCAGCTCCGTGACCCGGTCCTGGGCGTCATAAGTCAGCTGCGGTGTAAGGGAGTTGACCCCGGCGGTCTCCAGCCACGCGCGCGACCAGGCCGCCATGTCCCGCCCGGACGTCTCCTCCAGCACCGACAGCAGATCCGTCAGCCGCGTATTGCCGTACGCATGCCGCTTGAAATAGCGTCGCGCGCCCTCCAGGAACGCGTCCTGCCCGGCATACGCCACCAACTGCTTGAGCACCGACGCGCCCTTGGCGTACGTGATGCCGTCGAAGTTGAGCTTGGCGTCCTCCAGGTCACGGATATCGGCGGTGACCGGATGGGTGGACGGCAGCTGATCCGCGCGATAGGCCCACGACTTGCGCCGGTTGGCGAAGGTGATCCAGCCATCGCGGAAACGCGTCGACTCCACCAGCGAAAACGCCCCCATGAAGTCCGCGAACGACTCCTTGAGCCACAGGTCGTCCCACCACTGCATGGTGACCAGATCCCCGAACCACATATGCGCCATCTCATGCAGAATGACGTTGGCCCGGCCCTCGTACGACGCCTCGGTCACCTTCCCCCGGAAGACGAACTCCTCGCGGAAGGTGACACACCCCGGGTTCTCCATCGCGCCGAGGTTGTACTCCGGCACAAACGCCTGGTCGTACTTCCCGAACGGGTACGGATAGTCGAAGTGGTCATGGAAGAAATCCAGACCCTGCTTGGTGACCGTGAAGATGTCATCCGCGTCGAAGTACTTCGCCAGCCCCTTGCGGCACAGCGCCCCCAGCGGGATCTCCAGCTCGCTCCCGTCCTCGAAGGTGCGCCGATAGCTGTCGGAGACATAGTGGTACGGACCGGCGACCACGGCCGTGATGTACGTGGAGATCGGCCGCGTGGTCGCGAACCGGTGCCGCCCGCCCTCGACCTCCCCCTCCTGCGCCCCGTTGCTGAGCACCCGCCACCCCTCGGGCGCGGTCACCTCGAAGCTGAACGGGGCCTTCAGATCCGGCTGTTCGAAGTTGGCGAAGACCCGGCGGGCATCGGCCGGTTCGTACTGCGTGTAGAGATAGACCTCGCCGTCCTCCGGGTCCACGAACCGGTGCAGGCCCTCGCCGGTACGGCTGTAGGCGCACTGCGCGTCGACGACCAGGGTGTTCTCCGCGGCCAGCCCGTCCAGCGCGATCCGGGTGCCGTCGAAGACCGCGGCCGGGTCCAGCGCACGGCCGTTGAGGGTGACCGAGGTCACCGATGGCGCGAGCAGATCGGCGAAGGTCGAGGTGCCCGGCTCGGCGCAGCGGAAGCGGATCGTCGTCAGAGAGCGGAAAGTCTGGGCGGGCGGGCGGGAGAGCGCGGCGGCCGCCCCGTCGTGCCGCACCGCTGAGCGGACATCGAGCGCCACGTCGTACCGGTCAACGCTCAGCAGCCGGCCCCGCTCACGGGCCTCGTCCCGGGACAGATTCTCACCTGGCACGCCGTGACTCCCTCGTCCTCGTCTCGAATATCGAACACTGGGAATCATGGCACGGGGACTGTCTGTTGAACCGTCGACGAGCAGCTCTCACGAGGAGACCACGTGTCCGAAAGCATCAAGACGCCGGCAGACTTCTGGTTCGACCCGCTGTGCCCCTGGGCCTGGATGACCTCCCGCTGGATGCTGGAGGTGGAGAAGGTCCGCCCGGTGGAGGTGCGCTGGCACGTCATGAGCCTGGCGGTCCTCAACGAGAACAAGCTGGACCAGCTCCCGGAGGAGTACCGCGAGGCGATGCTCCCCGGCGGCAGCGCCTGGGGCCCGGTGCGGGTGTGCATCGCCGCGGAGCAGCAGCACGGGAACGCCGCGCTGGGCCCGCTCTACACCGCGCTCGGCACCCGCCTGCACAACCAGGGCCTCGGCCGGGGCCGCGAAACGATCCTGGGCGCCCTCGCGGAGGCCGGCCTGCCCGCCGAACTGGCCGACGCCGCGGACTCCGACGCCTACGACAAGCAGCTGCGCGCGTCCCACAAGGAGGGCATCGACCTGGTCGGCCAGGAGGTCGGCACGCCCGTCATCGCCGTCCCCGGCTCCGACGGCGACCAGATAGCGTTCTTCGGCCCGGTCGTCACACCGGCCCCCAAGGGCGAGGAAGCGGCCAAGCTCTGGGACGGCACGCTCATGGTCGCGTCCATCCCTGGTTTCTACGAGATCAAGCGGACGCGGACACAGGGACCCAGTTTTGAATGATCTCCGCGTGCGCGGAGTCGATGAAATCAACCGCACTCGCACCCAGGGCCCGATCGGATCATCCCCGCTAAGGCGGGGCAGGTTCCCTGTCTAACGTCGAACGGCCCCCGCGAGTCACGTCCTCGCGGGGGCCATTCCTCTTTCCGCCTGCCAGGCGAAGGTTGAGAAGACGATCACGAGGCAGGACGTCTGTAACGGCGTTACGGGGCCAGCAGCAGGTTGTTCGCGCGCTCCTTGGCGGACGCGTACCGCTTCGCCACGTCCTGCCAGTTGACGACCCGCCACATGGCCTCGATGAAGTCGACCTTCTGGTTCTTGTACTGCAGGTAGAACGCGTGCTCCCAGGCGTCGAAGACCAGGATCGGCACCGAGCCCTGACCGACATTGCCCTGGTGGTCATAGATCTGCTCGACGACCAGACGGCCGCTGACCGGCTCGTACGCCAGCACGCCCCAGCCGGACCCCTGGGTCGTGGCCGAGGCCTTGGTCAGCTGGGCCTTGAACTTCCCGAAGGAGCCGAAGCTCTCCGCGATCGCGTCGGCCAGCTCACCCACGCCGTCCTTCTCCAGCGGCTCGCCGCCACCGTCACCGGTCATGTTGTGCCAGTAGATGCTGTGCAGGATGTGGCCGGAGAGGTGGAACGCAAGGTTCTTCTCCAGCCCGTTGATGCTGCCCCACTGGTCCTTGTCGCGCGCCTCGGCCAGCTGCTCCAGCGTGTCGTTCGCGCCCTTCACATAGGCCGCGTGGTGCTTGTCGTGGTGCAGCTCGATGATTTCGGGGCTGATGACCGGTGCCAGCGCCGAGTAGTCGTAGGGGAGTTCCGGAAGTGTGTAGGTCGCCATGCCGATCCCGCCTCCAAGCTGCATACATGCAGTAGTTGCAAACAATGTGCAAGAGCACGCTATCAGCAGGCTTGATCATCGGCCGGTTGCGGGGACCTGCCTGGTCCCAAAGACGGAGGCGGGGCGGGACCTCGGTAGGAGGTCCCGCCCCGCCTTGTGCCGGGAGGCGTTGTGGTGCGCGTGCGCGCTACTTCTCGGGCGCGTCCGCGCCCTTGGGCAGCGCCCGCTGCCGTACCAGCGCGATCGCGATCAGCACCACCGCGAAGCCGGCGGTGAACAGCAGCTGCATGCGCTGGTTCTCATCGCGCAGCATCAGCAGCAGCACCGCGGCGACACCGGCCAGCGCCACCCACGTCAGGAACGGGAAGGCCCACATCTTCACGACGAGCCGCTCGGGCGCCTCGCGCTCCAGCTGCCGCCGCATCCGCAGCTGGGCCACGGCGATGAAGCCCCACACCACCAGGACGGCCGCGCCGACCATGTTGAGCAGCCACTGGAAGACCGTCGTGGGCCACCAGAAGCTGAAGAGCACCGCGAGGAAGCCGAACGAGGAGCAGAGGATCACCGCACGGCGCGGCACCCCGCCGCTCACCTTGGCGAGGAACTTCGGACCCTGCCCACGGGACGTCAGCGAGAACGCCATCCGGGACGCGCCGTAGATGTTGGCGTTCATCGCGGACAGCAGGGCGACCAGGATGACGACGTTCATGATCTGGCCGGCCGCCGGGATGTGCAGGTAGTCCAGCACCGCGACGTACGGGCCGTTCTCGGCGATCGAGGAGTTGTTCCACGGGATGACGGTGACGATGATCGCCATCGAGCCGACGTAGAAGAGGGCGATCCGCCACATCGCGGTGCGCACCGCGCGGGCGACGCCGCGGACCGGGTCCTTGGACTCGGCGGCCGCGATGGTCACCGTCTCCAGCCCGCCGTAGGCGAACACCGAGGCCAGCAGGCCGATCATCAGGCCGTCGACGCCCTTGGGCAGGAAGCCGCCGTCACCGGTGAGGTGCGTGGTGCCCGGCGCGTCGGTGCCGGGGAGCACGCCGAAGATCGCGAGCAGGCCCAGGACCAGGAAGATGGCGATCGCCGCGACCTTCAGCGCGGCGAACCAGAACTCGAACTCGCCGAAGTTGCTGACCGCCGCCAGGTTCGTACCGGTGAAGATCACCATGAACAGCAGGACCCACATCCAGGGCTCGGTGTCCGGGAACCAGTTGGTCATGATGTCCGCGGCGCCGAGCGCTTCGGCGGCGACCGCCACACACAGCAGCGCGCTGAACATCCAGCCGACGGTGAAGCCGGCCCAGGGGCCGATTGAGCGCTCGGCGTGCACGGAGAAGGAGCCGGAGGCCGGATTGGCCGCGGCCATCTCGCCGAGCATCCGCATCACGAGCATGACCAGGCCGCCGGATATCGCGTAGGCCAGCACGATCGAGGGACCGGCGGCCGCGATGCCCTCGCGGGAGCCGACGAACAGGCCCGCGCCGATCACCCCGCCCAGGGCGATCATCGAGAGATGGCGCTGCTTGAGGCCGTTGGACAGCGCGGAGCCGCCGTCCTGGCCGGAGCCCGGGACCGCGTCGGTCTGCTCGCGCGCGGGCGCGGCGGACGAGGGTGTCCGATTCATGTCGTACCTGTCCCAGTAGGTAGGCGGAGCGGAGCGATACTGCGTTCTCCCGGGGCCGCGGCCGGCGCGACGGTGGCGGCCTGGCCCCCGGACCCCCGCCGGGACAGCGGCTCGCGCAGGGTCTGCCGACGGCTCAACTCCGGGGTCCTTGGTAAAACGCGCTCAGTCTGGGTGCCGGTGTCCGCTCAGGGCAACAGTCATGCAGCGAATGTTCGGTATTCAGACGCGATCGTTACCGTGCGTGCCTGATGCCTCGTCGATTTCGGGCCGGTGTGACGTCCGCCTCGGCTGGGTCGCCGGGAGGCCGGCGCGGCGTCAGTTCGGAGGCGCCGCCGGGCGGCCGGCGCGCCGCGCCCGCAGTTCGCGTACGCCCGCGACGGCCAGCACCGCGGCGGTCGCCCCGGCCGACCACACCAGCTGCGGCCGGGCCGCGTCGTCGGTCAGCATCAGCACCAGGACGCCGGCCATCGCCAGCAGCGCCAGCCAGGTCAGATAGGGGAAGGCCCACATGCGCAGAGTCAGCGTCCCCGGCGCCTCGCGTTCGATACGCGGACGCAGCCGCAGCTGGGAGACGGCGATCAGCCCCCAGACGAACAGCAGCACCGCGCCAACCGCGTTGAGCATGTAGAGGAAGACCGAATCCGGCCACTTCAGATTCAGCAGCACGGAGACGAACCCGAAGGCCACCGAGGCCAGCACGGCCCGGCGCGGCACCCCGCCGCCCGACACCTTCAGCAGCGCGCGCGGCGCCTCGCCCCGTTCGGCCAGTGAGAACACCATCCGCGAGGAGCCGTAGAGATTGGCGTTCAGCGCCGAGAGCAGCGCCACGAAGACCACGATGTTCATGATCTGGCCGGCGCCCGGCACACCGACGCTGTCGAGCACCGCCACGTACGGGCTCTTGCCCGGCTGCATCGACGACCAGGGCAGCAGCGTCACGATGACCAGCATCGAGCCGACGTAGAAGAAGAGGATGCGCCAGACCGCGCTGCGCACCGCCCGGCCGACCGCACGCGCCGGATCGTCCGACTCGGCGGCGGCGATGGTGACGACCTCCAGGCCGCCGAAGGCGAACACCACCGCGAGGACACCGGAGACCACCCCGGCCCAGCCGTGCGGCAGGAGGCCGCCCTGCCCGGTGAGATTCGTCAGACCCACCGGGTCGGTGTCGGGCAGCACCCCGAAGACCGCCAGCAGGCTCAGCACGAGGAACAGCACGATCGCGGTGACCTTGAGCGCCGCGAACCAGAACTCGAACTCGCCGAAGTTCTTCACCGCGGCCAGGTTGGCCACCGTAAAGACGATCATGAAGACCAGTACCCAGGCCCACTGCGGGACGGAAGGCACCCACCCGTTCGCGATCTGCGCCGCGCCGGTCGCCTCCACCGCCAGCACCACGACCAGCAGGAACCAGTACAGCCAGCCGACGCTGAACCCGGCCCAGCGCCCCAGCGCCCGCTCCGCGTGCACCGAGAACGCGCCGGAGGCCGGCATCGCCGCGGACATCTCGCCGAGCATCCGCATGACCAGCATGGCCAGCGTGCCCGCGATCAGATACGACAGCACGATCCCGGGCCCGGCCACCGCGATCCCCGCGCCGGAGCCCACGAACAGGCCCGCGCCGATCACCCCGCCCAGCCCGAGCATGGTCAGATGGCGCTGCTTGAGCCCTGCGGACAGCGGCTCTCGCTCGCCGGCGCCCTCACCGACAGAGGTCTTCCCGGCGGTGGTCGGTGCGTCGTGCATGGGCTCGTACTCTCGCAAGCTGTTTGGGGGAACTCCACAGGCATCCCCGGGGCGCCCCCAGTTTCACCGCAAGCCGCGCGCTACCACAAAACGCGCGCTCTGACGGGGCATCGGCCGTGACGAGCATCACGTGACCTGCGAAGACATGGCCGACGCCAACGTGGCCCGGCATTCTGGCGGTTGTTCGGAACTCTCCAAGCGGGCCGGTGCGGCTTTGTGGCTGCCTCACGATGATCGCCGGTGACCCGCTGCACTAACGTCAACACGTCCCGTCCTGTCCCGGATCCCTCTCACACCTCGCGGAGTCCCGATGAGCACTGCTGCTCTCCACCGCCCCGGTGCGGTCCTCGCCGATCTGCTGCCGGCCGCCACCGCCTCCCGTGCCCGCGTCCGTGACGCGGCGCTGGTGCTCGGCGGCGCCGCGCTCACCGGCGTCGCGGCCCAGATCGCCGTCCCGGTCCCCGGCTCCCCGGTCCCGGTCACCGGCCAGACCTTCGCCGCCCTGCTGGTCGGCGCCTCGCTCGGCACCCGCCGCGGTCTGCTCTCCCTCGCGCTGTACGCGCTGGTGGGCATGGCGGGCATGCCGTGGTTCGCGGGCGGCACCTCGGGCGTGGGCGGCGCCACGTTCGGCTACATCGTGGGCATGCTCCTCGCCGCCACCGCCGTGGGTGCGCTGGCCCGCCGCGGCGGCGACCGCGGCGTGCTCCGCACGGCCGCCACGATGGCCGCCGGCACGGCGATCATCTACGCCGTCGGGGTTCCGTACCTGGCACTGAGCACGGGCATGCCGTTCGGCCAGGCGGTCGCCGTCGGCCTGGTCCCGTTCCTGATCGGCGACGCGCTCAAGGCGGCGCTGGCGATGGGGGCGTTGCCGACGGCCTGGAAGCTGGCGGGCCGCCGGGGCTGAGGGCCCTCTTTGCGGCTAAGCCGCCGCCGCTCTCGCGGAGGTGGTTGATCGCCGTGGGAGTTGCTCAATTGATGGCTGATGTGCCTGATAGGAGAAGGGCCCGCACCTGTTGGTGCGGGCCCTTTTCTCACTTCTGCGCTCGCCGCCGCTCCAGCGCCAGCCCGATCGCCAGCACCACCACAGCCGCGACCACCGACAGCACCATCTGCTCCCGCCCGTCCGGGTCGTAGAACATATAGCCGATGACGAAGACGATCAGCCCGATCGTCGCGTACGTCAGCCACGGGTACAGCCACATCCGCACCGTCAGCCGCTCCGGCGCCTCCCGTTCGATCACCCGGCGCAACCGCAGCTGCGAGAAGCAGATGACCAGCCACACGAACAACGCCACCGCTCCCGACGAATTCAGCAGGAACTGGAAGACGGTGTCCTTCGACGTATAGCTGAAGATCGTCGCGACGAAGCCGAAGGCGACCGAGGCCCAGATCGCGACCGACGGCACACCGCCCTTGTTGACCTTCTTGAACGCCTTGGGCGCATCGCCGCGCTCACCGAGCGAGAACGCCATCCGGGAGGCCGTGTAGAGCCCGGAATTCAGACAGGACAGCACCGCGGTCAGCACCACGATGTCCATCACCGTGCCCGCGTACGGAATGTCCAGCGACTTCAGCACCGCCACGTACGGGCTCTTGAGCACCGCCGGGTCGTTCCACGGCAGCAGTGTCACGATCACCGCGATAGAGCCGATGTAGAAGATCGCGATCCGCCAGATGACGCTGTTGACGGCCTTGCGGACGGCCTGCACCGGATTCGGCGACTCGCTGGCCGCGAGCGTGACGATCTCGCTGCCCATAAAGGAGAAAACAACCAGCAGCATGCCGGAGAGGATCGCCCCGGGACCATTCGGCAGAAAGCCGCCGTGCCCGGTCAGATTCGACATACCCACCGCATGATCGCCCGGCGGCAGCCCGAATATCGCCAGCGCACCGACCGCGATGAAAACAACGATCGCGACAACCTTGATCCCGGCGAACCAGAACTCGAACTCACCGAACGAGCCCACCGAGACAAGGTTCGTGCCGGTCAGCACGATCATCACGATCAGCGCCCAGGCCCACTGCGGGACGGCCGGGACCCAGCCGGTGAGGATCGCGGCGGCGGCCGTGGCCTCGACGGCCAGCACCACCGACCAGAAGAACCAGTACAGCCAGCCGATCGTGAAGCCCGCCCAGCGGCCCAGTGCCCGGTCCGCGTACGCGGAGAACGACCCGGACGTGGGGGAGGCCGCGGCCATCTCGCCCAGCATCCGCATCACCAGCACGACCAGCAGGCCGGTCAGCGCGTACGACAGCAGAATGCCGGGCCCGGCGGCCGCGATTCCGGCCCCGGATCCCACGAAGAGACCGGCGCCGATGACACCGCCGATGGCGATCATCGACAGATGGCGGTTCTTGAGTCCTGCCTGCAGCCCGTCCTGCGACTGCCCCCCGGTGGGCCCGGCACCGGGTTCTCCGGTGGTGGGGACCTCTTTGGTGGTAGGCAAGTGCGCGCCCATGTGCACCGTCCTTGAGTGGTTCACGGATTGGAACCCAAGTATTAGATCTTCGTTAAGCCATAGATTGGAAGGCCTAGCGCCGGATCGTTGCGTGAAACACTGGAATGCTGCGTGTCACGCATACATACGCAAGGTCCAATTGCGATTCCGTGCGCAGAACCGCAAGCGGACCCGGCGGCGCCTACCCGGGACGGGCCATGTCACACTCATCGCATGCGCGTGTACCTCGGCTCCGACCATGCAGGTTTCGACCTCAAGAACCACCTTGTCGAGTGGCTCAAGGCCAATGGCCACGAGCCCGTCGACTGCGGCCCGCACATCTACGACGCCCAGGACGACTACCCGCCGTTCTGCCTGCGCGCCGCGGAGAAGACCGCCGCCGACCCGGACAGCCTCGGCATCGTGATCGGCGGCTCCGGCAACGGCGAGCAGATCGCCGCCAACAAGGTCAAGGGCGTACGGGCCGCGCTGGCCTGGAGCGAGGAGACCGCCAAGCTCGGCCGCGAGCACAACAACGCCAACGTCATCTCGGTCGGCGGCCGGATGCACACCCAGGACGAGGCGACCAAGTTCATCGAGGTCTTCCTGGCGACCCCGTACTCCGACGAGGAGCGCCACACCCGCCGCATCGACATGCTCTCGGCGTACGAGACCACCGGCGACCTCCCGGCCATCCCGGCCCACCACCCGCAGCCGTAACACGGCGCGAGCCGCCCAGTTCTTCCCACATCCACCACGGGAGGTGGCGGGCCGGAGGACGAAGTCCGCAGGCCCGCCCCCGCACCCGAAGGACCCGCATGCCCGAGGGCCACACGATCCACCGCCTCGCCGCGGACTACAGCGAACGCTTCCTGGGGCGGAAGGTCTGGACCACCAGCCCCCAGGGCAAGTTCTCCGACGGCGCGGCCCTCGTCGACAACCAGGCGCTGGCAGGCACAGAGGCCCACGGCAAGCACCTCTTCCTCGGCTTCGGCCCTCCCCCAAGGACCTCCGACGATCCCCCAGTCTCAACTCCGTTCGACCGGGGGGACCCCCATCAGTCCAGGGAGAACCCCCATCGCTGGATCCACATCCACCTCGGCCTCTTCGGCAAACTCGGCTTCGGCGACGCGCCCGCCCCGCCCCCCACCGACACGGTGCGCCTGCGCATCGCGAGCCCGTCCGCGTACGCCGACCTCCGCGGCCCCACCACCTGCGCCCTGATCACCGACGCCGAGAAACAGGCGATACACGACCGGCTCGGCCCCGATCCGCTGCGCCCCGCGGACGACGGCGAGCGCGCCTGGCAGCGGATCGTGCGCAGCCGTACGACCATCGCGGCGCTGCTGATGGACCAGAAGGTCATCGCGGGCGTCGGCAACGTCTACCGCGCCGAGGTCCTCTTCCGGCACGGCATCGACCCCTACCTCCCGGGCCGCGACCTCACCCGCGCCGAATGGGACGCCATCTGGGCCGACTTGGTGTTCCTGATGCGCGAGGGCGTCCGGCACAACCGGATCGACACCGTCCGCCCCGAGCACATGCCCGAGGCCATGGGCCGCCCGCCGCGGGTCGACGACCACGGCGGCGAGGTGTACGTCTACCGCCGCGCCAACGGGCGCTGCCACATCTGTGGCGGCGAGATCCGCACCGCCGGTCTCGCCGCCCGCAACCTTTTCTGGTGCCCGGGCTGTCAGCCGGCGACGGGCGGCGGCCGGGGCTGACCGGCCCGGCGGCCACCGGGCGGAGAACCATCCGACACATCCACCGGATCCGACACATTCCGTACGTCCAACTCGCCGTACCACGCGCCCCATTCGGCACCGTGCGGCACCGACAAAGCACGAGTAATTCTGACGTCCTCCGCCACTCCCGGCAGGATGATCTCCGGCAGTGCGACCGCATGTCGAACGCGATTTCCCGGCAATTCAACGGAGCGACGTGCGGCGAATCGACGCACCGCCGAACGGGTGGATAAGGTCCCAGAGCAATGGCAAGCGGCCCGGGAACGGAACCTCTGACGGCACGGATGCACAAAGGTCTGCACCGGGCCCGCATCGGCGTGCGCAAGGCCGGGGTCGACTACTTCCGCGGCAACGGCTCCGACTGGCCGGCGCTGGTGGCGCTGCTCATCGCCATCCCCGCGATCGCCGCCGGCACCCTGTGGCACTCCGACTGGATCGCACCGACCGCCCTGGTCCTTCCGGTGGTCGCCGGCGGGCTGCTGCTGCGGCCCGCCAACCTCCTGGTGCTGTACGGCGCCTCCGCGGGCGCGCTGATCGTCGAGGCCGCGCTGTTCGGCCCGTACGACCAAGGACCGGACCGGATCACCCCCGGCACGGTCCTGGTAGTCGCCGCGGTCGGGCTCTTCGGGCTGCTGATCGCGCAGTTCCGCAGCCGGGTCGGCGTCCCCTGGCGACGCGGCGGCACCATGCTCTTCGACCTGCGTGAGCGGATCCGGGTACAGAGCAAACTGCCCAAACTGCCGCAGGGCTGGCATCGCGAGATGGCGCTGCGCCCGGCCGGCGGCCAGTCCTTCTCCGGCGACTTCGTCGTGGCCTCCCGCACCCAGGGCGGCAACATCCTCGAAGTCGTACTGACCGACGTCTCCGGCAAGGGCATGGACGCGGCCTCCCGCGCCCTGCTGCTGTCCGGCGCGTTCGGCGGCCTGCTCGGCTCGCTGCCGCCGCACGGCTTCCTCCCCGCCGCCAACGGCTATCTGCTGCGCCAGGACTGGCACGAGGGGTTCGCGACCTCCATCCATCTCGTCCTCGACCTGGAATCCGGCGACTACGAACTCCTCTCGGCGGGCCATCTGCCGGCCCTCCAGCTGAGCGCGGGCACCGGCCGCTGGGAGGAGAAGTCGGGGGAGGGCCCGCTCCTCGGGGTCTACGACGGGGCCCAGTTCGACCCGGTCAAGGGCACGCTGCGGCCGGGCGACGTCCTGATGATGTTCACCGACGGCCTGGTCGAGGCCGCCGACCGCGATATCGCGGAGGGCATGGACCGGCTGACCGGCGAGGCCGAACGCTATGTCCACGGCGGTTTCGCGGGCGCTGCCTGGCATCTGATCGAGGCCGTCGCCAAGGACGTCAACGACGACCGGGCGCTGCTGCTGATCTGCCGCGACGCATAACCGCCAGCCGCGCCCCGTAGCTGCACGGCGCCGTACGCGGCCGTCCTGGGGTTTTCCCCACCCCCGATCCACCAGCGGCCGTCATGGTCACGAGCCACCCCGCATCCGTACGTTGAGTCGGGTGTCCGGCCGTATCAGGGGCCGGTCGGAGGAGACGAGGGGGACACATGGGCCTGCGCGGCAAAAGCCGGGACGCACAGCAGCCGGAGCGGGGGGTCGACGCCGTCGAACTGCGGGGCGTACGCCGCCAGTACGGGCGCGGCAGCGGCGCCGTCCACGCCCTGCGCGGTATCGATCTGGCGCTGCCGCACGGCTCGTTCACCGCCGTCATGGGCCCTTCGGGCTCCGGCAAATCCACGTTCCTGCAGTGCGCGGCGGGCCTGGACCGCCCGACCGCCGGCTCCGTGCGCCTGGGGGGCACGGAAATCACCCGAATGAGTGAGAACCGTCTCACCACCCTGCGCCGCAGCCGCCTCGGCTTCGTCTTCCAGGCGTTCAATCTGCTGCCCGCGCTCACCGTCGAGCAGAATGTGGCGCTGCCGATGCGGCTGGCCGGGCAGCGCCCGGACCGCCGCCGGGTGGCCGAAGTGCTGCACCGGGTCGGTCTGCACGAGCACGCGCGGCGCCGTCCCGGCCAGCTCTCCGGCGGTCAGCAGCAGCGGGTGGCCATCGCCCGAGCGCTGGTCACCGAACCCGACGTGATCTTCGCCGACGAGCCGACCGGCGCCCTCGACACCGGCACCGCGGCCGAGGTCCTCGGCCTGCTGCGGCACGCCGTCGACGGCCTCGGCGCGACCCTGGTGATGGTCACCCACGACCCGGTGGCCGCGGCCTGGGCCGACCAGGTCCTCTTCCTCGCCGAGGGGGCCCTCGCCGACCGCCTGGTGGGCGCCGCGCCGGAGGGGATAGCGGCCCGGATGACGAGCCTCACGGCTCATTCCCGGCCGATATCACCGGCGTCCGCGCTCGCGCCGGCTTAGCCCGGACACGGCCCGCCGGGGACGCCCACCAGCTCCCGCGATCCTGCGATCAGACCGTCCCGCGATCATGCCGTCAGGCGCTGGCGTGCTCCCGCGACCGCGCCGTGTCCGCCGGGTCCTTCCGGAAGGCCCACGCCATCGTCGGCTCCATCGCGAAGCGGAACACCTTGCGGACCGGCGGTGTGCACAGGGCCGTCACGACGACCGCCGCGATCAGCGTGACCGCGATCTCGCCGAGCGGTGTGTGCAGCCATGCGTAGTCGTCGAACCAGCCCCAGAACCGCGAGCCCTTGGCCAGGAAGCCGTGCAGCAGATAGCCGTAGAGCGTCCCTGCGCCGAGCGCGGTGAACCACATCTGCCGCCTGGGCACCCAGGAGAAGAAGCAGGCCACCAGCACGAGCGAGCAGCCGAAGAGGGCCGGCGTCATCACCGCGCCGATCCACCAGGTGGTGCCCAACTCCTGTGCGCTGTCCCGGTGGTAGAACCACGCCGAGCTCATCCGGGGCGCCGCCCAGTACGCCATGACCAGCGCGGCGGCGAAGATCGGCAGCGATGCGATCCGCACCGCGCGCCGCTGCACCATCTTGAAGTGCTCCGGCCGCATGAACAGCCCCAGCACGAAGAACGGCAGGAACTGCAGCACTCGTTGGAGGTCCAGATCGTCCCCGATGTCCGGTGACACGGACGCGAGTACGGCGATGGCCAGCGCGAGCGGAATCGGCCACCGCACGATCTTCCACAGCGGGGTGGTCAGCCGCCAGACGAACAGGGCCACCAGGAACCAGGTCAGGAACCACGGATCGAGCAGGCTGATCGGATGCCCGGGATCGTCGTCCGCCCAGCGCTTGAAGAACGAGTACGCCGTCTCAAAGAGGATGTACGGGACCGCGACGCCGGTGACCAGCCGCTGCAGCCGGTCCTTCCGCATGTCGAAACTGCGCGAGAAATAGCCGGAGATGATGATGAATGCCGGCATATGGAGGGTGTAGACGGCCATGTAGAGCGCCTCGGCGGCGCGGCTGCCGTCGGTAAGCGGCTCCCAGGCGTGCCCCATCGCGACCAGGACGATGGCCAGATACTTCGCGTTGTCGAAGAACGCATCCCGGCCGCCTTTCGGCGCGGGGGCCGACGCCTGCTCCGGCACCCCCGGTTGCTGCGCGGCACGCGCCGTCCGGTCGGCGTCCGCCGCCTCCCTGGCGGGAGGGAGCTCTCGTCGAGGTGTCGGGGCAGCGTGAAACATCTGAGGCACGATAGCGGCGCGCGGCGAATGCGTAAAACCGCTCCGGTGACATTTCCTATTTCCCCAGGTGCCGCCGCTCACGCCGCGCACATAAATCTCGCAATCGACGGGGAGGGATCCCCCGCACGGGCTCCGCGTACCCGTGTATGACATCACGGATGCCCTACCCAGCTGCCCGGTCTTATCCCCTTTAATCCCCCTGAGTCGGGTGGTATCCCCTGCGGACGGCCCGACAGGAATGTCCGCTTCCTTAATGCTATGTCCGAATGAATCCCTGAGGCATCGGCCGCCTCCGTATGCCGTGACGGACGCCACGGAAAAGAAATTCACCGGTGCGCGATACTCGTTGTACGAATATTCGAGCCGCATCACTTGCCGGTCGCCGGCAGCGACCCGACGGAGCTAATGATCAGGCCGGAATATTCATGTGACGTCGGTCTCGGAATTCCCCCGGCCGGAGCGCGCGTCTGCCGTCCACCGCAGTCGTTCGCCCCGGCGCCCTCTCGTCTCATGGCCGCCACCGGCTGAGGGCGCCCCCGCTCGGAGGCCGGGGGAGAGAATCGGGCAAAGCGTTGGCCGATGATTCGTCACCCGCCTGCAATGGGAAGAAGGTTGGTGGCACGATGGGGTCAAGGGGGTGTGAGCGGCATGCCCCCATGGGCCGGTGAGGCGTTCCGACCGAGGGTGTGATCAGTTGTGGCTCTATCGCTGTCCGTGGTGCTGCTGTTGGGGATCGTGCTGGTCGTACTGATCCGAGGGAAGTCGATCAAGCCTGGCCCGGCGATCGTGGCCGTCCTCTTCGGCTTCTTCCTCGCCTCCACGGGCATGGCGCCGTCGATCAACCGGTTCTTCAACTCCCTGGCGGACACGATCAATCACATCACCTTCTAGGCACCCGCTCCACGGCTCTGTCCGGAGCCGCCACCGGGCCCGGTCCGCGTCAGCGCGTGCCGGACGGCGTCCTCGCTACGGCCCACCAGCGCTGATCCGTCGTCCGCGGTGATGATCGGCCGCTGGATCAGCCGGGGATGCGCCGCCAGCGCCGCAATCCACCGCTCGCGCCCGGCCTCCGTGCGCTCCCACGCCCCGAGCCCCAGCTCCTTCGCCTCGGCCTCCTGGGTCCGTGTGATGTCCCATGGCTCCAGGCCCAGCCGCTCCAGCACACCGCGCAGTTCGTCCGCGGTCGGCGGCTCCTCCAGGTACTTGCGCACGGTGTACGCAGCGCCCTCCTCGTCGAGGATCTGCACGGCGGAACGGCACTTGGAACACGCGGGATTGAGCCAGATCTCCATGCCGGCCACCTTATTGACTCCCGCCACGCGAGCGAAGGGCGCGGTCCCTCCTCGCGCGCCTGGTGTGTGTCGCATGTCACCAGGGTCCGGGCCAGACTGGAAGAGGCGGCGCTGCCGAGCCCCGGCAGCGGCCCGGCCGTGGAGGAGCCATGACGGCAACGGCGTGGACCGACACTCCGGTCGCGATCGAAGGCGAGAGCGTGGACGTACGCGTCCAGGAAGTCGGGGGAGGGATGTCCGCCTCCTTCGTGCGACTTGCCAAGGGCACGGACTTGGGGCCGGTGCTCAAGGGCCTTCCGGACGACCGATGCCAGTGCCCCCACTGGGGGTACCTGTTCAAGGGGCGGCTCAAGATGCGGACGGAGGGCGGGGAGGAGATCTACCAGGCGCGGCAGGCCTTCTACTGGCCGCCCGGTCATGTCCCGGAGGCGCTGGAGGACTGCGAGTACCTGGACTTCTCGCCGACGAAGGAGTTCAACGCGGTGATCGAGCACGTCAAGTCGCAGCTGGCGTGACCCTGGACCGTCCGTGCCGCCTACCGCCGCAACAACAAGGGCCAGACCGAGGAAACATCCTCTGACCTGGCCCTTTGTCATACGGAGCGGGCGACGGGAATCGAACCCGCGTAGCCAGTTTGGAAGACTGGGGCTCTACCATTGAGCTACGCCCGCGAGCGCCGCACAGGTCACAGGACCTCGGCACGCAGTGCATCCTAGCGGGTCGCGGCGGCGCGCCGCACATCCCCATGCCCCGTGGAACGGGGACCCCGGATAACTGGCAGCCGTCCTGTCTGCGGCCATGTACCCTACGTGTCGCACCGACGGGGTGTGGCGCAGCTTGGTAGCGCGTCCGCTTTGGGAGCGGAAGGTCGTCGGTTCGAATCCGGCCACCCCGACCAGCGTTTTCACGCCAGAACCACAGACTTACCCTGAGCCGCGGCAGTCAGGCCGGTGGATGCTCGAGATCGCGTTATCGGCGTCATCCTCCTTGCGGTTACTATGCAAGTTGCGTGCCCGTGTGCCTCTATCCCGGGCGCGATCGGCCGGGGCCCACATCACCGGGTGCCGGAAGATCTCAGGCAAAACCCCAGAAGTCAGCCCCAAGGAGACCGAACCGTGAAGAGCGCCGTGGAGACCCTGAACCCGACCCGGGTTCGGCTCACTGTCGAGGTGCCCTTCGAGGAGCTCAAGGCCAGCCTCGACGCGGCGTACAAGAAGATCAACCAGCAGGTCACGGTGAAGGGCTTCCGCCAGGGCAAGATCCCGGCCCGCGTCATCGACCAGCGGTTCGGCCGTGGTGCCGTGCTGGAGGAGGCCGTCAACGACGCGCTCCCGAAGTTCTACACCGAAGCGGTCAACGAGGGTGAGCTCAACGTCCTCGGCCAGCCCGACGTCGACATCACCGAGCTGAAGGACGGCGAGCTGCTGGCCTTCACCGCCGAGGTCGACATCCGCCCCACCCTGGAGATCCCGGACTACTCCGGCATCGAGGTCGAGGTCGACGCCGTGGAGGTGTCGGACGACGACATCGACAAGTCCGTCGAGCAGCTCCGTGAGCGCTTCGCCTCGACCACCCCGGTCGAGCGTGCCGCCGCCGAGGGCGACGTGCTGACCATCGACCTGGAGGCCAAGGTCGACGGCGAGGTCCTGGAGGACGGCGTCGCCCAGGGCGTCACCTACACCATCGGCTCCGGTGAGCTCCTCGACGGCATCGACGAGGCCGTCAAGGGCCTGGAGGCCGGCGGCAGCGCCACCTTCACTTCCGAGCTCAAGGGCGGCTCCGCCGAGGGCAAGGAGGCCGAGGTCAAGGTCGACGTCACCGAGGTCAAGGCCCGCGAACTGCCGGAGCTGGACGACGACTTCGCGCAGCTGGCGAGCGAGTTCGACACCCTCGAAGAGCTCAAGGCCGACAGCGCCAAGCGCCTCGCCCAGATGAAGAAGTACGACCAGGCCACCCAGGCCCAGGAGAAGGTCCTGGACGAGCTGCTCAAGCTCGTCGAGGTGCCGATGCCCGAGAAGCTGCTCGCGGACGAGATCCAGACCCGCAAGCACAACCTGGTCAACCACCAGCTCGGCCAGATGGGTCTCGACCTCGCGAAGTACCTGGAGATCCAGGGCAAGACCGAAGAAGAGTTCGACGCCGAGACCAAGGAGCAGGCGGAGAAGGGCATCAAGACCCAGTTCATCCTGGATGAGCTGGTCAACAAGGAGAAGCTGAACGTCAGCCAGGAGGAGCTCACCGAGCACCTCATGCGCCGCGCGCAGTCCTCCGGTATGTCCCCCGACCAGTTCGCCCAGGCCGTCGTCGAGGGCGGCCAGGTGCCGATGCTCGTCGGCGAGGTCGCCCGCGGCAAGGCGCTCGCGGTGGTCGTCGAGGCCGCCACGGTCAAGGACAGCAACGGCGAGGTCGTCGACCTCGACGAGGAGGACGAGACCGGCGAGACCGTCGAGGCCATCGCCGAGGACGTCGTCGCCGCCGCCGAGGGCACGGACACCGAGGAGGCCGCCCCGGCCGAGGAGAAGCCCGAGGCCTGAGCCTCAGCGGCCGCATCCGTTTCCTGAGTACGGGCCCGAACACGCACGTCCGCGTGTTCGGGCCCGTATGTCATACCGGACCGGTGAGCCTGCGCTCACAGCGAACAGTTCTCAATGCGGGATGGCGTTGTCCGACCTGCGCGTTAGGGTCCGTAGATACGAGGGCAGGGGAGTCCCTGAAACCGCGCCGGCGCACCACCCGGCGCAGGTCCCCGCGCCCCAGAAGACGACGCTGAGACGGCCCGGAGCCGTCCGACAACGAGCAGGTGGACACGTGACGATCCCGATGCCTTCCGCCGCCACTGAGCCGACCATCGGTGGCCTCGGCGACCAGGTCTACAACCGGCTGCTCGGCGAGCGGATCATCTTCCTCGGCCAGCCGGTCGACGACGACATCGCCAACAAGATCACCGCGCAGCTGCTTCTCCTCGCCGCGGACCCGGACAAGGACATCTTCCTCTACATCAACTCTCCGGGCGGCTCGATCTCGGCCGGCTTGGCGATCTACGACACGATGCAGTACATCAAGAACGACATCGTGACGATCGCCATGGGCCTCGCCGCCTCGATGGGGCAGTTCCTGCTGAGCGCCGGCACCCCGGGCAAGCGCTTCGCGCTGCCGAACGCCGAGATCCTCATCCACCAGCCCTCCGCTGGTCTGGCCGGCTCCGCGTCGGACATCAAGATCCACGCCGAGCGGCTGCTGCACACCAAGAAGCGGATGGCGGAGCTGACCTCCTTCCACACCGGCCAGACCGTCGAGCGGATCACGCACGACTCGGACCGCGACCGCTGGTTCTCCGCCGACGAGGCCAAGGAGTACGGCCTCATCGACGATGTGATGACCTCTGCCGCCGGCGTTCCGGGCGGGGGCGGCACCGGGGCCTGAGCCCTGTACCACTCGCCCCAAAGCCAGCCCAGCCCCTTGATCGCCACCAGGACGGTGAACACCACGATGAACAACTTCCCCGGCAGCGGCCTCTACCAGGGCGCGGAGTCCGAGTTTTCCGGTGCTCGGGCCGAGTCCCGCTACATCGTTCCGCGCTTCGTCGAGCGCACCTCGCAGGGCGTGCGCGAGTACGACCCGTACGCGAAGCTCTTCGAGGAGCGCGTGATCTTCCTCGGCGTGCAGATCGACGACGCCTCCGCCAACGACGTCATGGCGCAGCTGCTGTGCCTGGAGTCGATGGACCCGGACCGGGACATCTCGATCTACATCAACAGCCCCGGCGGCTCCTTCACCGCGCTCACGGCCATCTACGACACGATGCAGTTCGTGAAGCCCGACATCCAGACGGTCTGCATGGGCCAGGCGGCCTCCGCCGCAGCCGTGCTGCTCGCCGCCGGCACCCCCGGCAAGCGGATGGCGCTGCCCAACGCCCGGGTGCTGATCCACCAGCCCTACAGCGAGACCGGCCGCGGCCAGGTCTCCGACCTGGAGATCGCCGCCAACGAGATCCTGCGGATGCGGGCCCAGCTGGAGGACCTGCTGGCCAAGCACTCCTCGACGCCGATCGAGAAGATCCGTGACGATATCGAGCGTGACAAGATCCTGACCGCCGAGGAGTCCCTGGCGTACGGCCTCGTCGACCAGATCGTCTCGACCCGGAAGTCGTCCGTCTCCATCGGATAGCGATTCGCTCGAACAGCGATCTTCGCGAAGTGAGCCGGAGCGTCGCCCCCTTGGATCGACCACGGATCGACTGAACCGAGTCGGTCCAAGGGGGGCCCGTACGGGGGGCCCGGCAAGGTACCGTCGATAGGCAAGCACCCGGGTCCGCGGAGCAATGCGGATCCCAGGCGAAGGGGAAGCACCTCGTGGCACGCATCGGTGACGGCGGCGACCTGCTCAAGTGCTCATTCTGCGGGAAGAGCCAGAAGCAGGTGAAGAAGCTCATCGCGGGACCTGGTGTGTATATCTGCGACGAGTGCATCGACCTCTGCAACGAAATCATCGAGGAGGAGCTCGCCGAGACCTCCGAGGTGCGGTGGGAGGAACTCCCCAAACCGCGGGAGATCTACGAGTTCCTGAACGGCTATGTCGTCGGCCAGGAGCCCGCGAAGAAGGCGCTCTCGGTCGCCGTCTACAACCACTACAAGCGGGTGCAGGCGGGCGAGAACGCCCCGGGCCGCGGCGACGAGGGCATCGAGCTCGCCAAGTCCAACATCCTGCTGCTCGGCCCGACCGGCTCCGGCAAGACCCTGCTCGCGCAGACGCTCGCCCGGATGCTGAACGTCCCCTTCGCGTTCGCCGACGCCACCGCCCTGACGGAGGCCGGCTACGTGGGCGAGGACGTGGAGAACATCCTCCTCAAGCTGATCCAGGCCGCGGACTTCGACATCAAGAAGGCCGAGACCGGCATCATCTACATCGACGAGATCGACAAGGTCGCCCGCAAGAGCGAGAACCCGTCGATCACCCGTGACGTCTCCGGCGAGGGCGTCCAGCAGGCCCTGCTCAAGATCCTGGAAGGCACCACCGCCTCCGTCCCGCCCCAGGGCGGCCGCAAGCACCCCCACCAGGAATTCATCCAGATCGACACCACGAACGTCCTCTTCATCGTGGGTGGCGCGTTCGCCGGCCTGGAGAAGATCATCGAGGCCCGGTCCGGCGCCAAGGGCATCGGCTTCGGCGCCACGATCCGCTCCAAGCGCGAGATCGAGTCCAAGGACCAGCTCCAGGAGGTCATGCCGGAGGACCTGGTGAAGTTCGGGATGATCCCGGAGTTCATCGGCCGCCTCCCGGTCCTCACCTCGGTCCACAACCTCGACCGCGAGGCGCTCCTCCAGATCCTCGTCGAGCCGCGCAACGCCCTCGTCAAGCAGTACCAGCGCCTCTTCGAACTCGACGGCGTGGAGCTGGACTTCGACCGCCCGGCCCTGGAGGCCATCGCCGACCAGGCCATCCTGCGCGGCACCGGCGCCCGAGGCCTGCGCGCCATCATGGAAGAAGTCCTGATGTCGGTGATGTACGAGGTCCCGTCCCGCAAGGACGTCGCCCGCGTCGTCATCACGGAAGACGTCGTTCACTCGAATGTGAACCCGACGTTGGTGCCGCGGAGTCGGGGGGACTCGGGGGAGCCGCAGGAGAAGAGCGCGTAGGCGCGCCCTGACAGATACGGAGCCGCCCGGCAGCGAGATCGCTGCCGGGCGGCTCCGTTGTTGGTATCGCTGATGTCAGTCAGTGGTTCAGGCGGCGCGGTGGCAGGCGCCGTTGGCAACTCCCGGATTAACGCCTGGATGTCCGTTCGCGGCCGCGGAACAAGCGAAAGGCGCTCGGCGAGGGGATTCTCGTCGAGCGCCTCGGCTTCAGGGCTGGTGCGGTGCCGCTACTTCTCCTTGCGGACCTCGTCGCGGATCTTGGCGGTCTTCTCCGCCAGGTCCTCGGCGCTGGGCGCGTGTGCGGTGATGGTGCCGTCAGTCGGCGACATGGCATCTGCCATCGAGACGGCGCCGATCGCACTGCTGTCGCCCCAGATGCAGGTCGAGACATTGACGGAGATGGTCACGCCACCTCCGCCGAACGAGGCCTTCTGCGTCTTGCACTTCAGCACCGCACCATCGAACCCGCTTGGCGAGTACTCGGTCGGTCCTGTGACCGTCTCGACCTTCATGTTTTCCTCGCCAGGCTGCTTCTGGCCCTTCTGGTTCTCCTCCAGCTTGGCGAACATCTGGTCCACGGCGGACTCTGGGTCGTTGACCTTGCCGTAGACACCGCCCACGCTGACTTTCAGTTTGTTGCTGTTCGAGTAGGAGCCGTTGACGGTCTTGCCCCCCGTGATTCCCATCGCCTTGGCTTCCTTGTCGTTGGCAAGGCTCTTGCCACCGCCGGAACCGCTCGCCTTCTGGAACTCCCCGCTCAGCAGGCTCTCCGGCATGACGATCGTGTACGGCTTCACATCCCCGCCCGACCCGAACGCGAAGTAAGCCCCCACGCCGATGGCCGCGACCACGACCACCGCGCCGATGATGAGGCCGATCTTCTTGCCGCCGCCGCTGCTCTCCGGCGGGCCCTGCGGGATCGTGCCGTAGGGGGTCTGCTGGCCGCCCTGCTGGGGGAATCCGTAGCCCTGCTGCGGCTGCTGGCCGTACGGGCCGGGCTGCTGCGGCTGCTGCGGCTGCTGGGGGTAGCCGTAGCCCTGCTGCGGGGGCACCGGGCCGCCCTGCTGCGGGTAGCCGTACCCGGGCTGCGGAGCCGGCTGCTGCGGCTGGCCGTACGGGCCGGGCTGCTGCGGCTGCTGGCCGTACGGGCCTGGCGGCGGCTGGTTGTAGCTCATTGAGCGGTTCCCCTCGTGACAACTGACGGCAGCTGATGTTTATGCGTTGCCGACATCTTCTCCGACGTGACTGACAACCGGTGCCCCGGGGGCGAAACCGATTCGAAGCTGCTACATCCGCGCCCGTACACTGTGCGTCGTGACCGAGAACACTCAGCAGAGCAACCACAGCGTCCCCGAACTGCCGACTCAGTACACGCCGGCCGATGTAGAGGGGCCGCTGTACGAGCGCTGGGTAGAGCGGGGCTACTTCGAGGCGGACGAGAAGAGCCAGAAGCCGCCGTTCACGATCGTCATCCCGCCGCCGAACGTCACCGGCTCCCTGCACCTGGGCCACGCCTTCGAGCACACGCTGATCGATGCGGTGACGCGCCGCAAGCGGATGCAGGGCTACGAGACGCTCTGGCAGCCGGGCATGGACCACGCCGGTATCGCCACCCAGAACGTTGTGGAGAGGGAACTCGCCAAGGAGGGCGTTTCGCGCCACGACCTGGGGCGGGAGGCGTTCGTCGAGCGGGTCTGGCAGTGGAAGGCCGAGTCGGGCGGGCAGATCTCCGGGCAGATGCGGCGGCTCGGTGACGGCGTCGCGTGGTCGCGTGAGCGGTTCACGATGGACGAGGGCCTGTCCAAGGCCGTCCAGACCATCTTCAAGCGGCTCTACGACGACGAGCTGATCTACCGCGCCGAGCGCATCATCAACTGGTGCCCGCGCTGTCTGACCGCCATCTCGGACATCGAGGTGGAGTACCAGGACGACGAGGGCGAGCTTGTCTCCATCCGGTACGGGGAGGGCGATGCGTCGATCGTTGTTGCCACGACCCGCGCCGAGACGATGCTGGGTGACACCGCGGTCGCGGTCCACCCGGAGGACGAGCGCTACGCCCATCTCGTCGGCACCGAGATCGAGTTGCCGTTGACGGGGCGCCGGATCCCGGTCGTCGCCGATGAGCATGTCGACCCGGAGTTCGGTACGGGTGCGGTCAAGGTCACCCCGGCGCACGACCCGAACGACTTCGAGATCGGGCGTCGGCACGGCCTGCCGAACCTCGCCGTCCTCGACGAGCGTGGTGTGATCACCGCGCACGGCCCCTTCCAGGGCCTGGACCGTTTCGAGGCCCGTTCGGCGATCGTCGGTGCGCTGCGCGCCGACGGCCGGATCGTCGCCGAGAAGCGCCCGTACACGCACTCCGTCGGGCACTGCTCGCGCTGCAAGACCACCATCGAGCCGCGGCTGTCGATGCAGTGGTGGGTCAAGGTCGGCCCGCTGGCGAAGGCCGCGGGTGACGCGGTGCGCGAGGGGAAGGTCGCGATCCATCCCAAGGAGATGGAGTCGCGCTACTTCGGTTGGGTCGACAATCTCCACGACTGGTGCATTTCGCGGCAGTTGTGGTGGGGGCACCGGATTCCGGTCTGGTACGGGCCGGAGGGTGAGGTCGTCTGCGTCGGGCCGGATGACGAGGCGCCGAGCGGCGAGGGCTGGCACCAGGACACCGACGTTCTGGACACCTGGTTCTCGTCCGGGCTCTGGCCGTTCTCCACGCTCGGCTGGCCCGAGCAGACCCCGAGCGTCGAGAAGTTCTATCCGAACTCCGTCCTGGTCACCGGGTACGACATCCTGTTCTTCTGGGTCGCCCGGATGATGATGTTCGGCCTCTACGCGATGGACGGCACCCCGCCGTTCCACACCATCGCGCTGCACGGCATGGTCCGCGACCAGTTCGGCAAGAAGATGTCGAAGTCGTTCGGTAACGCGGTCAATCCGCTGGACTGGATGGACGCCTACGGGTCGGACGCCGTCCGGTTCACGCTCGCCCGTGGTGCGAACCCGGGTGTCGACGTGCCGATCGGCGAGGACTGGGTCCAGGGGTCCCGCAACTTCGCCAACAAGATCTGGAACGCCACGCGGTTCGCGCTGATGAACGGTGCGACGGTGGAGGGCGAACTGCCGCCCGCCGAGCAGCTGTCGGCGACCGACCGGTGGATCCTCTCCCGGCTCAACGCGGTCATCGCCGAGGTCGACGGCTACTACGAGGACTACCAGTTCGCGAAGCTGTCCGACGCGCTCTTCCACTTCGCGTGGGACGAGGTCTTCGACTGGTACGTCGAGCTGTCGAAGACCACGTTCATGGCGGGCGGACCGGCCGCCGACGCCTCGCGCCGCGTCCTCGGCGAGGTCCTGGACGTCACGCTGCGGCTGCTGCACCCGGTCGTCCCGTTCGTCACCGAGACCCTGTGGACGACGCTGACCGGGCGTGAGTCGGTGGTCATCGCCGAGTGGCCCGCCGCTGTGTTCGTTCCTGGGGCCGACGCCCCGGGGGGCTTCCGGGACGCGGCGGCCGAGGCGGAGATCGGGCTGGTCCAGCAGGTCGTCACCGAGGTCCGCCGGTTCCGTTCCGACCAGGGGCTGCAGCCCGGCCAGAAGGTCCCCGCCCAGCTGGACCTGTCCGCCACGGCGCTGGCGGCGCACGAGGCCGCGATGCGTTCGCTGCTGCGGCTCCAGCCGGCCGGTGACGACTTCAGCGCCACCGCGTCGCTGCCGGTCGCGGGCGCCACGGTCGCTCTGGACCTGTCCGGTGCGATCGACGTCGAGGCGGAGCGGAAGCGGCTGGCGAAGGATCTGGCCGCGGCGGAGAAGGAGAAGGCGCAGGCCAACGGCAAGCTCGGCAACGAGGCGTTCCTCGCCAAGGCGCCGGAGAAGGTCGTGGACAAGATCCGCGGCCGGCTGGAGACCGCCGAGGCGGACATCGAGCGGATCAGCGCACAGCTGGCGGCTCTTCCCCAGGCGTAACTCCCGCCTTTTTCGCCGCCTCCGCCTTCCACGCGGCTTCCGCGGGCCCCACCTCCGAAGGGATGTGGGGCCCGCCCCGTTTCCGGTCGCGCCCGCGTTCCCGTACGGGCCACAGCAGGACGTATGCCGTCGACACCGCCACGAACGCCAGGCGGATCAGGCCGCGCGCCGAGTCGTCGGGGACGACGAAGACGGTGCCGTACAGCATGATCAGGGCGATCCAGCTCCACCACGGGACCAGGCGGCGCTGCCCGATCACGTCCCACAGCAGCGTGCCGAGCAGCACGGACGCGGTGTAGTACGTGTAGACGCTGGGGTCCAGGACGATGCGGGCGTTGGCGCCGATCAGCACGACCGCGGCCCATCGGCCCCGCCACACGGCCAGACAGCCCAGCGCCAGGCCGAGGGCGGCCTGCGCGGGCCGGTCCCAGCCGGGCGTCTCAGGGTCGCCGACGCCCAGCCAGCGCAGTGCGGACGCCGGATGGTTGGGGATGGCGAACTTCGCCGCGGAGAACGACTGCGCGTCATGGATGAAGAACGGCAGCCAGGCGAGCGCGACCAGCCCCACGCACCAGGTGGCCGCGCGCAGCCAGTCCTTCCTCGGGAGCGCCAGCAGCAGCGGCAGGAAGGCCACCGCGGTCGGCTTGGAGTCCATGGCGAGGGCCAGGAAGACGCCGGTCAGGGCGGCGTTGCCGCGGGTGAGGGATCGCACCGCGAGGCCCGTGAAGAACAGCGCGAGGACATCGTCGAGATGCCCGAAGCGGACCGCGACCTCGATCCACATGGGAATGAAGGCCAGCCCGGCGATCAGTACGCGCTGCCGCAGCCGCTGGTGGTTGGTGCCGGTGCCGAGGAAGTGGTGCGCGGCGCTGCGGCCGGCCAGCACCACGATGACCAGGCCGAGCAGCGACATCAGGGCCGCGGCGAGGAACTGGCCGGTGGCTTCCGGGAACGGGTTGAACAGCCCGGCGACCAGAAAGCTGACCGGGCCCATCTGGAGCTCGGGGTGATGGGCGTAGAGATTGAGCCCTCCGGTGCCGTCGCCCGAGGGGCCCTGGTAGATCAGCTCGCCGCCGGTGCGCAGATAGTGCCAGGAGAAGCCGCCGTTCGGCTCGACGACGACGAACCACAGCACGGTCCACGCGGTGAGCAGCACCAAATGCATCCGCTGACTTATTGCCGGCACCCGTCTTCAGCTCCCGCTTTCCCGCGCGATGCGCGTGTGAATACCGGGGCATACAGAGCCCGCCGTCAAAGAGGGCGGAAAGCGGGGAAAAGTTGTCTCGAACGGCCGAATCGAGCGTCATTGATCGTTCTCATGGTGCTTTCACGGCGCTCTCATCAAGGCGGGGCACCGTGGAGCGGAATGCCGGAGTTCCGGCGGAATCCGCATGTCCAGCACGGAGGAGCCGCGCCCCCCATGAACAAGCCAGTGCGACGGGTCGCGGTCTTCTGTCTGGTGCTGATACTCGCACTGATGGGCTGGGCGACCTGGATACAGGGCGCCAAGGCCGGTACGTACCAGGACGACCCGAAGAATCCACGGGTGGCGATCGGTACGTATTCGGCGCCGCTGGGCAACATCCTCGTCGACGGGGAGCCGGTCACCGGCTCCGCCGCCACCTCGTCCACGCTGAAGTACAAGCGCACCTACAAGGACGGCCCGCTGTACGCGCCGGTCACCGGCTTCTCTTCGCAGATCTTCGGCAGCAACCAGCTGGAGAGCCTCTACCGCGACCTCCTCGACGGCTCCGACAGCCGGCTGCAGAGCCCCGCCGGCGTCCTGACCCGCCAGCGGGCCAAGGGCGGCGATGTGGCCACCACCATCGACGCCGCGGTGCAGAAGGCCGGTTACGAGGCGCTCGGTGACAAGACCGGCGCGGCGGTCGCCCTGGACCCGTCGACCGGCCGGATCCTGGGGATGGTCAGTACGCCGTCGTACGACCCGGGGAAGTTCGCCGGGTCCACCGCCGCCGACCAGAAGGCGTGGCAGGCCCTGTCGGACAGCGACGCCGAGCCGCAGCTGAACCGTGCGCTGCGCCAGCCACTGCCGCCCGGCTCCACCTTCAAACTGGTGGTTGCCGCGGCCGCGCTGGAGAACGGCCTGTACGCCTCGGTGGACGAGCCCACCGTCAGCCCCGACCCGTACACCCTGCCGCACACCAGCACCGGGCTCACCAATGAGAGCGCCACCGCGCCCTGCAAGAACGCGACCATCCGCACCGCGCTCCAGTACTCCTGCAACACCGTCTTCGGGAAGATGGCCGTCGACCTGGGGCAGGACAAGGTGGCCGCGCAGGCCGAGAAGTTCGGCTTCAACGACGGCGAGGTGGACACCCCGGTGCGGGCCGCGAAGAGCGTCTACCCCACCGACATGGACGCGGCGCAGACCGCGCTGTCCGGAATCGGCCAGTTCGACGATCAGGCGACCCCGATGCAGATGGCGATGGTCGCCTCGGCCATCGCCAACGGCGGCGAGCTGAAGACCCCGCAGCTGGTCGACAAGCTGACCGACGGCGGCGGCAACACCGTCCTGGAGAACGGCCCGAAGACGTACGCCAAGACGATGTCGGCACGGACGGCCGCCCAGCTGCGGTCGGCGATGCAGACGGTCGTGGACAAGGGCACGGGATCGAACGCGAAGATCGGCGGACTGACCGTCGGCGGCAAGACCGGTACCGCTCAGCACGGCGTGGACAACAGTGGTACGCCCTATGCCTGGTTCGTCTCGTACGCCGAGGACGGCCAGGGCCGCCAGGTGGCGGTGGCCGTGATGGTCGAGGACGGCCGCGCGGCCCGGAACGAGGTCTCCGGCAACGGTCTGGCCGCCCCGATCGCCCGGGCCATGATGCAGGCCGCGCTGGCGTAGCGGAAGCCCGGCACGACACAGCACGGCGCGGGAGGCCGGAAGGCGGCGCAGCGCGCTCGCTGTCGTAGGGGCCTCGTAGACTTGTCCTCGTGAGCGAGCGCCCCCAGAACAACGACGACCCCGACCCGACCGACGCCTTTGAGGAGCTGGTCGAGGCCGAGACGAACCGGGACCCCGACCTCGCGGTGATCGAGGCCGGCAGCCGGACCTTGCGCGCGCAGGCCGGACCGCCGCAGGGGGACAGTGTTCCCACCCGGCCCAGCGACCCCGAGGTCGACCGTGCGCTGCGCGCGGTCGAGGAGGAGCTGGGCGGCCGCTGGGGCGAGACCAAGCTCGACCCGTCGGTCCAGCGCATCGTGGCGCTGATGGACATCCTGGGCTCGCCGCAGCGCGCCTACCCGTCCATCCACATCACCGGCACCAACGGCAAGACCAGCACGGCCCGGATGATCGAGGCCCTGCTGACCGCCTTCGACCTGCGCACCGGCCGCTATACGAGCCCGCACGTCCAGTCCGTCACCGAGCGGATCAGCCTGGACGGCAGCCCGATCTCCGCCGAGCGCTTCATCGAGACCTACCGCGACATCGCTCCGTATGTGGAGATGGTCGACGCCCAGCAGCAGTACCGCCTGTCGTTCTTCGAGGTGCTGACCGCGATGGCGTTCGCCGCATTCGCCGACGCGCCGGTGGACATCGCCGTGGTCGAGGTCGGCATGGGCGGCACCTGGGACGCGACGAACGTCATCGACGCGAACGTCGCCGTGATCACGCCAATCGCGCTGGACCATACCGACCGCCTGGGGGAGACCCCCGAGCAGATCGCCGTCGAGAAGTCCGGAATCATCAAGAAGGCTGCTACGACAGCGGCTGGCGCCGCGGGCACGGTCGTGATCATGGCCCAGCAGCCGGTGGACGCGGCGTCCGTGATGCTCAAGCGCGCCGTGGAGGTGGACGCCACGGTCGCCCGTGAGGGTATGGAGTTCGGCGTGCTCTCCCGTGAGGTCGCGGTCGGCGGGCAGATGCTGACGCTGCGCGGCCTGGGCGGCGAGTACCCGGAGATCTTCCTGCCGCTGTACGGCGCCCATCAGGCGCACAACGCCGCGGTGGCGCTCGCCGCGGTCGAGGCGTTCTTCGGCGTCGGCTCGGACCACGCCCGTCCGCTGGACATCGAGACCATCCGCGGCGCGTTCGCCTCGGTGGCCTCGCCGGGCCGGATGGAGGTCGTCCGGCGCAGCCCGACCGTCGTGCTGGACGCCGCGCACAACCCGGCGGGCGCGCAGGCCGCGGCCGAGGCGGTGACCGAGGCGTTCGGGTTCAGCCGACTGGTGGGTGTCGTCGGCGCAAGTGCGGACAAGGACGTCCGGGGCTTCCTGGAGGCGTTCGAGCCGATCTTCGCCGAGGTCGTGGTGACGCGTAATTCCAGCCATCGCGCGATGGACCCCGATGAGCTGGCGGCCGTCGCCGTCGAGGTGTTCGGCGCCGAGCGGGTGCAGGTCGAGCCGCGGCTGGACGACGCCTTGGAGGCGGCGATCACCCTCGCCGAGGAAGAGGGCGAGTTCTCCGGAGCGGGTGTGCTGGTGACCGGCTCCGTGATCACGGTCGGCGAGGCCCGGCTGCTGTTGGGGAGGAACTGACCATGCGCACCCTGTGTGCGAGCACGCTGATAGGCGAGTTCTTTGTGATCGGCTTCGCCGGGCTGGTCGCGATGCAGCTCAGCGATCTGCCGACGGCCACGGTCTGGGCGGTCAGCGGTACCGCGATGCTGCTGACCATCCTGCTGTGCGGGCTGCTGACCCGCCCCGGTGGCGTCCAGCTCGGCTGGGCGCTGCAGATCGCCCTGATCGTCAGCGGGTTCGTCGTGCCGGCGATGTTCTTCCTGGGCGCGGTGTTCGCGGCGCTGTGGTGGGCTTCGGTGCACTACGGGCGCAAGATCGACGCTGCGAGGGCGCAGGTGCAGGTGCCTACGGCGGGTTGATCCCCACGTCGCCGGGTGCGGCGCCGTTTCGCCCGCGACGGGCGTGGCGGCCCGTACCACCCGGCAGGTACGGGCCGGAGCCACCCCTGTAACCTCAGTGCACCCGCTGACCGTGTTCGTATCCAGGGAGTTCCTTCGTGAGCCAGCGCACGCTCGTCCTGCTCAAGCCCGACGCCGTTCGCCGCGGCCTGATCGGCGAGATTCTCGGCCGTATCGAGAAGAAGGCCGGCTGGACGATCAGCGCGCTGGAACTGCGCACCTTGGACCGCGGGCTGCTGGAACAGCACTACGCCGAGCATGTCGGCAAGCCGTTCTACGAGCCGTTGGTGGAGTTCATGTCCTCCGGTCCGGTGGTTTCGCTGGTCGTCGAGGGCGAGCGGGTGATCGAGGGCGTACGGGCGCTGGCCGGTCCGACTGACCCGATTGCCGCACCGAGTGGGTCCATTCGTGGGGACTTCGGCACGATCACCCGGGAGAATCTGATCCACGCCTCGGATTCCGAAGAGTCCGCCGAGCGCGAGATCAAGATTTTCTTCCCGGGGATTTCCTGACTATTCATCAGCTGTATACCCCTTGTGACCAGGGGCGACCGACAAAAACATCGGTCGCCCTTTGGCATATGAGCCACGATCGGGGGAACGCATCTTCACGACACGTCGTCACCATTAAGGGTGGCGGGTGCGTGTACGGCTGACAATGGCGGAACAGCCTCCCACCGTGTTCGAGTGGACGAGACTACGAACTACGATGGAGGCTTCCGCGCCTCACAGCGCATCACCTCCTGCCGACCTCCAGTAAGCATTCGCTCCAGTTGGGAAGGCCAGACGTATCCTCATGGGGAACAACATGTCGTTCATCGGCCGTGACATGGCTGTCGACCTCGGGACCGCCAACACGCTGGTGTACGTCAGGGGTCGCGGAATCGTCCTCAACGAGCCGTCGGTCGTGGCCATCAACACCAACACCGGCGGGATCCTGGCGGTGGGCGCCGAGGCGAAGAAGATGATCGGGCGCACGCCCGGCAACATCGTCGCCGTACGGCCCCTGAAGGACGGCGTGATCGCCGACTTCGAGATCACCGAGCGGATGCTCCGCTACTTCATCCTGAAGATCCACAAGCGGCGCTATCTGGCCCGCCCGCGGGTGGTCGTCTGCGTCCCCTCCGGTATCACCGGAGTTGAGCGCCGCGCCGTCATCGAGGCCTCGACCCAGGCCGGCGCGCGCCAGGTCCACATCATCGAGGAACCGATGGCCGCCGCGATCGGGTCCGGTCTGCCGGTCCACGAGGCCACCGGCAACATGGTCGTGGACATCGGCGGCGGTACCACCGAGGTCGCGGTCATCTCGCTCGGCGGGATCGTCACCGCCCAGTCCATCCGGGTGGCCGGCGATGAACTGGACAACGCGATCATCCAGCACATCAAGAAGGAGTACAGCCTTCTGCTGGGCGAGCGCACCGCCGAGAGCATCAAGATCACCATCGGCTCGGCGTACGACCTCGACCAGGACGAGCACACCGAGATCCGCGGCCGCGACCTGGTCTCCGGCCTGCCGAAGACCGTCGTCATCTCGGCCGCCGAGGTCCGCAAGGCCATCGAGGAACCCGTCAACTCCATCGTCGACGCGGTCAAGACGACCCTCGACAAGTGCCCGCCGGAGCTGTCAGGTGACGTCATGGACCGCGGCATCGTGCTCACCGGAGGCGGCGCCCTGCTCCGCGGCCTCGACGAGCGGCTGCGCCGCGAGACCGGAATGCCCATCCACATCGCCGAGGACCCGCTCGACTCCGTCGCGCTCGGTTCCGGTAAGTGCGTGGAGGAGTTCGAGGCCCTCCAGCAGGTCCTCGACTCCCAGCCGCGCAGGTAGCAAGACCTCGGTCCCGGCACCCTGTGGGCGCCATACGGCGTCCGCCGGGGCCGGGAACCGCAGACGGACAGCGGTCGATTCGTACCCCGTGATCGGCTGATATACAGGCACAACACAGCGACAAACACGGTGCACTGACGCTTCACCACCGGGCACCGCGCATAGAGGCACAACGCTCAACTCCCGAACGAGACCGGCGCGGGCCCGCAGCCGGCCGGTCCTACGAGGAAGGACACGGCCGCCGCACGTGAGGGACACACGAGAGAGCCGGCTGCTGCTGGTGCTGCTGGTCGCGATCGCGTTCGCGCTGATCACGGTCGATATCCGCGGCGGTGAACAGTCCCCGCTCGACGGTGCCCGGCAAGCCGCCGCCTCCGCCTTCGGCCCGGTCGAGAACGGCGTCGCCCGTATCGTCGACCCGGTGGGCAACGCCGTCGGTGCGGTACGGGACTCCGGCGAGCGGCACACCCGGATCAGCGGGCTGGAGCACGAGAACGCCGCCCTCAAGGCCAAGCTCGGATCCTCCGACCGCAACCGCAGCCGCGCCGCCCAGCTCGACAAGATGCTCAAGAGCGCCGGCACCGGCCAGTACGGCATCAAGGGCGCCCAGGTCATCGCCATCGGCGCGGCCCAGGGCTTTTCCTGGACCGTCACCATCGACGCCGGCACCCGCGACGGCATCGCCCGCGATATGACCGTCCTCAACGGTGACGGGCTGGTCGGCCGGGTCACCACCGTCAGCGCCAACACCGCCACCGTGCTGCTGGCCAACGACCCGGACTTCACCGTCGGCACCCGCATGGAGAAGTCCAACGAGATCGGCTTCGGCAACGGACAGGGCGGCCGCTCGCTGCGCGTCGAGCTCCTCAACGGCAGGGCTCCGATCAAGCGGGGCGACCGTCTGGTCACCTTCGGCTCCAGCGCCGACAAGCCGTTCGTGCCCGGCGTGCCGGTCGGCGAGGTCGTCAAGGTCGAGCCGTCCAACGGCGATCTGACCCGCACCCTCCAGGTCCGGCCGTTCGTCGCCTTCTCCCAGCTCGACATCGTCGGTGTCGTCGTCCTGCCGCCCCGCCAGGACCCGCGCGACACCGTCCTGCCGCCCAAACCGGCCAAGCCCAAGCCGACGCCGACGGTCACCGTCACGGCCACCCCCACCGCGAGCGTCCCTCCCAGGAGCTGACCGATGCGCATCAACCGGATCCTGCTCGCCACCCCGCTGGTGGTCATCGCCCTGGTCGCCCAGGTCAGCATCCTCGCCCGCCTCCAACTGCCCGGCGCCGTCCCCGACCTGATGCTGCTCGTCGTGGTCGGCCTGGCGCTGGTCTACGGCCATGTCGGCGGCGCCCTGACCGGCTTCGGCGCCGGCCTGCTCGCCGACCTCGCACCGCCCTCCGACCACGCCATCGGCAGCTACGCCCTGGTGCTCTGCGTCATCGGCTACGCCGCCGGCCTGACCCGGCCCGAGTCCGGCCGGCACCGCTCGGCGACGATCCCCCTCGTGGTCGTCGTCGGCGCCGCCGTCGGCTCGACCCTGCTCTACGCGGCTGTCGGCTCCCTCGTCGGTGACTCCGCCGCCCGGCACGTCGGCATCGGCGGACTGCTGCTCAGCGCCACCATCTACGACCTGCTGCTCGCCCCCTTCACCGTCCCGCTGGTGATGGCGCTGGCCCGCAGGACCGAGAACGACGCACTGACCGGCGACGGCAGCCAGAGCGGCTCGGCCAACAGCCGCGAGCCCGCGTACGGCTGGCTCAGCTCCGGCACCGGCCTCAAGGGCAGCCGCGGCCTCCTGAAGGCCGGGCGCGTGGGCCGGACGACCAAGGTGCCGCGGATCGGCAGCCAACGCGGCGGACTGCTCGGCAGGTCGGCCCGCAGCAAGGCGACCCGCATCAAGGGGGTCAAGCGGCTGTGAGTGAGCGGAGCGAGGGAACCGTCAAAAGGTGCGCGTCGCGCTGGGGGCGCGGGGCCGAGCGCAGCGAGGTACCGGCTGTGAGTGAGCGGAGCGAGGGAGCCATTAGAAGGTGCGCGCCCCGCGAATGCGGGGCCGAGCGCAGCGAGGTACCGGCTGTGAGTGAGCGGAGCGAGGGAGCCATCAGAAGGTGCGCGCCCCGCGAATGCGGGGCCGAGCGCAGCGAGGTACCGGCATGAGCGGCGCACTCTCCGCGGGGGCGGCGCGGTCGACGACCGCGGACCGAGCCGGGCACCGGGCCATCGGACATTCAGTGGGGGCGCTGTGAGCAACATTCCCGAGACCGGCCGGACCTCCCGGGTCACCGTCCGCCTCATCGCGATCCAGATCCTCGTCTTCTCCCTTCTGCTCACCCTCGGCGGGCGGCTCTGGTATCTGCAGATCCGCAACGGCGAGGAGTACGCCAACGAGGCCAAGAACAACCACGTCCAGCAGGTCATCGAGCCCGCCACCCGCGGCTCCATCCTCGACGCGCGCGGGGTGCCGCTGGCCGACAACCAGACCCGTCTGGTCGTCTCCGCCAGCCGTACCGAGCTGCTGAAGATGAAGGACGACGGCAAGGCCGTGCTCGGCCGGCTCTCCAAGGTGCTGGGCATGTCCGAGCAGGAGATCCGCAACAAGGTCCGGCTCTGCGACTCCAAGACCCCGCAGCCCTGCTGGAACGGCTCCCCCTTCCAGCCGATCCCGATCACGGACGAGGCCACCACCCAGCAGGCCCTCCAGATCCGCGAGCGCTCCGAGGACTTCCCCGGCATCAGCGCCGAGCCCACCGCCGTCCGCCGTTACGGCGCCCCCGGCAGCGCCAACACCGCCCAGGTCCTCGGCTATCTCTCGCCGGTCACCGACGAAGAGATCAACAAGGCCAAGGACAGCAGCTCGCCGCTGCTGCGCTCCGACCAGATCGGCCGGTCCGGGCTGGAGCGGACGTACGACAGCGAGCTGCGCGGCAAGGCTCATGTGAACCGCTACGAGGTCGACAACCTCGGCCGGGTCATCGGCGAGTCCAAGAGCGAGAAGGGCGAGTCCGGCGCCAGCGTCGTCACCAGCATCGACGCCCGCGTGCAGGGGGTGGCGGAAAAGGAGCTGGAGCAGGCCATGAAGGACGCCCGCAAGGAGCGGGACAGGAACACCGGCACCAATTACAAGGCCGACGCGGGCGCCGTGGTCGTCATGGAGGCGAAGACCGGCCGGGTGGTGGCGATGGCCTCCAACCCCACGTACGACCCCAACGCCTGGGTCGGCGGGATCTCCGGCAAGGACTACGCCAAGCTCACCGGCAAGAACTCCAACTATCCGCTGCTGAACCGCGCCATCCAGGGCCAGGCGGCCCCCGGCTCGATCTTCAAGGTCATCTCGACCGCCGCCGCGGTCAACGCCGGCTACAAGTTCAACGGCAACTACCCCTGCGGCAGCTCTTACACCGCCGATGGCCAGACGTACAAGAACTTCGAGTCGCAGAGCCATGGCTCGATCAACCTGGGCCGGGCGCTGGAGGTCTCCTGCGACACCGTCTTCTACAAGCTCTCGCACGACGAGTGGAGGCGGGACGGCGGGGACAAGCCGAAGACGGACGCCAAGAACTGGTTCTACAAGACCGCCCACCAGTTCGGCCTCGGTGACAAGACCGGCGTCGACCTCCCCAACGAGGTCACCGGCCGGGTCCCCGACCGCCAGTGGAAGAAGGACTTCTGGAAGGCCAACAAGGTCGGCTGGTGCGAGCAGGCCAAGGCCTGGCCGAAGAAGAAGGACTTCGGTACGAAGCTCGCCCGTGAGAACTGCCTTGAGGGCATGAAGCTGCACGCCTACGACTCGATCAACTACGCCATCGGGCAGGGCGACACCCTCGTCACCCCGATCCAGATGGCGACCATCTACGCCGCGATCAGCAACGGTGGCACGCTCTACAACCCGAGCGTCGGCAAGGCCGTCATCAGCCCCGACGGCAAGCACATCCGGCGCATCCAGCCCCAGGCGCACGGCAAGCTGCCGGTGACCAAGCAGACCCTCGCGCAGATGGACGGCGCCCTCGCCGGTGTCGCCACCCGGGGCACCGCCGCCTGGCGGTTCGGCGGCTGGCCCCAGGACAAGATCCCGATGCACGCCAAGACCGGTACGGCCGAGGTCTACGGCAAGCAGACGACGTCGTGGTTCGCGACGTACACCAAGGACTACACGATCGTGATGACCATCTCCCAGGGTGGTACCGGCTCCGGTGCCTCCGGTCCGGCCGTGCGCAAGATCTACAACGCGATCTACGGGCTCAACGACAAGGGTGACCTCGACCCGAAGGCCGCCCTGCTCCCGAAGCCGCAGGCCACGCTGCCCAAGATCGAGGACGACGGCACGATCGTGGCCCAGCCCATCAAGCCCTATGTCGCGCCGAAGCCGTCGCCGTCTGCCTCGGGGAGCCCGGAATGACGACCAGCCGCATTGTTCCCCGGGCGTTCGCCGTCCGCCGCTACAGCCCCGAACTCAACACCTGGGGCAAGCTCACCGCGCGCGACTCGGTCCTCCGCAAGCTGGACTGGATACTGCTGCTGTGCTGCGTCGCCCTGTCCCTCATCGGCTCGCTGCTGGTCTTCTCCGCCACCCGCAACCGCATCGAGCTCAACCACGGCGACCAGTACCAGTTCTTCCTGCACCACCTGCTGAACACCGGTATCGGTCTGGCGCTGGCCGCCTGCACGATCTGGCTGGGCCATCGCACGCTGCGCGGTGCGATTCCGGTCCTCTACGGCGTGTCGGTCGCGCTCGCGCTGCTCGTGCTGACCCCGCTGGGCGCCACCATCAACGGTTCGCGTTCCTGGCTGGCGATCCCGGGCGGCTTCTCCCTCCAGCCCGCCGAGTTCGCGAAGATCACCATCACGCTCGGTATGGCGATGCTCCTGGCATCCAGGGTCGACGCGGGCGACCGGTCGCACCCCGGCCACTACACCGTCGTCCAGGCCCTCGGCCTGGCCGCCGTCCCCGTGGCCGTCATCATGCTCATGCCCGACCTGGGCTCGGTCATGGTGCTGGGCGCCATCATCCTCGGCGTGTTGCTCGCCTCCGGCGCCTCCAACCGCTGGATCCTCGGCCTCCTGGGCACCGGCGTCATCGGCTGCCTGACCGTCTGGCAGCTCGGTCTGCTCGACGACTACCAGATCGCCCGGTTCGCGGCGTTCGCCAACCCGAGCCTCGACCCGGCCGGCGTCGGCTACAACACCAACCAGGCGCGCATCGCGATCGGCGGCGGCGGGCTGACTGGCTCCGGCCTGTTCAAGGGCAGCCAGACCACCGGCCAGTTCGTCCCCGAGCAGCAGACGGACTTCATCTTCACCGTCGCCGGCGAGGAACTCGGCTTCCTCGGCGCGGGCCTGATCATCATCCTGCTCGGCGTGGTGCTGTGGCGCGCCTGCCGCATCGCACGTGAGACGTCCGAGCTCTACGGGACGATCGTCGCCGCCGGCATCATCGCCTGGTTCGCCTTCCAGGCCTTCGAGAACATCGGCATGACCCTCGGCATCATGCCCGTCACCGGCCTCCCGCTCCCGTTCGTCTCCTACGGCGGCACCTCGATGTTCGCCGTCTGGATCGCGATCGGGCTGCTTCAGTCGATCAGGGTGCAGCGGCCGGTATCGGCTTCGCGCTGAGGGCCGCTGAGGAACGAGGGTCGAGGGCTACGCCGGGCCGCCGTCGGTCGCGTAGAGCTCGAACCACAGGGACGTCGAACGGGCCGGCCCCTCGAAGGGGGTGGTGCCCCAGCGGTCGGCGAGGTGGGCGAGGAGCAGCAGGCAGTGGCCCAGCTCCTGCGCGGGTGCCGGGACCCGGCCCGAGGCCTCGTCGTGGACGCTGATCCGGAGGGCGTCGTCGGTGGTCAGGATGCGCAGCAGGATGTCCGTGCGGCCCGGGGCGCGGAGGTGGGAGTGGGTGACCGCTTCCGAGGTGAGCAGTACCGCGGTGTCCAGGAGGGGCGAAAGGTTCGTGCGGCTCAGGACGGCCCGTACGAAGTCGCGGGCGGCTTTCGGGGCGGTGGGCTGGTTCGGTGCCGTCAGGAGGTACGGGCGGGCACCCGCCGAGACACGGATGGGTGTCCGGGCGACTGCTGCGGTGTAAGGGTGCACGGGTTTCTCCCTCCCCGAAGGGGTCGAGTGAGCGCCGGAGTGAATGTCACCCTGTGTGGATGACGTGTGACACACCGTAATTCACCTCATGTCCTCAGGGCTACTCGCCCTCATGGGTGTCAGGGCCTCCCGTGTTGACGGTCGTCCACTGCGCAGGCGGCCGGTCGGATGGGTGGTCGTCGGTGAGGCAGATGACTAGATTCGACTCATGGCGGACACCGTGCGCGAAGTCGAGCGGAAGTACGAGACCACCGACGACACCCGGCTGCCCGACCTGACCGAGGTGGACCGGGTCGCGGCCGTGGTGGAACACGGCGTCTCGACCCTGGACGCCACGTACTACGACACCGCCGACCAGCGCCTGGCCGCCGACGGCATCACGCTGCGGCGCCGCACCGGCGGTCATGACGCGGGCTGGCATCTGAAGCTGCCGGTCGAGCCCGGGGTGCGGGACGAGGTGCGGGCCCCACTGTCCGACGCGCCGCCCCGGGAACTGACCGCGCTCGTGCGGTCACGGGTGCTCGGCCAGGAGCTGGCGCCCGTCGTACGGCTGCGGACCCGGCGCACGATCCGGGTCCTCCAAGACGCCGCGGGCACGCCGCTGGCCGAGGTGGCGGAGGACGCGGTGTGGGCGCGCCGGGCCGGCCCGCCGGGCGAGAAGACGGGTCCGCCGGACGCGGCTGACGAGGCCGGGGAGGCCCGGGAGGCCCGCTGGCACGAGATCGAGGTGGAGCTGGCCGAGGGCCGCGAGGGCGCTGGGGGAGACGACGGCACCGGGCTGCTGGACGAGGTCGGGCGGCTGCTGGTCGCCGCAGGGGCGCGCCCAGCCAAGGCGCCGTCGAAGCTGGCGCGGGCGCTGGACGAGACCGGGCAGGGTGAACCGGCCGGGCGTCGCGCCGCTTCCGGCAGGCCCCGCGCCAAAGGGGCCGCGAAGAAGGCCGGAAAATCGGCCCCCACCGCCGGTGACATCGTCCTGCGGTACGTCCGTGAGCAGGTCCGGGTGATCGTCGAACTGGATCCGGCGGTACGGCGCGATATGCCCGACTCCGTACACCGGATGCGGGTCGCCACCCGCCGTCTGCGCAGTGCCTTCCGCTCCTATGCGAAGGTGCTCGACCGCGCCGTCACCGAACCCATCGGCATCGAACTCCAGTGGCTGGCAGCCGAGTTGGGCGTGGACCGGGACCGTGAGGTGCTGACCGAGCGGCTGCGCGCCGGACTGGCCGAACTGCCCCGGTCGCTGCACCTCGGGCCGGTGGCCGCCCGGCTGCGGATCTGGTCGGAGCGGAGCCGTCACGGGTCGCGACGGACCCTGCTCGCCGTACTGGACGGGGAGCGCTATCTCGCGCTGCTGGAGACGCTGCATGCCTTCCTGGAGGAGCCGCCGCTGCGGAAGGCCGCCCGGCGGCCCGCGCCGGAGGTGATGTCGGCGGCCGTACTGAAGGACTACGGGCGCCTCGCCGGCCGTATGGAGACCGCGCTGGGCGCGCCGCCCGGGACGGCGCGGGATGTGGCGCTGCACAACGCCCGCAAGGCGGCCAAACGGACCCGGTACGCGGCGGAGGCGGCCACCCCGGCGCTCGGCAAACCGGCGAAGAAGTTCACCAAGCGAACAAAGCGGGTGCAGCAGCTGCTGGGCGACCACCAGGACAGCGTGGTGGCGCGCGGGACGCTGCGCGACCTGGCGGTCCAGGCGCAGCACGCCGGCGAGGGCGGCTTCACGTTCGGGTTGCTGTACGGCCGGGAGGAGGCCCGCGCGGCCGACCGCGAGCGCGAGCTGCCGGGGGTGTGGGAGAAGGTCTCACGCCTGCGGTTGTGACCATATGAGTGGTTTCGTTGTACAGATGCACGGCTGCTCCGCCGACGCGGAGGTGATCCGGTCTCGCGCCGCAAGCAGCGGGACGCGCTGCGGTGCTCCCCGCCACTGCGGGGGTTCTTCAAGATCGCCGTGCCGAGGGGCGACTCCGAGCGGGTTACGCTTGTGAGTCGCCCCCCGTCAGCCCACGAAGGTTCGAGATGTCCGAGTCGGTTTTCCCGCAGCTCGAAGCTCTGCTCCCGCATGTGCAGAAGCCCATCCAGTACGTCGGCGGAGAGCTCAACTCCACCGTCAAGCCCTGGGATGAGTGCGACGTGCGCTGGGCGCTCATGTACCCCGACGCGTACGAGGTCGGTCTGCCCAACCAGGGCGTCATGATCCTTTACGAGGTCCTCAACGAGCAGGAGGGGGTCCTGGCCGAGCGCACGTACAGCGTGTGGCCGGACCTCGAAGCGCTGATGCGCGAGCACGACGTGCCACAGTTCACCGTCGACGCGCACCGCCCGGTCAGCGCCTTCGACGTGCTCGGCGTCTCGTTCTCCACCGAGCTCGGCTACACCAACCTGCTCACCGCCCTGGACCTGTCCGGCATCCCGATCGAGGCCAAGGACCGCACGGAGGACCACCCGCTGATCCTCGCGGGCGGCCACGCGGCCTTCAACCCGGAGCCGATCGCGGACTTCCTGGACTGCGCGGTCGTCGGCGACGGCGAGCAGGCGGTGCTGGAGATCACCGGCATCATCCGCGCCTGGAAGGCCGAGGGCCGGCCCGGCGGCCGCGATGAGCTGCTGTTCCGCCTCGCGAAGACCGGCAGCGTCTACGTGCCCAAGTTCTACGACGTCGAGTACCTGCCCGACGGACGCATCGCCCGCGTCGTCCCGAACCGCTCCGGCGTCCCGTGGCGGGTCTCCAAGCACACCGTCATGGACCTGGACGAGTGGCCCTACCCCAAGCAGCCGCTCGTCCCCCTCGCCGAGACCGTCCATGAGCGGATGTCGGTCGAGATCTTCCGTGGCTGCACCCGCGGCTGCCGTTTCTGCCAGGCCGGCATGATCACGCGTCCCGTACGGGAGCGAAGCATCACCGGCATCGGCGACATGGTGGAGAAGGGGCTGAAGGCCACGGGATTCGAGGAGGTCGGCCTGCTGTCGCTGTCCTCCGCGGACCACACCGAGATCGGCGATATCGCCAAGGGCCTCGCCGACCGGTACGAGGAAGACAAGATCGGTCTGTCGCTGCCGTCGACCCGCGTCGACGCCTTCAACATCGATCTTGCCAACGAGCTGACCCGTAACGGCCGTCGCTCGGGTCTGACCTTCGCGCCCGAGGGCGGCTCGGAGCGCATCCGCAAGGTCATCAACAAGATGGTCTCCGAAGAGGACCTGATCAGGACCGTCTCCACGGCCTACGGCAACGGCTGGCGGCAGGTGAAGCTCTACTTCATGTGCGGTCTGCCGACCGAGACCGACGAGGACGTGCTGCAGATCGGCGACATGGCGGTCAACGTCATCGCCGAGGGCCGCAAGGTCTCCGGGCAGAACGACATCCGCTGCACGGTCTCCATCGGCGGCTTCGTGCCCAAGCCGCACACCCCCTTCCAGTGGGCGCCGCAGCTCTCCGCCGAGGAGACCGACGCACGCCTGACGAAGCTGCGCGACAAGATCCGCGGCGACAAGAAGTACGGCCGCTCCATCGGCTTCCGCTACCACGACGGCAAGCCCGGCATCGTCGAGGGCCTGCTCTCGCGCGGCGACCGCCGCATCGGCTCGGTCATCCGCGCCGTCTACGAGAGCGGCGGCCGCTTCGACGGCTGGCGCGAGCACTTCTCGTACGACCGCTGGATGCAGGCCGCGGAGAAGGCCCTCCCGGACTTCGGCGTGGACGTCGCCTGGTACACCACGCGTGAGCGCACGTACGAGGAGGTCCTGCCCTGGGACCACCTGGACTCCGGTCTCGACAAGGACTGGCTCTGGGAGGACTGGCAGGACGCCCTCGACGAGACCGAGGTCGAGGACTGCCGCTGGACCCCGTGCTTCGACTGCGGCGTCTGCCCGCAGATGGACACGGAGATCCAGATCGGCCCGACCGGCAAGAAGCTGCTGCCGCTCTCGGTCGTCAAGTAGCCCTGGAGTTACGGCAGTTCGGCCCGGCCACCGGAACGTCGGTGGCCGGGCCGACGCATACCCGCCCACACTGGGGCGATGCCCCAGCTCATCGCACCCGACGTACATGTCCACGCCTCCTTCCTGGCGGCCATGAAAGAGTTCCAGGCCGAGGGGAGGGGGGAGGGCGGCTCGGCGATCGACCGGGAGATACGCCAGTACGGCGCCGACTGGCACGCCCCGGACGTCTTCGCCGAATACACCGCGTGGCTACGGTCCTTCGCCGACGAAGAGATCGTGCGCCCCATGGACTACGTCCCTTGCAGCAACCTCTGGTATGCCGAAGAAGGCACTTACCTCGGCCGCCTCGCCATCCGCCACCGCCTCAACGACTTCCTGCACGAGTACGGCGGCCACATCGGCTACGACATACGCCCCACCGCCCGCCGCCGCGGCCATGCCACCGCGATGCTGCGCGAGGCGCTGCCGATGGCCCGTGCGCGCGGCCTTGACTCCGTGCTGGTCACCTGCGACACCACCAACACGGCCTCCCGTAAGGTCATTGAGGGTTGCGGCGGCGTCTTCGAGGACCAGCGCGGTGAGAAGCTGCGCTATTGGATCGACACCCAACAGCAGTCGGCGTACGAGCACATCTGAGGTACCGGAGTTCAAGGGGGACGCCGCATGGAACGGGGCCGACACGAGCACTACGAGCCGGGCGAGGGCTGTCTGACGCGGTTGGTCCGCATCCCCGTCCGTATCGTGGTGCTGGTCATCGTCCTGCCGCTGCGCATGATCTGGGACGTGCTGGCGGTCTGCGGGCGGGCACTGAACCGCACGGTGCTGACGCCGGTCGGGCGGGCGATCGCCTGGCTGGCCGAGCGGGTGACCGAGGCCGCGGTATGGCTGGGCAAGGCGCTGTTCGTCTGGCCATGGGTGGCGTTGTGGCAGTACGTCCTGGCGCCGGCCGGACGGGGGATCGCGGTGGCCGCGGTGTTCCTGGCCCGCTACCTCGTGATCGTCCCGGGGGTCTTCCTGGTGCGCTATCTGGTGGTCGTCCCCGTGACGTTCCTGGTGCGGTATCTCATCGTCGTCCCGGCGGTGTGGCTGTACGCCTACGCACTGACCCCTCTCGGGCACGGGCTCACCTGGCTGGTGCGGGCGCTGGGCGATGCCGTGGTGTTCCTCGTCCGCTATCTGGTGGTCGTCCCCGTGACGTTCCTGGTGCGGTATCTCATCGTCGACCCGGCGGTGTGGCTGTACGCCTACGCACTGACCCCCCTCGGGCACGGGCTCACCTGGCTGGCGCGGGCGCTGGGCGATGCCGTGGTGTTCCTCGTCCGGTATCTGCTGGTGGTGCCGGTGACGTTCCTGGTGCGGTACCTCCTGGTCGTCCCGGCGAAGTGGCTGTACGCGTATGTGCTGACGCCCATCGGGCGGGGGATCGCCTGGCTGGTGCGGGGCATCGGTACGGCCGTCGCCTGGTTGGCCCGGGGCATCGGAACAGCCGTCGCCTGGTTGGCCCGGGGCATCGCCACCGTCATCGCCACGCTCGTTCGGTGGATCCTCGTCGTGCCGGCCGTCGCGCTGTGGCGCCATGTGCTGCTCCCGGCCGGACGGGCGCTGGCCGCCGCGGTGACCGTGGTCGCCCGTGAGGTCGCCGACGCGCTCGGGCACTGCTGGCGGGCCGCCGGCTTCATCTCCCGCGCCGTCGGGCGGTTCCTCGGCCGGCTCCTGCGGTGGATCGTCGTCGAACCGTGCCGCTGGGCGTACCGGACCGTGCTCACCCCGCTCGGGCACGGCATCCGCGACGGCATCTGGCGGCCGGTCCGGCATGTGCTGCGGGAGACCGGCAGGGCCACCCGGCGGGCGCTGACCGCCGCCCGCGAGTCCGCCCGGCAGACCCGCAAGGAGCTCCGGCGCGCCCTGTTCGGAGCCCCCAAGGAGCCGGTGCGAGCCGAGGCTGTACTGCCCCGCCGGGAACCGCGGGACTCCGCGGCACGTACTCTAGGTAGCAGTACGACCGCACTCACGAAGGACTGAACGACACTGGGCAAGCGACAGCCCGAAGGCCCGCCGCCCGCCCCGGCGGTGCAGCGCATCCGACTGCGCTACACCAAGCGCGGCCGCCTCCGGTTCACCAGCCACCGCGACTTCCAGCGCGCTTTCGAGCGGGCGCTGCGCCGCGCCGAGGTCCCCATGGCCTATTCGGCGGGCTTCACCCCGCACCCCAAGGTGTCGTACGCCAACGCCGCACCGACGGGCACCGGCAGCGAGGCCGAGTACCTGGAGATCCAGCTCACCCAGCACCGCGATCCGGAGACGCTCCGCGAGCTGCTGGACGAGTCGCTGCCGACGGGGCTCGATGTGATCGACGCCGTCGAGGCGCGCACCAGCGGTCTCGCCGACCGGCTGCAGGCTTCCGTGTGGGAGATCCGGCTCGACGGTGTCGAGCCGGAGGCCGCCGGGCGCGCCGTCGAGGCGTTCCTCGCCGCCGAGGAGGTGCAGGTCGAGCGCCGTACCAAAAACGGCATGCGGGCCTTTGACGCACGGGCCGCGGTGGCCCGCCTGGAAGCCGCCGGGCACGAGGGCGATAGGCCCGACGGCAAAGCCTGTGCGATACTGCGGCTGGTTGTTCGGCATCTGACACCTGCCGTACGACCCGACGACGTCCTGTCCGGCCTCCGAGCTACGGCCGACCTGGCGCCGCCGGTCCCCGCTGCGGTGACCAGGCTGGCGCAGGGGCTGCTCGATGAGGAGACCGGCGCGGTGACTGACCCGCTAGCGCCCGACCGCGACGCTGCCACGGCCGCCCCACCCACGGCCGCCGGGCTGAGTGCCGCGAAGGCGCCGAGTGGGGTCTCCCCGGCAGTATCCGGGGAAGGTACTGCGTAGGACCGCCGTCGATGTGTCGCCGATCAGCCAGGGAGCCACCCCGGTCCGGCAGACGCACTGACCAGGAGACTTTCGCCGGTACCCGACCTACGGGCCCGGCGAGCGAGACGACAGCTCCCGTGCGGCGCCCACGCCCCGGACGGCGGAACCGCGCACATCACGCGGACCGCGGCCGGAATCAGGCGCGGCGCCCGGGAGCGTGACGGGAGAACCGCCCGCATGCTCGAACCTATTGAGCCCACCGAATCCACGCAGTCCGCGGACCGTGGTTTCGACGACAATCACTCGCCCGGCGACACGCTGCCGCCGCGCCGCAGGCGCCGTGCGGCCTCCCGGCCGGCCGGTCCGCCGGTGGCCGGTGGCGACGCGCCGACCGTGGTGAGCACCGAGGCCGCCGCACCCGCGGACCCTGCCCCGAGCTCTGGAGGAGCGGGGGAGGCCCCGTCCGTCGAGGAGAGTCCCGCGCCCGCGGTCACCTCGGGGGACGACGCCAAGCCCGCCCGTACGCGCCGCCGCGCGACCCGTAAGGTCAGCGCCCCCACGGGGGCCCCGCAGGCGAGCGAGACCGAGCCGGTCGAGCCTCCGGCCGCGACGCAGGCTCCGGCTGTCGCCGAGGCACCGGCTGAGGCTGTGCCGGTTGATGAAGAAGTGGCGCCGCGTGCCCGTACCCGCCGCCGGGCGACCCGCAAGGCGACCGCCCCTGCCGGGGCCCCGCAGGTGAGCGACGTCGAGGCGCCGCAGCCCGTCGCGCAGCCCGCCGTGGCCGCCGAGAGCGCAGCCCCGGCTGCCGCCCAGGAAGAGGACGCCCGGCCCGCCCGTAGCCGCCGTCGCGCCACCCGTAAGGCCACCGCTCCGGCCGGTGCTCCGCAGACCGCCGACGAGGCGCCCGCCGCTGTGACGGCCGAGGCCGCTACCCCGGCTGCCCCGGTTGCCGACGAGGCGCCCGCCGCGCCCGTGGAGCCCGCAGAGGGTGTCAAGCCCGCCCGCAGCCGCCGCCGTGCCACCCGCAAGGTGACTGCCGCCGCCGGTGCGCCGCAGGCCGCCGAGGAAGCCGCGGAGGCACCGACCGCCGAGGCCCCTGCCGAGGCCGAAGCCGTCGAGACCCCCAAGCGCCGTGCGCGCCGCCGTACCGAGCGAGCCGCGGAGCCCACCGCGCCGGTCGCCGAGGCGCCGCGCGCCGAGGAGGAGCCCGCGCAGGAGGCGCCGGCCCGTGGCCGCCGCCGGGCGCAGCGTCCGCCGACCGCCGTCTTCCAGGCGCCGGTATTCACCGAGCCGATGTTCCAGACCCCGGAGAGCGCGGCCGCCGCTGCCGCCGCCGCGGCCCATCGGGACGAGGAGGCCGCGCCGGAGCAGGTCCAGGAGGAGCAGCCCGCGGTCGCCCCGCGCCGTCGCCGCCGCCGTGGTGAGCGGGTCGCCGAGCCGGTGGCCGCCGCGCCGGCCGAGCCGGAGCTCGACGAGACGGCCGAGGCCGAGGAAGAAGCCGAGGAAGAGGCCGAGACCGGGCACGGCGAGGACGAGTCCGGTGAGCGCCCCTCGCGCCGTCGCCGTCGTGGTGGCCGTCGCCGCCGTCGCGGTGAGTCCGCCGAGGGCGCCGACGAGCTGCCCGCCGAGGGCCGGGAAGCCGCCGCAGCAGCGGAAGCCGAGCCCGAGGAGGGCGAAGAGCAGGCCGCGGAGCAGCGCGAGGAGGCCGAGGAGGCCGACGAGCACGCCGGTGGCGGCACCAGCAGCAGCCGTCGTCGCCGTCGCCGCCGCCGTCGCAGCGGTGACGCCGGTGAGGCCGAGACCACCAGCGACGACCCGGAGCGCACGGTCGTCAAGGTCCGCGAGCCCCGCAAGAAGGAAGAAGCCGGGACCAGCTCCGACGAGGTGCAGTCGATCAAGGGGTCGACGCGCCTGGAGGCCAAGAAGCAGCGCCGCCGTGAGGGCCGTGAGCAGGGCCGGCGCCGGGTGCCGATCATCACCGAGGCGGAGTTCCTCGCACGCCGCGAGGCCGTCGAGCGGGTGATGGTCGTGCGCCAGAGCGGCGAGCGCACCCAGATCGGCGTCCTTGAGGACAACGTGCTCGTGGAGCACTTCGTCAACAAGGAGCAGTCGACGTCGTACGTCGGCAATGTCTACCTCGGCAAGGTGCAGAACGTCCTGCCGTCGATGGAGGCCGCCTTCGTCGACATCGGCAAGGGCCGCAACGCCGTGCTGTACGCCGGTGAGGTCAACTTCGAGGCGCTGGGCATGTCCAACGGCCCGCGGCGCATCGAGACCGCGCTGAAGTCCGGCCAGTCCGTGCTGGTGCAGGTCACCAAGGACCCGATCGGCCACAAGGGCGCCAGGCTCACCAGCCAGGTCTCGCTCCCCGGCCGCTACCTGGTCTACGTGCCCGAGGGCTCGATGACCGGTATCAGCCGCAAGCTCCCGGACACCGAGCGGGCCCGGCTCAAGCAGATCCTCAAGAAGATCGTCCCCGAGGACGCCGGCGTCATCGTGCGCACCGCGGCCGAGGGCGCGAGCGAGGACGAGCTGCGCCGTGACGTCGAGCGGCTGCAGGCGCAGTGGGAGGACATCCAGAAGAAGTCGAAGGCGGCGTCCACCAGCTCGCCGAGCCTGCTCTACGGCGAGCCGGACATGACCGTCCGGGTCGTCCGCGACATCTTCAACGAGGACTTCTCCAAGGTCATCGTCAGCGGTGACGGCGCCTGGGAGACCATCCACGGCTATGTCGCGCATGTCGCGCCGGACCTCACCGACCGTCTGCAGAAGTGGACTTCGGAGGTCGATGTCTTCGCGACGTACCGCATCGACGAGCAGCTGATGAAGGCGCTGGACCGCAAGGTCTGGCTGCCCAGCGGCGGTTCGCTGGTGATCGACAAGACCGAAGCCATGGTCGTGATCGACGTCAACACCGGGAAGTTCACCGGTCAGGGCGGCAACCTCGAAGAGACGGTCACCAGGAACAACCTGGAGGCGGCCGAGGAGATTGTGCGCCAGCTGCGGCTGCGCGACCTGGGCGGCATCGTCGTCATCGACTTCATCGACATGGTGCTGGAGTCCAACCGGGACCTGGTGCTGCGGCGGATGCTGGAGTGCCTGGGCCGGGACCGTACGAAGCACCAGGTGGCCGAGGTCACCTCGCTGGGCCTGGTCCAGATGACCCGTAAGCGGGTCGGGCAGGGCCTGCTGGAGTCCTTCTCCGAGTCGTGTGTGCACTGCAACGGCCGCGGCGTCATCGTCCACATGGACCAGCCGACGGCGGTCGGCGGTGGCGGCAAGCGCAAGAAGAAGGTCAAGGAAGGTAAGGCAGCCAACGGCGAGCGGCCCGAGCCGCAGGTCGAGGCCGAGCCCATCGAGGCCGTCGAGCCCGCCGCGGTCGAGGCCGCGCCGGAGCTGGAGCCCGCCCCGGTGACGGAGGCCGAGCTGCAGCCCGTGGTGGCCGGTGCCGACGAATGGTTCAGCAGTCCGGCGGAGGCCGAGGCCGCCGCCGGACGCCGTGGCCGCCGTCGGGCGAGCCGGAAGGTGTCCGCCCCGGCGGGCGCCCCCAAGGCCGCGGCGGAGGCCGCCGCGATCGTGGTGCCGGCCGAGCCGGTGCAGGCGCCGGCCCCTGAGCCGGAGCCGGTCGAGGTGCCGGTGGCGGAGCCCGCGCCGGCCCGTCCGCGCCGTCGGGCGACCCGTAAGGCGACCGCTCCGGCGGGCTCGCCCCAGGGGGCCGAGGAGGCCGCGACGATCGTCACGGCGGCCGAACCGGCTGTCGAGCCGGTCGCCGAGGTGCCGGAGCCGGTCGAGGCCCCGGAGGAGGCCGCCGAGGAGGCGCCGGCGAAGAAGACGGCGAAGAAGGCGACCCGTAAGACGGCCGCCAAGAAGACCGCCGCCAAGACGACCGCAGCCAAGACGACGGCGGCCAAGAAGACGGCGGCGAAGAAGACCGTCGCGAAGAAGAGTGCCGCCAAGACGACGGCCGCGGCCAAGAAGGCCACCACGAAGAAGGCCGCCGCGAAGAAGAGCGCCGCCAAGAAGACCGCCGCCGCCGAGCAGCCCGCGCTGCCGTCGGTGTCGGCCTCCACGGAGGACTGAGCACCATCCGGCAGCAAGGCCGGTCACCCGGGCCGTCGGCGGAAGCGTCCGTCGGCGGCCCGGGGCCGGTTTGACCCTCTGGTCAAGGCCCCGTAACCTTGACCGTCGGTGTCTGTGACACCAAACCCCTGAGCAAACACCTCTCGGTCCGCCGAGGGAGGCCGCTCGTCCACTCGGATTCCACGGGCTTTTCCCTACCCGTGTGAGCGGCTGGCATCAGAGGATCGAAACCTAGCGAAAGAGAGTTCCGCGTGTACGCGATCGTGCGCACCGGCGGACGCCAGCAGAAGGTTGCTGTTGGCGACGTCATCGAGGTTGACCGCATTTCCACCAGCAAGGTCGGCGACACCGTCGAGCTCTCGACGCTGCTCGTCGTCGACGGCGACTCGGTCACCAGCGACCCGTGGGTCCTGGCCGGCGTGAAGGTCCAGTCCGAGGTTGTGGACCACCACAAGGGCGACAAGATCCGGATCCAGAAGTACAAGAACAAGACCGGCTACAAGAAGCGGATCGGCCACCGCCAGCTCCACACGGCGCTGAAGATCACCGGCATCGACGCTCCGGCGAAGTAAGGGACTGAGGAGACATGGCACACAAGAAGGGCGCATCGTCCACCCGGAACGGTCGCGATTCCAATGCTCAGCGGCTCGGTGTGAAGCGCTTCGGCGGTCAGACCGTCCTCGCCGGTGAGATCCTGGTCCGCCAGCGCGGCACCCACTTCCACCCGGGCACGGGCGTCGGCCGCGGCGGCGACGACACCCTGTTCGCCCTGGCTGAGGGCGCGGTGCAGTTCGGCACCCACCGTGGTCGCAAGGTCGTGAACATCGTTCCGGTCGCCGAGTAATTCCGGCCCGACCGAGCGATAACCCAGTACCACTCCGAGGGCGGACCGCCTTTTCTCGCGAGAGCGGGAAGGCCGGTCCGCCTTTGGCGTGTTACCACAGAGACATTCGCGGAGTACCGCGACATTCCCGCATTACCTGGAGGCACCCCACCATGACCACCTTCGTGGACCGCGTCGAGCTGCACGTCGCCGCGGGTAACGGAGGCCACGGCGTGGCCTCCGTCATGCGGGAGAAGTTCAAACCGCTCGGCGGCCCCGACGGCGGCAACGGCGGCCGCGGCGGCGATGTGATCCTGGTCGTCGACCAGGCCGTCACCACGCTGCTGGAATACCACCACCACCCACACCGCAAGGCCACCAACGGTGCGCCGGGCGCGGGCGACAACCGTTCCGGCAAGAACGGCCAGGACCTGGTGCTGCCGGTCCCCGACGGCACCGTGGTCCTGGACGGCAAGGGCGAGGTGCTGGCCGACCTCGTCGGCCAGGGCACCACCTTCATCGCCGGCCAGGGCGGTCGCGGCGGCCTCGGCAACGCCGCGCTGGCCTCGGCCCGCCGCAAGGCCCCCGGCTTCGCGCTGCTCGGCGAGCCCGGCGAGGCCCGCGACATCGTCCTGGAGCTGAAGACCGTCGCGGACGTGGCCCTCGTCGGCTACCCCAGCGCCGGAAAGTCCTCCCTCATCTCGGTTCTCTCGGCCGCCAAGCCGAAGATCGCGGACTACCCCTTCACGACCCTGGTGCCCAACCTCGGTGTGGTGACGGCCGGTTCGACGGTCTACACCATCGCGGACGTCCCCGGTCTGATCCCCGGCGCCAGCCAGGGCAAGGGCCTGGGCCTGGAGTTCCTGCGGCACGTCGAGCGCTGCGAGGTGCTCGTCCACGTCCTGGACACCGCGACCCTGGAGTCCGAACGCGACCCGGTCTCCGACCTCGACACCATCGAGGAGGAGCTCGCCCAGTACGGCGGTCTCGACAACCGTCCCCGGGTGGTCGTCCTCAACAAGATCGATGTGCCGGACGGCAAGGACCTCGCCGACATGATCCGCCCCGATCTGGAGGAGCGCGGCTACCGCGTCTTCGAGGTCTCGGCGGTCGCTCACATGGGCCTCAAGGAGCTGTCGTACGCGCTGGCCGGAATCGTCGCCGAGGCCCGCGCGGCCAAGCCCGTACAGGAAGCCACCCGTATCGTCATCCGGCCCAAGGCCGTGGACGACGCGGGCTTCACGGTCACGGCCGAAGGCGAGAACTTCTTCCGCGTACGGGGTGAGAAGCCCGAGCGCTGGATCCGCCAGACCGACTTCAACAACGACGAGGCCGTCGGCTACCTCGCCGACCGTCTCAACCGCCTGGGCGTGGAGGACGCGCTGCGCAAGGCGGGCGCCCACGCGGGCGACGGCATCGCCATTGGTGCCGAGGACAACGCCGTCGTGTTCGACTGGGAGCCGATGATGGCGGCCGGGGCGGAGATGCTGGGCCGCCGTGGCGAGGACCACCGCCTGGAAGCGCCCCGGCCGGCCACGCAGCGCCGTAGGGACCGGGACGCGCAGCGGGACGAGGCCGACCAGGAGTACGACGGCTTCCAGCCCTTCTAGGGTCTGTCCGGCGGATCATGGCCGGGTGCGCGGCCGGACACGCGGCAACGGGGAAGGCCCCCGGGAGGAGATCTCCCGGGGGCCTTCCCCGTTGTGTGATGCCGGTGTTCGGAGCGCCAGACGCCCCGCTGCGGGCTAGACGGCCGCCGGTGCGTCCGGGGCGCCGTTGGACTCGCGTTCGGCCGTCTCCGCGGCGTCCACGTCCTCCTGGGAGCGCTGCCCGGGGATACCGGCCAGCCTGCTCTCCATGCGGAGGCGGCGCTCATCCGCCTTGGCGCACAGGTTCAGCGCGGCCTGGTTGAAGCGCACCGGGGACGGCGGGTCCGAGGGGCCGAGCAGGTGCTCCTTGAGCTCCGCGCGCTCCGCGGCGAGGACGTCCAGCTCCGGGTTGCGGACCGCGTCGAGGAGACCGGCCACGCCGTCCGCCTCGGGCGTGAGGATCGTCGCCGCCCGTACGGTCGGGAAGTTCGCCCGGAAATCGGCCTCGCTCATACCGGAGGTGTTGGCGACCGCGTAGGGCTTCTCGCTGGTCAGGTAGTCGGAGACGACGCTGGACACATCGCTGATCAGCACGTCCGCCTGGTTGAAGCAGGAGAAGATGCCGGGGCGGGCGGTGGTGACGATGCGGTGCTCCCACTCCGGGAACGAGTTCCAGTACGCCTCCTCCCAGGCGTCCACGGCGGCCGACACGGCGGCGGCGCGGCCCTCGGCCGGGGTGCCCTGCAGTCGCATCCGCTCCAGCTCGTCCGCGCTGGTGCGGAACGCGGACGTGGTCAGCGCGTCCAGTTCCTCGGTGCGGCGGGCCAGCTCGGTGGCGGCCTCGGGGCCGGGCAGCGCGCCGCTGCGCCGGTCGTTGGCCTCCGTGATCATCGCCTGGATCCGGGCATTGGCGGCGCCCGCCCGCGGGTCGACGGAGCCGGTCATCGGGTGCGGCTTGTACAGCAGCCGCACGTTGTCGTCGGCGAGCAGCTCGCGGACGATGTTCTCGCCCGCCAGGATCACCGAGGTGTTGCCGGGGTTGCCGTCCCAGCCCTCCCAGGTCGGGGCGTACAGCACCGTCGTGAGGCGGTCGGCAGGCGCGCTGCCGTCGTGCGGCCGGATCGGCGCCAGCTGCGGGCGGCCGACCTCGACGACGTCCTTGTCCTCGACGCCGATGTCGGCGAGCTGGTAGCGGTCACGGGCCGCCGGGCCCGCCACCCACACCTCGTCGTACGCCTTCGCGTACGGGTTGCAGGAGGACAGCTTGTCGCTCTCGCCGTGGTTGATGAAGGCGTGCTTGATCGAGGGGATGCGCAGGATCTGCGAGGTCTTGCCGGAGTTCGCCGGATGCAGCAGCACCTTGAGGGCGGAGTGCTCCAGACGCATCAGGTGGGCGACCTTGGGGATGCAGATGATCGGGATGTCCGTGGCCTCGATCTTCCGCACCATGAAGCGCTCGCGGAGCACGATGATCGGGTTGCCGTCCAGGTCGGCGAGGGTGCTCAGCCACATGTTGGCCTGGTAGGCGGAGGAGGAGCCGCCGGAGAAGTACATGCCGACGGTCGGCCGGTACTCGGCCAGCCAGTTGTCCAGCCACTCCAGCGCGTGCTTCTCGCCGAGCACCCGCTTCTTGGGCAGCAGCCAGGTGGCCAGGTAGACCGTGCCGCCGGCGGAGAGGACCAGGGAGACGGCCAGGCCGATGCCGCCCCAGTACGCGTCCGTGGTGATCGCGGTGAGCATCATGCCCGTGGTGGTCGGCACCGAGAAGCGCAGCAGCCGTCGGCCGGTCTGGCGGGAGAGGAGCCGCGGCGGGGCGTCGGACAGGCGCAGCGCCGAGGCGTCGATGTTCCGCGTCACGAACGGCAGGCTGCGGGTCCTGCGCACCAGCACCGCGACCGCCTGGCACACGAAGTGCGTGCCGTAGAAGAGCAGCAGGGTGATGGTCAGCGGCGCCTGCTCGTTGAGCGGGTTGATGCCGTCGATGTGCAGCAGGCCGACCAGTATCAGCATGTCGCGCAACAGCTGGCGCACGGTGACGTCGAAGCGGATCCGGCCGAGCACGGAGAGCAAGCCGGGCTGCTTGTGCTGGAGGATCAGGTCGAGACCAAGGTTCACCACCGATGCGGCGATGAACAGCGGAATGACGGGAAGCAGCGCACCGAGTAGCTGGGCGGTGAACGCGACCATCATCGCGAAGAGTGCCGCGAGCTGTACGACTCGGCGGGGGGCGATTCCGGCGGAAGGCACGGGGGAGGGCTCCTGGCAGCAAAGAAGGTCAAGGGGAGGCCGTGGGGGGCGGCCGGGTCCCGCGCTGCGACACCGCCGGAGCGGCGAAACGGGACCGATGGACACCCGACCGTATGACCTTGTTGGCCTTGGTGACAATCTGCTGTGGCTCTCATCACCGCGAAAGCGGACCAATCGAACGCAACCCTTTGGTTACCGAGTCCGTCTTAAGGGAAATCCAAGAACCGCCGGACGTTCCCAGGGACGGGACCGGCGGTGGGGACCGGCGGACCGCCGACAGTACGCGGCGGAAGTGGCCGGCAACTGCCCCTGTCGTGTCCAGCAGGGCGTCCGCCAGGCGATATCGCGGCGCAGCCGTCGGCGAGCTGCCGTAGATTGCGGCCGTAGGCAGCTGTACGGAGTTCCGTGCGGCAGCGGGATCGGCGACACAGGGGTACAGGTGGCAGGCGCAAGGCAGGACGTGGCGGACGCCCGCAGGATTGTGGTGAAGGTCGGCTCGTCGTCACTGACCACGGCCGCCGGGGGGCTGGACGCGGACCGCGTCGACGCGCTGGTGGATGTGCTGGCCAAGCACCAGGACAAGGAGATCGTGCTGGTCTCCTCGGGGGCCATCGCGGCCGGCCTCGCCCCCCTGGGGCTCGACAAGCGCCCCCGCGACCTGGCCCGGCAGCAGGCCGCCGCCAGCGTCGGCCAGGGCCTGCTGGTCGCCCGCTACACCGCGTCCTTCGCGCGCTACGGCCGCCGGGTCGGCCAGGTCCTGCTGACCTCCGACGACACCAGCCGCCGGGCCCACTACCGCAACGCCTGCCGGACGCTGGACCAGCTGCTGGCCATGGGCGCGGTGCCGGTCGTGAACGAGAACGACACCGTCGCCACCGACGAGATCCGGTTCGGAGACAACGACCGGCTGGCGGCGCTGGTCGCCCATCTCGTCCGCGCCGACCTGCTGATCCTGCTCTCCGACGTGGACGGCCTCTACGACGGCGACCCGGCCACGCCCGGCACCTCGCGGATAGCGGAGGTCAGCGGCCCCAAAGACCTGGAGGGCATCTCCATCGGCAGCGCCGGCAAGGCCGGGGTCGGCACCGGCGGCATGGTCACCAAGGTCGAGGCGGCCCGGATCGCGGCCGCGGCCGGCATCCCCGTCGTCCTCACCTCCACCGTGCACGCCGCCGACGCGCTGGCCGGCGGGAAGACCGGTACCCACTTCCTGCGCACCGGCCGGCGCTCCGCGGACCGGCTGCTGTGGCTCGCGCACGCCTCCACGCCGCGCGGTGCGCTCGTCCTGGACGACGGGGCGGTGCAGGCCGTCCTGGAGCGGAAGTCCTCGCTGCTGCCCGCCGGCATCGCCTCGGTCGAGGGCGACTTCTCGGCCGGGGACCCGGTGGAGCTGCGGGACACCGGCGGCCGGGCGATCGCCCGTGGCGTCGTCAATTTCGACGCCCGCGAAATCCCTCGTTTGATGGGGCGCTCGACCCGCGATCTGGCCCGTGAACTGGGCCCGGCGTATGAGCGGGAGGTCGTGCACCGGGACGATCTGGTCCTGCTGCACCACTGAGCGCCGGTCTGCCGGCCTGCCGCGCCACTGACGGCCGTCACACGGGGAAAACACCGGAGAACGCCGGGAAACACTCCCTGGACTGCGGAGCGAAGACCAGCCTTTCCATGAAGACCTTCGCGAAAACGCCCCCGCGACGGCCCGCGGGCTGGTCAACTTTGTTGCGGGGCGCCGTGGGTGAGCGGCGCCCGTGGCGCGACAGCGCACACGCCGAGGAACGACCGCACCATTCGGCTCCGCACCCCCGAGGGCGGAGCGCACCGCATCACAGGAGGCCGCCGGTGAGACGAGGGCGCCCAGGGGCACTGCCCCGAGGGACGGCGGAGCGCACACTGACCAGCGTCGGAACCGGCGAGGACGCCGGTTGGACGGATGACGACGAGCGCGCGGAGCGGAACGGCACGGCACAGCCGGCACCGGAGGGCGAGCGTCGGGACGCGTCCCGGCTGTGGCACATCACCCTCAGCGTCTCGGGGGCCGAGGCTCCCTTGAAGGAGGTCCGGCGGGCGCTCGAACAGCTCGCCCACGACCATCCTTTCCTGCTGACCAGCCGCTACGCCAACGACCATGCGGAGATCCGCTACTGGGAGGAGGCGCGGGATCTGCACGATGCCGCGGCGGTCGCCCTGCGGCTGTGGGGCGAACACCGCTCGACGGCCAAGCTGCCGCCGTGGGAGATCGTCGGTCTGGAAGTCATCGACCGCGAGACCTATCACCAGCGCATCGCGGAGGGATACGGCCCGCCGCCGGCCTCACCGGTCGGCGTGCATCCGTACTAGGGCCTGTCCGATGGGGTCAGGGTCGGAAAGGCCCTAGCTGTGTTGTCCGGACAGGTTGGTGACGCGGCTGGCTGGCGTGAGGCCGTGGATGCCGGTGTGGGGTCGGTGGTAGTTGTACCAGTGCAGCCAGTCGGGGAATGCGGCTTGTCGTTCTGAGTCTGAGGTGTAGGGCCGGT
>NZ_JBFAIP010000004.1:0-298297 GCF_040654775.1 Streptomyces sp. NPDC050636
TGCCCAAGCTTGGTCACACGATGGGTGGGGAGATCAACTGAGCAGGTTTGGCCCACCGCAGATCAGGGGGTGGGGAGATTCAAAGAGCCCTATCAACGTTGGCTGACGCCGCGAGCGAGGCGGAGCTTTTCGATTTTGTGGGCGGTATGGATTCCGGTTGGGCCGGTTTCGGCGGGGCGTTTTGGCATGACGGTGTTGTAGCTCGCGTTCCCGGGTTTGGGGAAACCAGATTTCCGCTGTATAAGGAGGCGCCCTTCGCGCCGCGTGGTTGCTGTCACTATGCGTCTGGATGGTTACGGAATTTACGGCCGGATTCTGTGATATGGTCCCGCGCCTCTCGCTTTGCAGGGGGTTGCCAGCGACGCGTCACACCTCCATGACCTGGCACTTCAGGAAGGATCTGGCGATAAGCGGAGCTCACCAGTAGGGCGTCGCGAGGCTGACATGAGGAAGTGGCCTGGTAGCTCTCAGCTGTGTGGAACATGGCTCGCAATTACTGATCAGCTGTTGAGTCCCGCGGTCTTCGATGCCCTGTGTGGATGCCGTTTGGTGCGGCCGTGAATTGTCTGCAAGATGGCGCTCTATGTTGGCCACGCCTCCCGCCCAATTCAGCGAAGGGGAAGCTAATGAAGCACACCGAGCCTCGCCAGGACGCCGGTAAACACCGTCGCGCGCTGGCGAGTCCGCAGGAGATCTCCGACTACCTCGGCATCCCGGTGCGCACGCTTTACCAGTGGAAATACCGGGGCACCGGCCCGAAGGTCCACAAGGTTGGCAAGCATCTGCGTTACCGGTGGACGGAGGTCGACGAATGGCTCCAGACCCAGTCCCTGGATCTGGTCGCCTGAACCGTCGGACGACGAAGCGGCCCTCGGCGCGCCAACGCCGAGGGCCGAAGAGTCCCCAACCGACCGCCCGTACCTGAACGATGACGACGGTGGTGCGATGCCTGCATGCTTCGTACCACCGGGTGAGGAACGTTCTTGAATCACCCTATGACGGCGCAGCCCGCCGCCGCATCCCGCCAACCCACCTGGCCACCGGTCGCCATCCCCGGGCAGGCCGGTGCCCACCGCTCTGCAGTGCCCACCGGTGACCGGGATTCGTCGACCCCACCGGGCAGTGCGACGAGTGCCTCGGACACCGACAGCACCCCGACCGAGAACCGGTCAATGGAGAGTGCCGACCGTCCCGCCACCCCATTCGTTGGCCCGCTGACCGAGGGCGCTGACCTACTGGCTGAACTGCGGTCAGCGATCGAGACGTTCGTGGTCCTGCCCCACCGGCAGGCTCTGGACGCGGTCACATTGTGGGTGGCCGCCACGCACCTTCAGCCGGCCTGGCAGCACGCCCCGCGCTTGGCGGTGGTGGGCCCTGCGAAGCGTTGCGGTAAGTCGAGGCTGTTGGACGTGTTGCACGAGACCGTCCACGACCCGTTCATCACGGTCAACTCAACCCCAGCGGCCGTCTTCCGCTCCATCACCGCCAACCCGCCCACCCTCCTGGTGGACGAGGCGGACACCATCTTCGGCAGCCCGAAGGTGGCGGAGAAGAACGAGGAGATGCGCGGTCTGCTCAACTCCGGTCACCACCGCAACCGGCCGATCACCCGGGTCGCGGGAAATGACCACCAGCCCACTAAATTCCGCACCTTCGCGATGGCTGCCCTTGCTGGCATCGGTGACCTGCCCGACACGATCATGGACCGGTCGGTGGTCATCCGCATGCGCCGCCGTGCACCAGGGGAGAGCGTGCGGCCCTACCGCTCACGCCGCGACACCCCTGCCCTCAACGCCCTGCGGCAGCGGCTCGCGGCCTGGCTGGGCCCGCACCTGGAGGAGGCTGCCGACTCCGAGCCGGCCATGCCGGTTGAGGACCGCGCGGCGGATACCTGGGAGCCGCTGATCGTCGTCGCCGATCTGGCGGGAGGCCCCTGGCCCGCCTGGGCCCGTACCGCCTGCCAGATGATGACCGCATATGAGCAGGGCCAGGAGGAGGACCACGGCGGGTTGAAGATCCGCATCCTGACGGACATCAGGCAGGTCTTCGCCTCCTGCGGCGACCCCGACGCGCTGCCCACCGAGAGCCTGCTCGCTGCCCTGCGAGCCGATGCGGAAGGGCCCTGGGCCGAGTACGGCAACGGCGGGCTGAGCGCAAGCGGCCTGCAACTCCTGCTGGCCGACTACCAGATCAGGTCCGCCAACCACCGCTTCGGAGACATTGGTCAGCGCAAGGGCTTCTCACGCAGCCAGTTCACCGACGCCTGGATGCGCTACTGCCCTCCACCCGCGCACGCTGCCCCGTAACCCGGTCTCACTCGTCCCACCCGTCCCCGCGCAGGTCAGCGCGGGGACGACTCTCTGCATGGGACGAGTCCACCCGTCCCGCGTATCGGTCCGACTGTGCGCCGCTACGAGTCGACCCGTACCACCGGATGCGACCCTCCGCGCCCTGACCAGGCATGCAACGGGTGGGACGGGTGCGAGGCCGCCCGGCACGGAAACCCACGCGACCGCCACGCCCCCAACCCACGCAGCAAGCTGTAGCTTCCGAAACTCCTCCGCAGCCCGTGGCCGCGGAGGAGTTTCGGAAGCGCATGCCCTGCCCGGGTGGGGCGGGGAAGCCCGGCACCAGGGGGCGCCGAACGTGGAGGCGGCGCCCGTGCGCGCAGGCCGACCGGTCATCGAGAGCCTCGCCGAACCCGTGCAGCCGGAAGCGCCCGAAGCACGGCCGCCCCGGCGGGCCGCATCTCTCAGGCCGTCCGGAGTCGTTCGAGGAACTCGGGTACGCCGTCCACCTGCTGGTACGGCTTGAAAGCGGGGGCGAGTTCGCGGACCAGGGTGACGCAGCGGTCGGCGCCGATGCGGGTGGCGAGGTCGAGTGACTCGGTGCTGACGACGAGGGCTTGTTCGACCTCGCGGGCCTGGACGAGGCTTCGGGCCTCGTAGGTGCGGAAGACCCCGCGCGTCTTGTCCCGGGCTCGTGGAAGCAGGCTCAAACCCTCGTCGATGCGGGCGCGGGCCTCGTCGGTACGGCCGAGGTCGAGGAGACACTGGCCGGAGTCCACGGCCAGATCCGCAGTGCTCATCCATCGGCACCAGCCGGGGGCGGGGTCGGTCGCGTCGGTCAGCAGGGCGGTCTCAGCGGCGGCGAGGTCGCGGTGGCAGTCGGCAGCGGCCCCCAGGGCGGCGTGGGCTCGGGCCCTGCGCAGGTACAGCAGCGAGCGGGCGGTGGGGTGGGACGTATGGATCAGGGCCTGGCTCAAGGGTTCCACGGCGGACCCGGGATGGCCGAGCCAGATGGACTGGTAGGCGAAGTCGGAGAGGACTCCGGCCCCGAGATCCCGGTCGCGGGCGGTGTGCGCGTTGGTGAGAGCCGCGTTCCACAGCTTGCCGGCCGCGTAGTGCTGACCCTGGTCGAAGCGGTACCAGCCACAGGTGCTGGAGAGGGAGGCCGCCAGGTGGTGCAGGCGGCGGCCGGTGGCCTCGCTGTACCGGGCGCCTTCGAGAAGGTCGGTCACCGTCGTGAGGTGGGCGTCCATCAGCTTGATGGTGTGCTGGCGTTGCTCGGTCGGCAGGGCGGTCAGTTTGGTGCTGGTGTCCTCCAGCCAGTCCACCAGTTCGTCATCGACGCGACGCCCGCCGAGCGCGGTTGTCAGGCGGTCGGGTTCCAGCGCGGCCCACTGGGAGGCCAGCCCGGCCAGGGCGAGTGCGCTGTAGGTCAGGAAGGTACGACGTTCGCGGTTCATCGCGGCTCTCTGTGCATCTCGAAGTGCTTGGACGGTGTACGCCGCCCCGAGCGGGGCCGGGTCGTCCCGGCCCGGGAGCCAGTGGGGCCAGGGGTACCGCTCAAGGTCGGAGATCGGCACGTCGAAGGCGTCCGCGATCAGGAGCTGGGATTCGATGTTCGGCGTTTTGCGGCCGTTCTCCCACTTACTGACGGCCGCCTTGTCGGTGCCGGAGCGGAGACCCTCGGGCCGCATCGCGGCAGCACGGTGCAGGCGCGCGACGAGGTCGTTCTGGGACCAGCCGCGTAAGAGGCGGGCGTAGGTGAGGGGATGCCTGATCGGGTCGTCCACGGGAGCAATCCCATCATCGACGGTGACGGCCAGGCTACTGCGCGTACGGGCGGGACAACCCCGGGACTACAGCTAACACCTAGGGCCTGAGCCGGAGTTGGCGCTGTACTCGTCATCACCCGACACGTTCCTCCGTGAAGTGGAAGGAGAACGCGCATGAAACGACGTGCTGCGATCATCGGCCTTGGCCACCAGGCCACCGAGGATCACCTGCCCGGCCTGCTCGGCTCCAGCCGGGCCGAACTCGTTGCGGTGTGCGACAACAACCCGGACATCTTGCACCAGCGAGCGGACACCCTCGGAGTGCCCGGGTTCACCCGGGCCGGTGACCTACTGGATGAGACCGCCCCGGACTTCGTGATCGTCGCCGTCCCGCACCACGCCGGGCGCTCGGTGACCGAGGAGTGCGCCGCCAGGGGCGTCCACGTCCTCAAGGAGAAGCCGTTCGCCACCTCTATCGAGGAGGCCCGCGAGCTGGCCGGGATCTGCCACAAGGGTCGCGTGGAACTGATGGTGACGCTCCAGCGCCGGTTCAACCCGATCTACAGCAGCGTGGCCGGGATGCTGGACCAGATCGGCACCCCGTTTCTCGTTGGCGGGCACTACTCGTTCCACACGCCCAACCCCGGCGCCGGCTGGCGCGGGGACCTCAAGCAGGCCGGTGGCGGCTGCATCCTCGACATGGGCTACCACCTGATCGACCTGCTCCTGTGGTACTTCGGCCTGCCCAGCAGGGTCATCGCGGAGTTCTCCACCACGGCCCTGCCCGAAGGCGGCTACGACGCGGAGGACACCGCCGTCGTCCAGCTCGGCTACGACTCCGGCTTGTACGGATCGCTGGTCCTGTCGCGGTGGATGGCGCCGAAGACGGAGTTCATGCGGGTCGTAGGGACAGCCGGCTCGGTGGTGCTGACGAAGGGAGCGGTGCAGCGGCTCGCCCTGGACGGAACGGTTGTGGAGGAGCTGACTCGACCGCACGCCCCCAGCGTCGCCACCGCACAGATCGACTACTTCTGCCGGGTCCTGGACGGAGAACGGCCCAACGTCTCCGGCCCCGACCAGCACCTCTCCCACGCCGCGTTCATCGCGTCCTGCTACCGGTCCAAGACTGCAGGCCGCTACATCGACCCGAAGGAGATGCTGTGACCAGCCGACTCGCGCTCCTCGGCGGCACCCCGGCCGTCACCGACACCGGCCCCCACTTCACCTGGCCCCCGATCGACGCCAACACCCGTAAGAAGGTTGTCTCCCAGCTGGATTCGGCCGTCTCCATCCCCGGCCGGTCCGGGATCGTCGCGGACCTGGAAGACGCCCTCCAGGACTACTTCGACGTGCGGTACGCGATCACCACCAGCTCCGGCACCGCCGCCCTGCACGCCGTCTACTGGGCCGCCGGCATCCGGCCCGGCAACGAGGTGATCGTCCCCGCCTGGACCTTCCACGCCACCGCCTCACCCCTGTTCCAGCTCGGCGCGCTCCCGGTCCTCTGCGAGACGCTCCCGGACGGCAACATCGACCCCGGCCGGGTGGCCGAGCTGATCACCCCTCGCACCCGCGCGATCATGGTCACGCACCTGTGGGGCAGACCCGCCGAGATGACCGACCTCACCACGCTGGCCAGGGACCGCGACCTGGACCTGCTGGAGGACGGCTCACACGCTCACGGGGCCAGTCACGGCGGCCAGAAGGTCGGCACGTTCGGCCTGGCCGGTGCCTTCTCCCTCAATGGTCCCAAGCCCCTGTCCGGGGGCGAGGGCGGCTTCGTCCTCACCGATGACGACGACACCTACTACCGCGTTCTCACGTTCGCGCACTACAACAAGCGGGCCAGGAACGAGATCCCGGAAGGCCATCCGCTCGCGCGGTACGCGGTCACCGGGGCCGGGCTCAAGCTCCGCATCCACCCCCTGGCCGCCGCCCTCGCCCATGACCAGCTCTCCCGCCTGGATGCCTACCTCGCCGGCCGCGACGAGATCGCCGCCTACCTGATCCGAGCGCTCGGGCAGATACCCGGGCTGGAGGTGAGCCCGATGCCCGAGGGGGTGAAGTCATCCTGGTACGCGTTGACGGTCACCTACCGGCCTGACCAGCTCGGCGGCCTGCTCCTCGACCGCTTCCACGCGGCCCTCGTCGCGGAGGGCGCGACCGAGTTCGACCGGCCCGGCTCCACCCGCCCCCTGAACCAACTCCCGCTCTACCAGCACCCCTCCCATCTCTTCCCCGGCTACCCGAACACCCGCAGCCGATACCGGGAGGGTGACTTCCCCATCGCTGACAAGGCACACGCGCACACGATCAAGTTGCCGGTCTGGCACCGTGAACAGGATCTGAGTCTGGCCGAGCAGTACGTCAGCGCGGCCAGGAAGGCCAGCGAACACCACAAGGAGCTCCTGTGACCGTGACCTCTGACCTCGCCCGAACCTTGGCAGAGGAGGCCGAAGCCGAAGGCATCACCACGTTCCTGGCCGCGGCCGTCGTCACCGACGCCGACCGCATCCTCCTGGTCCGCCGCAAGCCGGACGACTACATGGGCGGCCTGTGGGAGATCCCCTCCGGTCATGTGGACGCCGGAGAGAGCATCCTGGACGCGACCCGCCGCGAGACGCTGGAGGAGACCGGCCTGACCGTCGCCTCCGTGGACCGCTACCTCGGGCACTTCGACTACGAGAACAGCCGCGGCACCATCACCCGCCAGTTCAACTTCGCCGTCACCGTCTCCGAGACCAGGCCGGTCATCCTGACCGAACACGACCTGCACCAGTGGGCCTCCCTCTCCGGCGACCTGCCGGGCGTCACCGACGGCGTACGGGAGGTTCTGGCCTGCGCGTAGCACCCCCGATGGGGTCTCGCCCGAATCAGAGCCGCGCGGTGGGTAGTACGGCGACGTCGTCGGCATCGGCGACTTCTCTCGGGAGCCCTGTGGCGGCACCCACGTCGCCCACAGTTGGCTACAGGAGGCCGGCCGAGCCAGCGAGGGCCGCTATCCCGGATATGGAGCAGCGGCCCTCGTGTCGTTTCTGACATCTGTTCTACTCGCGAGAGCGGAAGGCGCTGAATCGGAACCGCTTCCACATGTACCACTGGAAGTCCGCACTGGTATCCGTCGGTGTCATCCGTGAGAGGTTGCCGGGGGAACGGTTCAAGGAGTCGCGCGTTCACCGCGGGCGGGCCGTTCAAGGCCCTCACGCAGTTTCAGGCAAGCGGTTCAGTGTCGCCGGCCCGGGCGGCGGATTCGGTGAGTACCTGCGCGAAGGCGGTGACCGCCGCCCTGTCCGTGCGCGCAATTGCCTCGCGGAGCTGCTCCTCCCAGTCGGGACGGAACTCGTACGCGAGCAGATGACCCTCCCGGTGGGTGCCCAGGCGGCTGCCGAGCAGAGCGTCCAATGCGGGTGCTGGGAAGACAGCGGGATTCCGGAAGATCTCACGCTCTGTAGCGCCGGGACTGAACCGACTCTGGCCAAGCAGCAGAGCCGGGTCCACCAGCCGCCCAGCCCCCTCGCACCACACGGTTACGTGCCCCAGGACCTCGCCGTTTTCCGTGACCATCGGCGGGTGCTGCCACTCGGGCAGGTCGAGTGGTTCGCTGTCACGGCGGCTCACGCTCAGCGTCGCGGGGACCAGTCGGCTCTCCAGCCCCAGCGAGCGCAGAGCCGCGGCGAATGCCATGGACAGGAAGACGGGGGAGGGCGCTGCCTGCCTGCTTAGGTGGTAGGCGGTGGCTCCGATCAGGCTGTAGAGCAGGCGCGCGTCCGGCGGGCCGACTCGGGTGAGCGCCACGGCATCGTCCCAAGAGTAAGTGGGCATCGGGTGCGCACCGCCACCGCCCGACGGCGGCAGCGGAACGATCGCAGGTGCGTGCCCGCCAACCGCTTCGGAAGGCCGAGCTTGGGCGTCCTGCTCGTCCAGTTTCAGGAAGCGACGTGCAGTGGTCGCGAGCGGTACGTGGCTCTTCCCGGCGTCCTCGAACAGCCCGAGGCTTTCTCGCATGAGGGTGCGGCACAGCTCCACATCCCCGTCCGGATGTCCCACCAGATGTCGGGTCCAGGCCAGAACTGCGCGCCGATGAACGACTGGAGCCAGCACGTCTGGCCCGGCTTCGGTGTGCGCTCTCAACAGGGCCTCGGCCCGGTCGATCATCGACTCGGCGGCCTGCAGGATCCATGGCTCCGTGGTGAGCCCTGCATCATGTCTGCCGAGACTGCCGACCATCACGGCATGTGCCGCCTCGACCAGGTGGTCGGCATGGTGGCGCATGATGTTCACGGCCGTCCGCTCGGTGGGCTCGGGGATTTCGGCGGTGACGTCGAGGGCCTCCTCCAGCCGGCGCGTGGAAGCCTTGACCACGGCGTCCAGGAAGCGTAGCTCCGTGCTCGCTGTTGCCTCGGCCGGAGCCTCTGCCTTGGCCTGGTCGATGACCAAGGCCGCCATGTCCCACTCGTGGATCCACACATGGATCTGTGCCTGGTCCAGCCTGGTCCGCAGGGCAGCTACAGGAGCCACGTCCTCGCGCCGCAGCACCCCTTCGAGCCGGTGGTGGGCGCGGGCGATGTCAGCGAACCGGTCCAGCGCCAGCGCTGCGCGCATGTCGGAGACATGGGCCAGCAGCAGGTGCTCCACCCCCTCTGCGTCGAGCGCGGCCATGCCCTCCAGTAGGTTCCAGGCGGTCCGCGCTGCCTCAGCGGCCTCCTCGTACCGCGACAGATTCAGCAGGCACTGCGCCAAGGTGGTCGTCGTCGCTGCCCGACGGTAGACGGGATCGTCCACTGTCGCCTCGTCGGCCTCCTCCAATATCTCCAGTGCCTCCCGCAACAGCCCCTCGCTGCGCACCAGATCACCATGTACGTTCGAGATCGCCCCGGCAACATCGGCCAGTAGCGCGACAGTGCCACCGTTCGCCCGGCCGCTGCTGCACACGTTGCGCGCCACATGGACGGCGTGCTCGATCAGGGCCGCCGCCTCGGTCCAAGTCTGCTGCTTCTGGCACTCCACCAGGCGGGTCACCAGCTCGTACTCGAACCGGCCTTGCATCGCATCGAGGGCGTCGCCGTCCAGCATCGCTCGGGTGATTTCCTGGACGATGCGGTGGATCGACAGCATGCCACCCCGGGGATCGACCAGAGAGAACCTGCGCAGCTCCGCCACGGCACCATAGACGGCCGATCCGGTCGCGAGGTCGAGCGTCGCGAGATGCAGTGGAATGAAGTCCGGCGCAAGCAAGGCGCATCGGGCGAGCAGTTCGGCGGCGAGCTGAGGCGCCGAGGCATCGGGCGCGCGCAAAGCCTGCTCGACGACCTTCCGCACGCTCAGGGTCACTGCTGCGGTCAACGTCGCGCCCTGCCGGTAGTCCAGCGGCACGAAGCCGGGATCGTCCAGCAACCGGGTCCGGCAATCGGCGAGTTCTTCCAGGTACGTGCCGACCGGACACATGGTCGCCGCGATGTAACCAGTAGCCTGTGCGATGGCGAGCGGGATGCCCTCCACCGCGTCGATCAGCGCAGACACCTCGTCCCCGGACGCCTCGGGCAGTCGCTCGCCGGCCCAGGAGCTGGCCTCGTCGGCCGCCATCCGTTCCACAACCAGCCCGCCCTCAGCTGTCGCCCAAGCCGAGTCGCGGGTCGTGACCAGCAGGTGCGCGCCGTCGCAGGCGGGCAGCAGACCGTGCAGCTGGTCCCGGTCGGTCACGTTGTCGTAGACCAGCAGCAGCCGGGGGCCGAGGTACGTCAGGCGGCGGTCGACCAGCGCGAGGACCTCCTCCTCGGTCGACGCTTCTGTCTCCTGCTGTTCCTCGGCAACCATCCGTCGGTAGGCGGCGAGGACGTCCTCCCGAGTGTCGGAGGGGATCCACCAGACGAACTCGTACGCGTCCCGGTACCGGTGGGTGTAGAGCCGGGCGATGCTCGACTTGCCGATCCCGCCGAGCCCGGACACCACCACGCGAACCGCGCCTGCACCCGGCTCCTTCAAGAACCGGTTCTGGATCGCCGCCAGCTCTCGGCTGCGGCCGCGAACACCCGCGGCCGAGGGGACCTCGCGGAACGTGGCACGGACGGGCTTCGAAGCTTCGCGTGTCACCGAGCCGGACGGGGTGTGGCGTGCGCGCAGGAGGCCGGGAAGCTCGTCCAGTTGGACCGTGCGCCGGGCGAGGCGGCGGTCCCCGGACCACTGGAACATCTTCACGAACAGCGCGTCTATGGTGCTGTCGACCTCGGCCGCCGCCATGGCCATCGGCGACAGCCGCAGCAGCTCCAGCCGGGCTTGGTCGAGGACCTGCTCCCAAGGGCCAATCCGAGTCTCGATCTCCAGCCGTCGTAGCAGTGCGTGATCCTCGGCGGCGAGTGGGATGGAGGCCGGTACCAGTCCCTTGCACTCCTCCAGCCACCGACCGGGGTCCGGCACGGCCCGGGCACGCGCCCCCGCATCTCTCAGAGCCTGCCCCGATAGGTGCACTGAGGCATCCGAAAGAAAGCGCAGCACCGCCGTGCCGCCCGGATCTGCCTCGCCCCAGCGGCGGGCTAGCCGCAGCAGCTCCATGCCGGACCACGAGCCCGGCTCGACGCGGGTCTTCGCCTGGGCGAGCAGCAGCGGTTGGTCGTCCGCGTCGAGCACCTCGAAGTCGATGGCCTCGTCGGCGCCTTCCACCCGGAAGGTGGCGGCCTCCGGATACTGCTCTGAGGTGCGGATCAGTTGCAGGATGGCGCATGCCGTCTGGAACCCCATACCCCGTGCGGTGTCGACTCCGCCCATGTACTGCCCCCTCAGCCTCGAGTCGCCCACCAGCATGCCGGACATCACCGACAACCTTGCCCCGCAACTGCTAATTGCCTGTCAGGTAATCGACTTTGTCCCTGGCAAGACGGGGATCGCGTTCTGGGCGGCGCGCAATCGTTCTCCGGGGCCGGTTCCGATCCCACTTGACATCGACGGGTGGCTTCGAGTTCAACGCTTGACCATCTCGGCCGGTCGCTAAGTCCCGGAGGGTGCGATGGCATCGGGCCCCTCCGCCGTGACAATTCGGGATGCTTGGCCAGCCAGCACTTATCGATTCAGGGCGACGAGTGAGGGCTGCCACCCCGGATGGGGATGACGGCCCTCAATTTGTCTGATGTTGGATCAGTGAACTGGCCGGACGGTGCACACACGGTGCACAAGGGAGCGGAAAACAGCTGTGACCCACGAGAACTCACGAGAAGAGTTTCCGCAGGTCACAGCTGGTGTTTCAGACTTACGCCCAGGTCGCCGGGCGCCGCCTCTTAGATGTCGAAGTACAGCTCGAACTCATGCGGGTGCGGCCGCAGCTGGATCGGTGCGATTTCGTTCGTGCGCTTGTAGTCGATCCAGGTCTCGATCAGGTCGGAGGTGAAGACGCCGCCCTGCTGGAGGTACTCGTTGTCGGCCTCGAGGGCTTCGAGGACGGCCGGGAGGGAGGTCGGGACCTGGGGGACGCCCGCGTGCTCCTCGGGGGCGAGCTCGTAGAGGTCCTTGTCGATCGGCTCGGCCGGCTCGATCTTGTTCTTGACGCCGTCCAGGCCCGCGAGGAGGAGGGCCGAGAAGGCGAGGTAGGGGTTGGAGGACGGGTCGGGCGCGCGGAACTCGACGCGCTTGGCCTTCGGGTTGGAGCCCGTGATCGGGATGCGCATGGCCGCGGAGCGGTTGCGCTGCGAGTAGACCAGGTTGACCGGGGCCTCGAAGCCGGGGACCAGGCGGTGGTAGGAGTTCACCGTCGGGTTGGTGAAGGCGAGGAGGGAGGGGGCGTGCTTCAGGATGCCGCCGATGTAGTAGCGGGCGGTGTCCGAGAGGCCCGCGTAGCCCTGCTCGTCGTAGAAGAGGGGCGCGCCGCCCTGCCACAGGGACTGGTGGACGTGCATGCCGGAGCCGTTGTCGCCGAAGATCGGCTTGGGCATGAAGGTCGCGGTCTTGCCGTTGCGCCAGGCGACGTTCTTCACGATGTACTTGAAGAGCATCAGGTCGTCGGCGGCGGCGAGCAGCGTGTTGAACTTGTAGTTGATCTCGGCCTGGCCGGCGGTGCCGACCTCGTGGTGCTGGCGCTCGACCTGAAGGCCGGAAGCCTCCAGCTCCAGGGAGATCTCGGCGCGCAGGTCGGCGAAGTGGTCGACCGGCGGGGCCGGGAAGTAGCCGCCCTTGTAGCGGACCTTGTAGCCGCGGTTGTCCTCGAGCGCGCCGGTGTTCCAGGCGCCGGCCTCGGAGTCGATGTGGTAGAACGACTCGTTCGACTTCGTGTCGAAGCGCACACTGTCGAAGACGTAGAACTCGGCCTCGGGACCGAAGTACGCGGTGTCCGCGATGCCGGTGGAGGCGAGGTAGGCCTCGGCCTTCTTGGCGATGTTGCGCGGGTCACGGCTGTACTGCTCGCCCGTGATCGGGTCGTGGATGAAGAAGTTGATGTTGACGGTCTTGTCGCGGCGGAACGGGTCCACGCGAGCCGTCGACAGGTCGGCGCGCAGCGCCATGTCGGACTCGTGGATGGCCTGGAAGCCGCGGATCGAGGAGCCGTCGAAGGCGAGTTCCTCGGCCGGGTCGAATGCCTTTGCCGGGATCGTGAAGTGCTGCATCACACCGGGCAGGTCGCAGAACCTGACGTCAACGAACTTGACGTCCTCGTCCGCGATGAACTTCTTGGCCTCGTCGGCGTTCTGGAACATCCAACTCCTCCTAGCCCGGTCACCGGTCGGCGGACGCGGGATTGCTACTCGGAACGCGACCATGTGCGGTGGCGCGCTCGCCCGACCATAGGCAGGCGGGATTTCCCAAGCATGACCCATTTGTTTCGCCGAGGTTAACCGGCACGCGGTCGCCCTCACCCCCCAGTGTGCGCCTCCGAGGGGGCTCCCGGCCCGGCTCCGCGGCCCCTGGGAAATCGAACGTATGCGGTCGCAGTACCGTGGACGGGTGGACAACAGGCAAGCAATCGGATCGTGGATCTCCGGGCCCCGTGCGGCAGCCGAGGACATGGGCGTCGAGTTCGGGTACCGAGGGGAGCGGCTCGGGCTGCCCGAAGAGGGGCCGGGCTCGATCGCGCGTCCGGGGCGCCGCCTCGCCGCGCTCTTCATCGACTGGGCGCTGTGCATGCTCATCGCGTACGGGCTGCTCAGCGGCGGCCGGCCGCAGGCGGCGAGCAACTGGGCGCTGGTCGTCTTCGCCGTGCTCAGCCTGCTGACGGTCGGCACGGTCGGCTTCACGCCCGGCAAGCGGCTGCTGGGCCTGCGGGTGGTGGCCGAGGACGGCGGCCGGGTGTCGCTGCCTCGGGTGATTCTGCGCACGGTCCTGCTCGTCGTGATCATCCCGGCCGTCATCTGGGATCGCGACGGCCGCGGGCTGCACGACCGCCTCGCCCGCTCCGTACAGGTCCGGATCTGATCTGACGTCGGTGTCTGGTCTGACGTCGGTGTCTGGTCTGGCGTCGGTGTTTGGTCTGACGTCAGCGTCCGGTCTGGCCTCGGTGTCCGGTCTGGCCTCGGTGTCTGGTCGGCCTCGGTGTCTGGCCGGGCCCCGGCCTCCGGTCTGACGCGGCCTCCCGGTCTGGCTCCGGCCTCCCAGCCTGGCCCCGGCCTCCGGTCTGGCTCCGGCCTCCCGGTCTGGCTCCGGCCTCCCGGCCTGGCCCCGGCCTCCGGTCTGGCCCTGGCGTCTGGCGTGCCCCCCCGGTGGTCCGTAGTGCGTGCCCCAGTGCGGGGGACAGTGGGCCGTAGTGCCCGGATCCGACCCCGTACGGGCGGCCTGGATCTCGTCGGCTACGGGCCCGGAGCTGACCCTGTGCGGGGGTGGATCGTAGACAGTCGCGGTTTTCTCTCTCCCCTCGCGACGGGTGCTGACCCTCGCCTGCTGTCGTTTCCTCCCCGCCTCCAGGGACCGTCGCGCCCCACACGGCCCCCAGCCCATGCAGAACGCCCCGGAGCTCTCGGCTCCGGGGCGTTCTGGTCGTTCTGGTCGGTCGGGTCGCGTCGGTCGGTATGAGCGGCGGCCCGGCCGCTCAGCGCGTCTTGCCGCCGCCCTTGGGCATCCGCATGCCCTTCGGCATCGGGCCCTTCGGCACCGGCATGTTGCTCATCAGGTCGCCCAGCGCGCGCAGCCGGTCGTTGACGGCCGTCACCTGGGCGCCGGGCAGCACGCGCGGCAGCTTCAGCAGGGTCGTACGGAGCTTCTTCAGCGGCACCTGGTCCTCGCCGTCGCCCACGACGATGTCGTGGACCGGGGCGTCGGCGACGGTGCGCGCCATCCGCTTCTTCTCAGCGGCCAGCAGACCGCGGAGACGGTTCGGGTTGCCCTCGCCGACCAGCACGATGCCGGCCTTGCCGACGGCGCGGTGCACCACGTCCTGGCTGCGGTTCATCGCCACCGCCGGAGTGACCGTCCAGCCGCGGCCGACGTTCTCCAGTACGGCGGCCGCCGCGCCGGGCTGGCCCTCCATCTGCCCGAAGGCAGCTCGCTCGGCGCGCCGTCCGAAGACGATCGCCATCGCGAGGAAGGCCAGCACAAAGCCCAGGATGCCCGCGTAGATGGGATGGTCGATCGCGAAGCCGATGGCAAGGAGAACGCCGAATACGACGATGCCTACGCCAGCGACGACAAGACCGACCTTGGAGTCGACCCGACGGGTCATCTTGTAGGTCAGGGCGATCTGCTTCAGCCGCCCGGGGTTCTCAGCGCCGGCAGCGCCGTCTGAGTTTGCCTTCCTCGCCATACAGCGAAGTTTACGTGGCCTGCGGACGCCCGGTCGCCGCGGCCTCCAGTACGTGCTGAGCTTCGTACCGGTCCTTGGCCCTGCGGCGGTCTTCCAGGACCGATGTCCAGGCGTTGCGGCGGGCGGTGCGCTGTCCGCCGCGCAGCAGAACGGCCTCGACGGCACGCAGTGCACCGGTGACGGAGGGGAAGGGGGTGGTGGCGCGGAGCTGCGCTGCCTGCATGGGACGGTCTCCCTAAACGTGGTCGGCGGGGCGGGAGGGGGGGTGTGGGAGCGGTGCGTGCATCCATCGTCACGGAACGGTGTTACCAACGGATGACCTGCCGGTCAAACACCAATGAAACGTTGACGCGGCCCCCACGCCCCCCGACGTGGGGGAGTGCGGGCCGCGCCCTCTCAGCATGTGCCACGTTTCACAAGACGGCGCGCCGAACCGGGTCAAACCGCCTGACTGGACGCTTCGACCTCGCGCCGCTCGATGGCCTGCTGGTAAAGGCGGCCGGCGCGGTACGAGGAGCGGACCAGCGGGCCGGACATGACGCCGGCGTAGCCGATCTCCTCGGCCTCCTCCTTGAGCTCCACGAACTCGGCGGGCTTGACCCAGCGCTCGATGGGGTGGTGCCGCACGGAGGGGCGCAGGTACTGGGTGATCGTGATGAGCTCGCAGCCCGCGTCGTGCAGGTCCTGCAGCGCCTGGCTGATCTCCTCGCGCTCCTCGCCCATGCCCAGGATGAGGTTCGACTTGGTGACCAGGCCGGCCTCGCGGGCCTTGGTGATGACCTCCAGCGACCGCTCGTAGCGGAAGCCGGGGCGGATGCGCTTGAAGATGCGGGGGACGGTCTCGACGTTGTGCGCGAGTACCTCGGGGCGGGAGGAGAAGACCTCGGCCAGCTGCTCGGGGACCGCGTTGAAGTCCGGGATCAGCAGCTCGACGCCGGTGTCCGGCATCGCGGCGTGGATCTGCCGGACGGTCTCCGCGTAGAGCCAGGCGCCGCCGTCCTCCAGGTCGTCGCGCGCGACGCCGGTGATCGTGGCGTACTTCAGGCCCATGGTCTGGACGGACTCGGCCACCCGGCGGGGCTCGTCGCGGTCCAGCTCCTGCGGCTTGCCGGTGTCGATCTGGCAGAAGTCGCAGCGCCGGGTGCACTGGTCGCCGCCGATGAGGAAGGTCGCCTCGCGGTCCTCCCAGCATTCGTAGATGTTGGGACAGCCCGCCTCCTGGCAGACCGTGTGCAGACCCTCGCTCTTGACCAGGCCCTGGAGGTGGTTGTACTCGGGGCCCATTTTCGCCCGGGTCTTGATCCACTCGGGCTTGCGCTCGATGGGGGTCTGGCTGTTCCGGACCTCCAGGCGCAGCATCTTGCGTCCGTCGGGTGCGACTGCGGACACGTCCGGCTCCCTACCACTTCGTTTCTTCGGCGTACACCAGGGTACGCCCGTTGATTCGCACGTCTTTACGTGCAGGGCAACCCCGTATGAAGGGGCTGCATTCCCGGCCGTCCGTTCAGACCGCGCGGGGGAGCAGCTCGGCGCCCTCCAGGACGTCCCGCAGATGCTTCTCGGCGACGGGCAGGACCTCGGCGATGGTGATCTCGCGGCCCAGCTCGTTGGAGAGCGAGGCCACGCCGGCGTCGCGGATGCCGCACGGCACGATCTTGTCGAACGAGGTGTTGTCCGGGTTCACGTTCAGCGCGAAGCCGTGCATTGTGACGCCCTTGGCGACGCGGATGCCGATCGCGGCGAGTTTGCGGTCCTCGCGGCGCTGGCCGGCATTGGACGGCGCGTACTCCGGGCCGTTCAGCCGCGGGTCGAACAGCTCGTCCGTCACCCGCGGGTCGAAGTCCAGGTTCAGCCCGCCCAGGGCAGCCCGCGCGTCGGCTGCGCTCACGGCGTCTCCCAGCACCCACACACCGCTGCGCCCTTCGACCCGGGTGCCCTCGACGCCGAATTCTGCGCACACCCGGATCAGGGCGTCTTCGAGACGGCGGACATGGGCGACGACGTCGACGGGGCGCGGCAGCTTCTGGATGGGGTAGCCCACCAGCTGGCCGGGGCCGTGCCAGGTGATCTTCCCGCCGCGGTCCACGTCGACGACGGGGGTGCCGTCCAGGGGGCGCTCGTCATCGGCCGTGCGCCGTCCGGCGGTGTAGACGGGCAGGTGCTCCAGCAACAGGCAGGTGTCCGGAACCTCGTCGGCGAACCGGGCGGCGTGCACCCGGCGCTGCTCCTGCCATGCCGTTTCGTATTCCACGGCATCCGCCCCGAAGCCCAGATGCACAAAGCGCAGCCCCTCGGGTGCGGGGGTCTCCCCCCGAGAGATCGCAGTCACGGCAGCTCCTCTTCGAACCTCTGTTGCTTCTCGCTGCAACATCTGATGCCAGTCAGCGCCCCTGCCACTGTACGGCCGCCCGCTGCGGCCCCGGCAGGCGGCCGGTGCCGAGCGCGCCCGCGGAGCGCCCGCGCTCCTGCTCACACGATCGGATGAACGCGAGGCACACGCGGACAGAAAGGCCCCAAACGCCGTTACATTCACGCCGTCCCACAAGGGCGAGGAGCGTGCCGGACAGGGTGAGCCGAGCCCGGCAGCCAGGCCCGGAAGGCAGGAGACCGGTAAAGCCGATGACCGAACGACCCCCGCAACACACGCCCAACCGCCAACTCGCCGCACTGATCGCCGAGGCGGGATTCTCCAATGCCGGGCTGGCCAGACGGGTTGATCAGCTCGGTATCGAGCACGGCCTCGACCTGCGCTACGACAAGACGTCGGTGACCCGCTGGCTGCGCGGCCAGCAGCCCAGAGGCACCACCCCCGCGCTGATCGCCGAGGTGTTCACCCGCCGGCTGGGGCGGCGGCTGTCCGCCCAGGATCTCGGCCTGGACGCCTGCGCGCCGGTGTACGCCGGGCTCGAATTCGCTGCGACGCCCACCGAGGCCGTGGACATCGTCAGCGGCCTGTGGCGCAAGGACTCCGGCAGCCATGCCGAGCTCCGGAAGATCGCCTTCACCCCGGCCGGGCTGGTGGTGCCCAGCCGCGACTGGCTGATCGGCCGCGCCGACGACCGGGTCGCCCGCGGCGACCCCGGCAGCGACGGCTCGGGCCGGGTGCCCGCCCAGGGCCGTATCTCGGTGCCGCGGCAGCGCCAGACCGACCGGGTCGACCGCATCCAGGGCGGCCGGGTCAGCTCCGGGGACATCGCGGCGCTGCGCTCGGTCGGCGAGCTGTTCCGGGCGCTGGACCACGCCTACGGCGGCGGCCACGCCCGGCAGGCCCTGGTGCGCTATCTGGAGCACGAGGCCGAGCCGATGCTGCGCGGTACGTACGGCGAGGCGACCGGCCGCCGGCTGTTCGCGGCCGCCGCCGACCTGACCCGGCTGGCCGGCTGGACCTCGTACGACATCGCCGCGCACGGTCTGGCGCAGCGGTACTTCGTCCAGGCGCTGCGGCTGGCCCAGGCGGCCGGCGACCGGCCGTACGGCTCCTACGTCCTGGTGACGATGAGCCGGCAGGCCGTCTATCTGGGGCACGGCAGGGAGGCCGTCCAGCTGGCGCGGGTGGCGCAGCAGGGCATCGGCGGCAGCGCGCCGCCCGCGGTCCAGGCGCTGCTGCACTCCGCGGAGGCGCGCGGTCACGGCCTGCTGGGCGAGGTCCGGGCCTGCACGGCCGCTCTGGCGCGCGCCGAGCGGGCACTGGAGACCGCCCGCCCCGGCGACGAAACCCCGTACTGGGCGCGGTTCTTCGACGAGGCGCAGCTCGCCGACGAGCTGGCGCACTGCCACCGCGATCTCCAGCAGTACCGCGCGGCCTCCCAGCACGCCGAACGCTCGCTCCAGCTGCGGTCCGCCGGCTTCGCCCGCAGCCGGCTGTTCTGCCGGGTGGTGCTGGCCACCGCCCGGCTGGGCCTGGGCGAGCTGGAGCAGGCCTGCACGCTGGGCGCCGAGGCGGCACTCCAGGCGTCCGAGATGCGGTCCGTGCGGGCCCACGAATACGTCAGGGAATTCGAACGCCGCCTGGAGCCCTACCGGGACGCGGCGGCGGTCCGGGGGTACCGGGACCGGGTGGCCGCGCTGGGGTGACGGGCTCAGGCCGGGCCGTCAGGCCGCCGCGTGCAGGGTGTTCGGCTCGACGTGGGTCGGCAGGCCGAAGTCCTGGAGCAGGGCGCGGGCGGCCCGGCGGCCCGAGTGCAGCGCGCCCTGGAGCGTGCTGATGTCACGGTGATCGCCGCACACATAGAGCCCCGCCAGCACCCGCACCGGGCGCTCCGGGTCGTGCGGCACCGGCATCGCGGGGACCGCGTACGGGTCGTGATGGGCGGTCAGCAGCTGCCAGTCCTCGGTCGTCGCGCCGTAGATCCGCTCCAGCTGGGGCCGGACCGTCTTGTCGAGGACGGACACCGGCAGCGCCGCCGCCGCGCCGAGCACGGTCGTGGTGATCAGGGAGCGGCCCGGTGGCGTGCGGGACGGGTCGATCGCGCCCGCGACGTACGTGTACGAGACCGGGCCGTCGGCCGGCAGGATCAGCGCCGTGTGGCGGGACGGCGCGCTGCGGCTGCGGCCCGTTCCTGCGGTGTGGTGCAGGACGGTCACCGGGTGGAAGGCGGGCACCCGCAGCCCCGGCAGCAGCTCGGCGGCGTCCCGGGCGCCGGTCGCCACCAGCACCGCCCGGCACGGGATATGGCCGTGTTCCGCGGTGCTGACGCCCGTGATGGACACGGAGGTGGCGTGCACGGACGTACGGACCGTGCCGGGCGGCAGCTCGGCGGCGAGCAGCTCGGGGACGGCCGACGCGCCGCCGGCCGGCAGACACAGCCGGCCGTCCGCGAAGGCACGCAGGGCCTGTGCGGCGCCCCGGCTGGAACCGCGCAGCCGCGGATCGCACAGCAGCGCGCCGAGCAGCGGCCGCAGGAACGTGTCGTGCGCGCGCGGCGGGAAGGCGGGGCGGCTTGCCAGGGCCTCACCGACCGGGCGGTCGACGGGAGTTGACGCGGTGGCACGGTCGCCGTTTCGGTCGGTACGGCGGTCTGCCCGTCGGCCGGTGTGCTGTTCCGGACGCCGGTCCGTCCACCGGTCGGCACGGCGTTCGGCGCGCGAGAGGGCGCGCGCCGCGGAAAGTGCGCCCCTTGTGCTCCGGGCCCCGCTGATGCGCTGCGCCCGTTGGCCGTTGTGGAGTATCAGGCCGGGCGCGAACGGGCGCAGTGTCAGCCCGCCGAGGCCGGGGGTGCGGCGCAGTTCGGCGGGGGAGAGGACCAGCGGCCGGCCGCCGCGGTCCAGCCGGAAGCCGTCGATTTCGTTGGTGGCGGCCCGGCCCCCGATGTGTGGCGCGGCCTCCAGGACGGTGACCGACAATCCCGCGCCGGTCAGATGGCGGGCGGCGGCGAGGCCGGCCACGCCGGCCCCGACAATGACGACGTCCACGGTCGATGGGGTGCGCAGCACAAGCCCCTCCCGAGGTCTGTCCAGCGGCGGCGCACCGGTCTCATGCCCGGTGCCGTACCGCGGGATAGCGAGATGTGTGTGCGAGGACGTTAGGGAGACGAGTGGCGCGGCGGACAGGGGCGCCCGGGGGCGCGTCGGAGCGCTACCGTCCATGGTGCCCGGTGTCCGGCCGTACCTCACGGGTTGTTTCACGCCGCTGTTGCACGGCCTGTGTTGCAGGGCTGTTCCATGCCGCCGTGCGCGCGGTCGTACGTCCGCTCGTGCGTCGCTCGCTACGCGGTTGTCCGCATCGCCGCCCGTACGGCCTCCGTGATGCGGGGATGGGCGAACGCGAAGCCGGAGTCCAGCAGGCGCTGCGGAATGATGCGCTGGCTGCCCAGCACGTCGCCGGCGAACTCGCCGAGGGCGAGGCGCAGGACCGGTTCGGGTACGGGAAAGAGCGTGGGGCGGTGCAGGACGCGGCCCATCACGGCCGTCACCTCGCGGTTGGTGACCGGATCGGGGGCGGTGAGGTTGACCGGGCCGGTCAGGGTGTCGGTGGCGATCAGATGGCGGAGCGCCGCGATGTGGTCCTGGAGGGAGATGAAGCTCCAGTATTGGCGGCCGTTGCCGAGGCGGCCGCCGAGGCCGAGGCGGAAGACCGGGAACAGGCGGCCCCAGGCGCCGCCCGAGCGCGCCACGACCAGCCCCGTGCGGGCGAAGACGGTCCGGATGCCCGCCTCCTGGGCCGGCTTCGCGGCGTTCTCCCAGGCGACGCAGACCTCCGGCAGGAACCCCTCGCCGGCCGCCCCGCTCTCGTCCGTCCGCCGGTCGCCCGTGTCGCCGTAGTAGCCGATCGCGGTGCCGCACACAAAGACCCGCGGCGGGGCGTCCATCGAGGTGAGGGCGGTGGCGATGGCCTCGGTGCCGTGTACCCGGCTGTCGCGGATCTCGCGCTTGTAGGCCGCGGTCCAGCGGTGGTCGCCGACCCCCGCGCCGGCGAGATGGACGAGCGCGTCGCAGCCGGCCAGACCGGCCGTGTCGACCTCCTGGCTCCGGGGATCCCAGCGCACTTCATCCGCGGTCCTGGGCGGGCGCCGGACGAGACGGACGACATCGTCGCCGTCCGCCCGCAACGACCGTACGAGCTCCGTGCCGATGAGACCGGTCGAGCCGGTGATCGCGATCCGCATGGGGACATAGTGCCCGCTGAGCGGTGGTACGGGCGGCATCTGCGGAGTGCAGGGGTCGGACCTCTATGGCTTGAAACGGTCCCAAAGGCGCGGGAAGCGCTCGGCCATGGCCTCGTCGTCGTCGAAGTCGGCGTACGTGCCGAGCGGTTCGCGGGGCGGCGGGGGCAGGCCGAGATCCGGCATCACGGCGCCGGTCAGCTGCTCGTACGCCTCGTCGGCCGAGTAGCCGAGCTCCTCCGCGTCACCGTCCACCTCCTCGTCGAAGTCCTCCACGAGCTCGGCGAGGCCGTCCGCGTCGTGCAACGCGCCCTCGAAGACCTCCCGGCCCTGGCCGATCAGCCAGCAGCGGAAGAAGTCGAACGCGTCGTCGCTCGCGCCGCTCAGCATCACCGACGCCGCGGCCCACAGGTCCCAGGTGTAGGCCCGGTTGTAGCGGGATTCGAAGTGGCGGGCGAAGTCCACGACGGAGTCCGGGTCGCGCCCCAGCAGCCGCTCGACCAAGGCGTCGGCCTGCTCCTCGGGATCGCCCCCGGCGGCCTCACGGGAACCGTCGATCAGCGCCCAGAACTCCGTCTCGTCCATCACCGCTCCAGCATCGGCCCTGCCGCCGCGCCCCGCACGCGGAGTACCCCAGATGCGACGCGGTCGTTATGCGGACCGGTGATCCGCCGGATCGGGACGGATGATCCGCCGGCGAGCACCGTGCGGACCAGCCGGGTGACCGCCCCAGGAATCATTCGTTGGAAGGCGTGCAAAACCCGGCAGATCCCCACTTTGTGAAGGGCTGTTTCAGGCCATGCCCATGGACGAACGCACCCGCGCCGATGTCGAACGGGCAGAGGCAGCCATCGTTGAACACTATTCACGGCTGGTCCGCCTGGCCTACCTCGTACTGCCCCCGTCGATGGGCCGTCACCGCCGGGTCCTCATCGCGCACGGCCTGGTTCAGCGGGCGCTGCCACGGGCCCGGCTGCGCAGGCGGATCCGCAGGCTGCCGGCCCAACGCGGCCCGGCGGCCGAGCGCGGCTACGGCCTCGTACGGCTGCGCACCCTGCGGTTGGCGCTCTCCTACGAGGGGCGGCCGCAGCAGCCCGCCGTACTGCTGCCCTCCGTGCCCGTCGTCTGGGGGCTGCGGCTCTTCCCCCGGGCCGGCGGCGCCGATGAACTCGCCCTGGACCAGGCGCTGTCCGCCGTCCCGGCCCCGGTGCGGGCCGCCGTCGGGCTGTGGCATCTGGAGGGGCTGGACAGGGACGTGGCCCGCGGCGTGCTGGCGGCGGCCGGTGTCGCGGACCCGGACGCGGCGCAGGTGGCGGCCGGGCAGCTGGACCGGACGGTCGGCGCGGGCGCCGCGGCACTGCTGAACTCGGGGGAGTTCGACCCGTGCACGGTGCAGACCCGGCCGACGGACCTGCTGCGCCGCCGGCAGCGGGTGCGGACGGCGGTCGTGGTGGCCGCCGTGCTGGTGGTCGGCGCGGTGGTGGCCGGCGTGCCGGGTGGCGACGCGGACCCGCCGGCCGGCGGATCGGGGCCCGCCACCGCCGCGCAGCAGGCCCTGGACCCGGCCCGGTTGCTGCGCGCCCCCAACGAGCGGTGGGCCGACACCGCACGCGTCGACTTCACCGCCTGGCCCGCCCGCGGCCGGCAGGCCGGTGACCAGGAGCTGCTGGGGCGGGCGCTGCGGGTCTGGGCGGCGCCGCCCGCCGACGCGCGGATCGTCGCGTCCGCCGGTACGTCCACCCGGCCACCGGACCAGCCGCCCCGGCTGCTGTACGCGGGCCTGATCGACAACGTCATGGTGGCGGTCTTCCACGACGGCGGGCGGCTGGTGCGCTACGCGGAGCCTGCGGACGCCACGCCGACACTGCACTTCGCGCGCGTCGACGACGCGGATATGACGACCGCCGGCGCGCTGGTGATCGGCCGCGGCGCCGGCTGGATGCGCTATCTGGTCGCGCCGTGGGTCGCTCATGCCGCGACCCGGGACCTGCTCGCGCCCGGCACCCCGGCGCGCCCGCTGCGCCTCGCCCCGGACGGGGTCACCAACCGGGTGCCGACCCCGCCCGAGGCGGGCGCCGCCTGCGGGCAGTGGCCGGTGACCCAGTTCCACGCCTCGCAGCGGATCACGGCGGGCGACACCTTCCTGGTGACCGACCTCGGGGATCTCGCGCCGGTCCGCCTCACCTCCTCGGGTGGCGTGGCCGGCGCCCCGGCGCTGCAGAGCTGGGCCCGTACGGCCTGCTCGCTGCGCTCGCTGCGCGGTGCGGGCGTACGGTCCGTCGACAACTGGGCGTTTGCGCGGCAGAGCCTTCCGGAGGACGGCGGCAGCGCGGAGTGGGTCTGCACCCGCGCCGACACCTGGAGCGGCCCCGGCCGGGTCACGGTGCAGCTCCAGCCGCCCGCCGCCCGCGCGGCCGAGCCCGGCCGGATCGCCGGACACGCCACGGACACCGCCGCCTGCAGCCGCTTCGGCCGCCCGGTTGTCGGCGACATCCACTGGCAGGCGAAGTCGGGAACGTGGTACCTGCTCGCGGCGGGCAGCCCGGAGGTCGGCGGCATCGACGCCACCGGCGGGGTACGGGCCACCACCGACGAAGGCACGCTCGCCGTACCGGCGCCGCAGCATGCCCAGGCCGAGGTCACGGGGTGGCTGCGGGCGGGCGGGAGGGTACGGGCCATGGGGTCGTGAGGCGCGGCTTCAGGGGGCGTTCGGTCGGTGAGCTGCGGCTCTCGGAGGGCGTTCGGTTCCTTGATCTGGTGGTCCGGTTTCCGTGGCCTGTCCGGGGCCTTGACGCTCTGCCGTCTGCCGCTGTCTGCCGCTGTCTGCCGCCGTCTGTCGCCGCCTGTCGCCGTCCATGATCCCTTCCATCCGCTCCATCCGCTCCATCGGTTCCATCCGTAATCCGTCGTGCGAGAGGCCTCTTAAGCAGACAGGAGGTGTCCGGTTTCGCTGTCAGGGTCGCGGCGTACGGATGTGAGGCAGCTGCAAGAGGAGTGGCGGACGTGACAGCACGAGCGGACCAGGCGGGACACGAGGAACGGGCGGAACGCGTGGAACAGGCTGAGCGGTCGGGGCACATGGGACGGTCGGGGCGTGGGGGACCGGCCGATCTGACGGGGCGGGTGGTGCTGGTCGCCGGGGCGACCCGGGGTGCGGGCCGGGCGATGGCCGTGGAACTGGGACGGGCCGGTGCCCTGGTGTATGTGACCGGGCGGACGACGCGCGAGCGGGTCAGCGAGGTCGGCCGGCCCACGGAGACGATCGAGCAGACCGCGGAGCTGGTGACCGAGGCGGGCGGCACCGGGATCGCCGTACCGACGGACCATCTGGAACCGGCGCAGGTCAAGGCGTTGACCGAGCGCATCGACCGGGAGCAGGGCCGGCTGGATGTGCTGGTCAACAGCGTCTGGGGCGGCGACCGGCTGATCGAGTTCAACACCAGGCTCTGGGACCTCGATCTGGACAAGGGGCTGCGGATGTTCCGCCTCGGCGTCGACACACACGTCATCACCAGCCACTACGCGCTGCCGCTGCTGATCAGGCGGCCCGGCGGCCTGGTCGTCGAGGTCACGGACGGCACCGACGCCTTCAACCGGACCTACCGGGACAACCTCTGCTTCGACCTCACCAAGAACGCCCCGCACCGTATCGCCTTCGGTCTCGCCGCCGAGCTGAAGGAGCACGGCGGCACGGCCGTCTCGCTCACCCCCGGATTCCTGCGGTCCGAGGAGATGCTCGACACCTTCGGCGTGACGGAGGAGACCTGGCGTGACGCGGTGGCCGAGAGCCCGCACTTCGCGGTCTCCGAGTCGCCGGCACTCGTCGCCCGCGCCGTGACGGCACTGGCCGCCGACCCCGCCAAGGAGCGCTGGAGCGGCCAGTCGCTCTCCAGTGGCCAGCTGGCGAAGGTCTACGACTTCACCGACATGGACGGCTCACGGCCCGATGCCTTCGGCTACTTCGAGGACGTGGTCTTCGGAGGGAAGGACGCGAGCGTGGCGGACTACCGGTAGTGGATCACCGGTAGCGGGCAACTGGTCGTCCGCTACCGGGAGGCGGGCCTCAGGGCGCGCCTCCGCCGTAGAGCGCGGCCGTCCGGCGGGCTCCCGCCGCGAACCGCTCGCGCAGTTCGGCGGGCGCCAGCACCTCGCCCTCGGGACCGAGCGCCAGCAGCTGCGCGTAAGCGACCTCGGCGGACTCCACGGCCAGGGTGACGGTTATTCGGCCGTGGTCGTCGGGCGGGCCCGCCTTCGCCACTGCCTCCTGGGCGGCCGCCCGGTCGGTGACGTACGGCAGCTGCCGTACGCCGCGCGCGGACAGCCGGACCACGACCTCATCGCGCAGGAGCGAGCGCGCGAACTCCTCGGCTCGCTCCTCCCAGAACGCGGGCAGGTCGAAGGAGCCGTCGCGGCTGAAGCGGTCCTGGGCCGGGTCGACGGCGACGAACCGGTCGACCCGATACACCCGGTGGCTCGCCCGCCGTCCGGCCCCGGCCACCGCCCCTGAGAAAGGCGCATCGCGCCGTCCCCCCGTCGCGGCTGCCGGGCCTGCCGTGTCTGCTGCCTCTGTCGCGCGCGCCGCCAGATACCAGACTCCCGCCTTCAGCACGAGGCCGTACGGCTCCAACTCCCGCTCCACCTCGGTGTTGTTGCGGCGATAGCGGGCGGTCAGGAGGCGGTCGTCCCAGACCGCGTCGGCGATGGCGGGCAGCAGGGCGGGTGTCTCGGGTTCCTGATACCAAGCGGGCGCGTCGAGATGGAAGCGCTGGGCGGCGCCCGCCGCGGCGTCCCGCAACTCGGGCAGCAGCGCCGCGGACACCTTGAGCCGGGCGGCGGACGCGGCGTCCGCAAGGCCCATCTCACGGAGGGCGGAGGGCACTCCGGACAGGAAGAGCGCCTCCGCCTCGCTGCGGCCGAGGCCGGTGAGCCGGGTGCGGTAGCCCCCGATCAGGCGGTAGCCGCCGGCCCGGCCGCGGTCCGCGTACACGGGGACGCCGGCCTCGGACAGGGAGAGGACGTCCCGGGCGACCGTACGCTCCGAGACCTCCAGATCGCGTGCCAGCTCGGCGGCCGTCATCGACGGCCGCGACTGGAGCAGCAACACCATCTTGATCAGCCGGGCAGCACGCATGAACCCATCATGCCGGGCCCCACTGACAACGCCCGGTGCGCAAGGGCGCCGGGCACGGCCAGGGTGAAATCCCACCGCACCCGGCCGCCCGGTACAGCTGGGCGAAACTCTCCTTCTGCCCGGCCTCCGACGGGGAACCCCGCCGGAGACACCGGACCACGGTCAGGCCCCGTGCGGAGGCCCCGGGCGCGGGAAGGCGGCCTCCGCACGGGAGTGATGAGAGCGCCGCTGAAGGGGGCTTGACGGTGCCCCGGCGCGGCGGCTCCTAAGGGGCGGGCGGCGCCCGGTGTCGGCCGGCGCCGCCCACGTCTCACGGGTGGCAGAGCTCTTCGCTCCGCCTCACAGCCCGTACCGCTCCCGGGCCTCCTTCACCGCCTCCGGCTTGACCTCGCCGCGCCGGGCGAGCGCCGCCAGGGTGTGGACGACCACCGACTGCGGGTCGACGCCGAAGTGCCGGCGGGCCGCCTCGCGGGTGTCGGAGAGGCCGAAGCCGTCGGTGCCGATGGAGACCCAGTCCTGCTCGACCCACGGGGCGATCTGGTCCGGGACCGCCCGCATCCAGTCGCTGACCGCGACGACCGGGCCGGGGGCGCCGGCCAGCGCGCGGGTGACGTACGGGATCCGGTCCTCGCCATCGAGCCGGGCGGCGTCGCACTCCAGGGCGTCGCGGCGCAGCTCGCCCCAGGAGGTCGCGGACCAGACATCGGCGGCCACGTCCCACTCCTCGGCGAGGATCCGCTGTGCCTCCAGTGCCCAGTGGATCGCGGTGCCGGAGGCCAGCAGCTGGGTGCGCGGAGCCTTGTCGGTGGCGCCCTCGGCCTCCTTGAAGCGGTACAGGCCCTTGATGATGCCCTGTTCGACGCCGTCCGGCATGGCCGGCTGCGGCTTGGGCTCGTTGTAGACGGTGAGGTAGTAGAAGACGTTCTCGCCGGTGGGGGAGTCAGCCGTCGGGCCGTACATCCGGCGCAGACCGTCCTTGACGATCACCGCGATCTCGTATGCGAAGGCCGGGTCGTAGTTGAGCGACGCCGGGTTCGTGGACGCGATCAGGTGTGAGTGGCCGTCGGCGTGCTGCAGGCCCTCACCGGTCAGGGTGGTACGGCCCGCGGTGGCGCCGACGATGAAGCCCTTGCCGAGCTGGTCGGCGAGCTGCCACATCTGGTCGGCGGTGCGCTGCCAGCCGAACATCGAGTAGAAGATGTAGAAGGGGATCATCGGCTCGCCGTGCGTCGCGTAGGACGTGGCGGCGGCGATGAAGTCGGCCATGGCGCCGGCCTCGGTGATGCCCTCGTTGAGGATCTGACCGTCGGTGGCTTCCTTGTAGTACATCAACTGGTCACGGTCGACCGGCTCGTACGTCTGGCCCTTGGGCGAGTAGATGCCGGCCGACGGGAAGAGCGACTCCATACCGAAGGTACGGGCCTCGTCCGGCACGATCGGCACCCAGCGCTTGCCGGTCTCCTTGTCCCGCATCAGGTCCTTGGCGAGGCGGACGAAGGCCATGGTGGTGGCCATCTCCTGCTTGCCGGATCCCTTGTACAGCGCCTTGAAGGCGCGCTCCTCGGGCTGGGGCAGTGCGGCCGAGGCGTGGAGGCGGCGGGCCGGGGCCGGGCCACCGAGGGCGGCGCGGCGCTCTTGGAGGTAACGGACCTCGGGGGAGTCGGCGCCCGGGTGGCCGTAGGGGACCAGGTCCTCGTCCAGCTTGGCGTCCGGGATGGGAAGGTCGAGCAGGTCGCGCATGGCGCGGAACTCCTTGCCCGAGAGCTTCTTCATCTGGTGGTTGGCGTTCTTGGACTCGAAGCCGGCGCCCAGGGTGTAGCCCTTGACGGTCTGCGCGAGGATCACGGTCGGCGCGCCCTTGAACTCCACGGCCGCCTTGTACGCCGCGTACACCTTGCGGGCCTCGTGGCCGCCGCGGGAGGTGTGGAAACACTCGGCGATCTTCGCGTCGGTCAGCACCTTCGCCATCTCGACGAGGGCCGGCCCGGCGCCGAAGAAGTGCTCGCGGATGTAGGCGATGTCGCGGGTGGCGTATGTCTGGAACTGGGCGTCCGGCACCTCGCGCAGGCGGCGGACCAGCGCGCCGGTGGTGTCGAGCTGGAACAGCTCGTCCCAGGCGGAGCCCCACAGCGATTTGACGACGTTCCAGCCGGCCGCGCGGAACTGCGCCTCCAGCTCCTGCACGATCTTGAAGTTGGCACGGACCGGACCGTCGAGGCGCTGCAGGTTGCAGTTGATGACGAAGGTCAGGTTGTCCAGGCCCTCACGGCCGGCCAGCGCCAGTGCCGCGGTCGACTCGGGCTCGTCCATCTCGCCGTCGCCCAGGAACGCCCAGACGTGCGAGTTGGCGGTGTCCTTGATGCCGCGGCCCTGGAGGTAGCGGTTGAAGCGCGCCTGGTAGATCGCCGACAGCGGGCCGAGGCCCATGGAGACGGTCGGGAACTCCCACAGCCAGGGCAGGCGCCGCGGGTGCGGGTAGGAGGGCAGGCCCTTGCCGCCGGCCTCCTGGCGGAAGTTGTCGAGGTGCTCCTCGGTGAGGCGGCCGTCGAGGAAGGCGCGGGCGTAGATGCCGGGCGAGGCGTGGCCCTGGATGTAGAGCTGGTCGCCGCTGCCGTCGCCCTCCTTGCCGCGGAAGAAGTGGTTGAAGCCCGTCTCGTACAGCCAGGCGGCGGACGCGAAGGTGGCGATGTGGCCGCCGACGCCGAAGCGCGAACCGCGGGTCACCATGGCCGCGGCGTTCCAGCGGTTCCAGGCGGTGATCCGCGCTTCCATCGCCTCGTCGCCCGGGAAGCCGGGTTCGGCGGGGGTCGGGATGGAGTTGACGTAGTCCGTCTCCAAGGGCGCGAGCCCGGGGGCACCGGTGTGCTCCAGGGCACGGCGCATCAGATACGCGGTGCGGTGCGGGCCCGCGGCCTTGGTGACGGCGTCAAGCGATTCGCGCCACTCGGCGGTCTCCTCGGGGTCCCGGTCCGGGAGCTGGTCGAGCTGGCTGTACGGCATGCGCACGGGATCGGGCATGGGTGGCCCCTTTCCGGACGGGTTGGTCGGGGAGTGCGAGTGGGTGCTGGCAGGCAGGGGTGTCGCGCCCCGACGGAAGACGATACGCCTCTGATCGATGATCGATCAACGCTCGCCGGGCGAATAACCGCAGGTCGGCACGGGGTGCCGTCTTTTTGGGCACCCCGTGCCACATGGAGAAGGGGGGGTTCCGCGCCCTCGCGGAACCCCCCTTCCTCGCCCTCTCAGACCCTAGGTGCGCAGCTCAGCACGTGTGCCTTGAGCAAGGTGCCGATCTTCGGGTCGCGTCGCCGGAAGGCGTCCACGAGCTCCTGGTGGTCCTGCGCGTGCGAGCGCTGCTCCGGGCTGAACCAGCGGATCGAGAGCGTCGTCCAGACCTCGATGCCCAGCGACTCCCAGGTGTGCAGCAGTACGGAGTTCCCGGCCGCCCGCACGATCTCGCGGTGGAAGGCCACCGTGTGCCGCACCTGCGCCTCCCCGTCGCCCGCCCGGTCGGCCTCCCGCAGGGACGCCACCTCGCGCTCCAGGGCCGCGGTGTCCTCCGCCAGCCGGCCGGCCGCCAGCTCCGCGGCCACCTGCTCCAGACCGGCCCGCACCGGGTAACTCTCCTTCAGGTCGTCCGCGGTCAGATTCCGTACCCGGACGCCCTTGTTCGGCGCCGACTCGATCAGTTGCAGCGACTCCAGCTCCCGCAGCGCCTCGCGTACCGGCGTCTGACTGACCTCCAGCTCGACCGCGATCCGCCGCTCCACGATCCGCTCGCCCGGCTGCCAGCGGCCGCTGACGATCCCCTCAAGGATGTGCTCGCGGATCTGCTCGCGCAGCGAATGGACGACGGGCGGGGTCATGAGGTGCTCCTTCAGAGCGGGTGGTGAGAAGAGGACCATGAAGGGAGAGAGCCATTATCCGGGATGCCCCAAGGGGCCCGCCCGGTACCGGGATGCGCGAAAGGGCCGGCCCCGGTTCGTACGGGATTCCGTACGAACCGGGGCCGACCCCTTGCACACCTACTGCTGCTGCGTGCCTACCGGACTCAGAGACCGATCTCGGTCTCGAACTCGGCGGCCTCCAGGATCTGCTTGACCGTGGTCAGGTAGCGGGCGGCGTCGGCGCCGTCCACCAGACGGTGGTCGTAGGAGAGCGCGAGGTAGGTCATGTCGCGCACCGCGATGGTCTCGCCGAGCTCCGGGTGGTTGATGACCACCGGGCGCTTGACGGTGGCACCGATGCCCAGGATGCCGACCTGGTTCGGGGGCACGATGACCGTGTCGAACAGGGCGCCGCGCGAGCCGGTGTTGCTGATGGTGAAGGTCGCACCGGACAGCTCGTCCGGCGTGATCTTGTTCGCGCGGACCTTGCCCGCCAGGTCCGCCGTCTTACGGGCGATACCGGCGATGTTCAGGTCGCCCGCGTCCTTGATGACCGGGGTCATCAGGCCCTTCTCCGCGTCCACCGCGATACCGACGTTCTCGGTGTCGAAGTAGGTGATGGTGCCCTCGTCCTCGTTGATCCGGGCGTTGACGACCGGGTGGGCCTTCAGCGCCTGGACAGCGGCCTTGACGAAGAACGGCATCGGGGAGAGCTTGACGCCCTCACGCTGCGCGAAGGTGTCCTTGGCCTTGTTGCGCATCCGCATGATCTTGGTGATGTCCACCTCGACCACGGAGGTCAGCTGCGCCTGGCCGTGCAGGGCCTTCATCATGTTGTCGCCGATGACCTTGCGCATCCGCGGCATCTTGATGGTCTGACCGCGCAGCGGGGAGACCTCCAGAGCGGGGGCCTTGGAGACCGCGGCAGGGGCGGCGGCCGGCGCGGCGGCCTTGGCGGCCTCCGCGGCGGCGATGACGTCCTGCTTGCGGACCCGGCCACCGACACCGGTGCCCTTGACCGCGGCGAGGTCGACGCCGCTCTCCGCGGCGAGCTTGCGCACCAGCGGAGTGACGTACGCGCCCTCACCCGCGGCGGGAGCCGGGGTGACGGGGGCCGGCGCGGCCGGAGCCGGCGCGGGGGCCGGAGCCGGAGCCACGGGCGCCGCCGGGGCGGCGACCGGCGCGGGGGCCGGGGCCGGGGCGGGCGCCGGAGCCGGGGCGGGCTCGGGGGCCGGAGCAGGCGCCGGGGCGGCCGGGGCCGGAGCGGCGGCCGGGGCGGCACCAGCAGCGCCGATGACGGCGAGCTTGGCGCCGACCTCGGCGGTCTCGTCCTCGCCGACGGCGATCTCCAGCAGCACACCGGAAACCGGGGCCGGGATCTCGGTGTCGACCTTGTCGGTGGAGACCTCCAGCAGCGGCTCGTCGGCCTGGACCTCCTCGCCGACCTCCTTCAGCCAGCGGGTGACGGTGCCCTCGGTGACGCTCTCGCCCAGCGCGGGGAGTACGACATCGGTGCCCTGGGCGCCACCGGCGGGGGCGGCGGCCGGGGCGGGCGCCGGAGCCGGGGCCGGCTCGGGCTGCGGCTGGGCGGCCGGGGCGGGCGCCTCGGCGGCGGCCGGAGCCGGAGCGGCAGCCGGCGCACCGGTGCCGTCGTCGATGATGGCCAGCTCGGCGCCGACCTCCACGGTCTCGTCCTCGGCCACCTTGATGGAGGCCAGAACGCCGGCGGCCGGTGCCGGGATCTCGGTGTCGACCTTGTCGGTCGACACTTCGAGCAACGGCTCGTCGGCCTCTACGCGCTCACCCTCGGCCTTGAGCCAGCGGGTGACGGTGCCCTCGGTGACGCTCTCGCCGAGCGCCGGCAGGGTTACGGAAACCGCCATGGTTTCAGTTGCTCCTATCGAATGTGCGGATGTGGTCGCGCCCGGGACTGGGGTCAGTCGTGGGAGTGGAGGGGCTTGCCGGCCAGGGCCAGGTGGGCCTCGCCGAGAGCCTCGTTCTGCGTCGGGTGCGCGTGAATCAGCTGCGCAACCTCGGCCGGCAGAGCCTCCCAGTTGTAGACCAGCTGGGCCTCACCGACCTGCTCGCCCATACGGTCACCGACCATGTGGACGCCGACCACGGCACCGTCCTTGACCTGGACGAGCTTGATCTCGCCCGTGGTCTTGAGGATCTTGCTCTTGCCGTTGCCCGCGAGGTTGTACTTGAGAGCGACGACCTTGTCGGCGCCGTACAGCTCCTTCGCCTTCGCCTCGGTGATACCCACCGAAGCGACCTCGGGGTGGCAGTACGTCACGCGCGGCACACCGTCGTAGTCGATCGGCACGGTCTTGAGACCGGCCAGCCGCTCCGCCACCAGCATGCCCTCGGCGAAGCCGACGTGCGCGAGCTGGAGGGTCGGGACGAGGTCACCGACGGCCGAGATGGTCGGCACGTTGGTCTGCATGTACTCGTCGACCAGAACGTAGCCGCGGTCCGTCGCGACGCCCTGCTCCTCGTAGCCCAGGCCCTGGGAGACCGGCCCGCGGCCGATCGCGACCAGCAGCACCTCGGCCTCGAAGGTCTTGCCGTCGGCCAGGGTGACGCGGACGCCGTCCTGCGTGTACTCGGCCTTGTCGAAGAAGGTGCCGAGGTTGAACTTGATGCCGCGCTTGCGGAACGCGCGCTCCAGCAGCTTGGAGCTGTTCTCGTCCTCGACCGGGACGAGGTGCTTGAGGCCCTCGACGATGGTGACGTCGGTGCCGAAGGACTTCCATGCGGAGGCGAACTCGACGCCGATGACGCCGCCGCCCAGCACGATCGCGGACTTCGGCACGCGGTCGAGCTTGAGCGCGTGGTCCGAGGAGATGATGCGGTTGCCGTCGATCTCCAGGCCCGGCAGCGACTTCGGCACGGAGCCGGTCGCCAGCAGGACGTGGCGGCCCTGGACACGCTGGCCGTTGACGTCGACGGAAGTCGGGGAGGAGAGGCGGCCCTCGCCCTCGATGTACGTCACCTTGCGGGACGCGACAAGGCCCTGCAGGCCCTTGTAGAGGCCGGAGATCACGTCGTCCTTGTACTTGTGGACGGCGTTGATGTCGATGCCCTCGAAGGTGGCCTTGACGCCGAACTGCTCGGCCTCACGGGCCTGATCGGCGATCTCGCCGGCGTGCAGCAGAGCCTTGGTGGGGATGCAGCCGTTGTGCAGGCAGGTGCCGCCGAGCTTGCTCTTCTCGATCAGGGCGACGTCCAGGCCCAGCTGGGCCCCGCGCAGGGCAGCGGCGTAACCACCGCTACCGCCTCCGAGGATCACTAGGTCGAAAACGGTGCTGGCGTCGTTCGCCACGTCACGTCCTCCATGCATGGGTACGCCGGAGCCGGTCTCCGATGACCGGGCGGCGGCTGTTGTTCGGCCGCTTTAACTTCGGCCCTGGGTAAGGGGGGCCCTGTCCTGCCGAGAACCCATCTTCGCACTTGTTGAACGGAGGCGGGACGGCGGGCCGGGCTGTGGGGCGGCTGATCAGGCGCCCCAAGGGGGTTACCGGTGCGTACGCGCGTACGGATCACGTACGGATTTCGTTGTGGGCGAACGTACGGCGAAAATCACACCGACGGCCCCGGGCGGTGAGCTCGGGGCCGTACGGACAAATCAGGCGAGACGGGAACGGCGTCAGCCGAGGTCGCCCGCGGCGGTGCGCTCGGCGAGCCGTACCAGGGTGCGTACGGCGGAGCCGGTGCCGCCCTTGGGCGTGTAGCCCCAGGGCGAGCCCTCGTGGAAGGCCGGGCCCGCGATGTCCAGGTGTGCCCAGGCGATGCCCTCGCCGACGAACTCCTTCAGGAAGAGTCCGGCGACCAGGCCGCCGCCCATCCGTTCGCCCATGTTGGCGATGTCGGCGATCGGCGAGTCCATGCCCTTGCGCAGTTCGGACGGCATCGGCATCGGCCAGGACTGCTCGCCGACCTCCTCCGCGATCTCGTGGATCGAGGTACGGAAGGCGTCGTCGTTGGCCATGATCCCGAAGGTGCGGTTGCCCAGCGCCAGCACCATCGCACCGGTCAGCGTCGCCACGTCGACGATCGCGTCCGGCTTCTCCTCCGAGGCGCGGGTCAGCGCGTCGGCCAGCACCAGCCGGCCCTCGGCGTCGGTGTTGAGCACCTCGACCGTCTTGCCGCTGTACATGGTCAGTACGTCACCGGGACGGGTGGCGTTGCCCGACGGCATGTTCTCGGCGAGTGCCAGCCAGCCCGTGACATTCACCTCAAGGCCGAGCCTGGCGGCGGCGACGACCGCGGCGAACACCGCGGCGGCGCCGCTCATGTCGCACTTCATGGTCTCGTTGTGGCCGGCCGGCTTGAGCGAGATGCCGCCCGAGTCGTAGGTGATGCCCTTGCCGACCAGTGCCAGGGTCTTCTTCGCCTTGGCGTGTGTGTGCGCGATCCGCACCAGCCGCGGCGGGGCCTCCGAGCCCTGGCCGACGCCCATCAGGCCGCCGAAGCCGCCCTTCTTGAGCGCCTTCTCGTCCAGCACCTCGACCTTGAGGCCGAACTCCTTGGCGGCGGCCTGCGCCTGCGTCGCGAAGGACTTCGGGTCGAGGTCGTTGGAGGGCATGTTGATCAGGTCGCGGGCGCGGTTGATCTCCGCGGTCAGCGCCTGCGCGCGCTCTGCGGCGGCCTTGAAGTCCTTGTCGCGCGGCTTGCCGCCGAGGATCGCGACCTCCGCCAGCGGCGTCTTGGCGTCCTTGCCCTTCTTCGCGTCCTTGGCGTTCTTCGCGCCGTTGCCGTTGCTGCGGTACGCGGTGAAGGAGTACGCGCCGAGCAGCGCGCCCTCCGAGACCGCGGCGGCCGCCTCGGCGTCCTCCACGGGCAGTGCGAAGCCGGCCTTCTTGGTGCCGTGCAGCGCGCGGGCGGCGCTGCCCGCGGCGCGCCGCAGCGCCTCGCTGTCGTAGCCGTCGCCCTTGGCCGGGGCGTCGCCGAGGCCGACCGCCAGCACGACCGGCGCCTTCAGGCCGTCGGCGGCGGGAAGCTTGGTCACCTCGCCCTCGGCACCACTCGCGCCGAGGGTCTCCAGCACCGCGGCGAGCTTGCCGCCGAAGGCCTTGTCCACGGCCTCCGCGCCGGGGGCCACGACGACGCCCTTGGCGCCCTTGGCCACGCCGACGACGACGGCGTCCGCACGCAACGTTGAGGCGGAAGAAGTACTGAGGGTCAGTGCAGTCACGGTGATAAGGGTCCTGTTCCGTCCGGGAATCCGTTTTGCGCCTTGGGCGCTGCTGCGGCCGAGCCTACGCTCGGCGGCGCCGCGAGGCCCTGCCTGATGGCGTACGGGTCGGTGACGCGGTGTCGGCGGGTGGCCCGAAACGCCGGTGAATGGTCCTCAATCAGCCATCATGGCAAGGGGGTTGGGGTCCGTGCGGCATCCGGTTCAGCCAAGCGCGAGCACGATCAGCGCGGTCAGTCCGGCGCTCTCCGCGAGTGCGCCGAACACATCGCCGGTCACCCCGCCGAACCGCCGCCGGCAGTGCCGCAGCACCAGTTCGGCGAGCCCGAGGCCGGCCACTGCCGCCAGTCCGGCGTGCAGCGCACCGGATGCTCCGGACGGGGTGAACACGGCTCCCGCGGCGGCGCACAGGGCGACCACCAGCGCCGCACAGAGGAGCGCCGCGCGCACAGGAACGGTGCCGGCGACCGCCGCGCCCAGCCCCTCCGGGCGGGCGGCCGGCACCCCCGCGCGCGAGGCGAGGGTCAGCGCGCAACGCGCCGTGACCGCCGCGACGGCGGCCGCCAGAGCGCCGCGCGCCCAGCCGTCCGCGTACAGCTCGTACAGCGCGGCTACTTGGGCCAGCAGGGTGAACAGCAGCGTGATGACCCCGAACGGTCCGATGTCGGACTGCTTCATGATGCGCAGCGCGTCCTCAGCGGGCTTGCCGCTGCCCAGGCCGTCCGCGGTGTCGGCGAGCCCGTCCAGATGCAGCCCGCGGGTGAGCGCGGCGGGCACCGCGGCGCTGGCGACCGCGGCCAGCAGCGGGCCGCCGCCGAGCAGGAGCAGCACCCCGCCGAGCGCCGCCGCGCACAGGCCGACGACCAGCCCGGCCAGCGGCGCGCAGAGCATCCCGCCGCGGGCCGTCGCCTGGTCCCAGCGGCCTACGCGTACGGGGAGCACGGTCAGCGTCCCGAAGGCGAAACGCAGGGCGTCGGCGGGGGTCGGGGGCCGGGACTCGGCGGGGGTGTCGTTCACCGCGGCAGGCTAACGCGGTCCCCACGGCGTTCCCTTGCCGCCCCTGATCGCCCGGATGGTGCGTAATTGTCCCTACGGCATTGCCCTGACGACTGACGCGACACATGGGGAGCATGCGGGATGGGCCACTGGTGGTACCGCAACATCATCGAGCCGGGGAAGCTGCCGCTGCTGCTCGCCCTGGCGGCGTTCGTGCTGACCTTCCTCGTCACCCGTGCGATCACCCGGCTCATCCGTGCGGGCAAGGGCCCGTTCCGCGACATCACCTCGGGCGGCACACATGTCCACCATGTCGTCCCCGGCGTGGTCCTGATGGTCGTCGGGGGGTTCATCGCCCTCGCCGGCGGTGGCCGCGGCTTCGGCTCCGGCCTGGCGGCCGTGCTCTTCGGGATGGGTGTCGGCCTGGTGCTGGACGAGTTCGCGCTGATCGTCCATCTGGACGACGTGTACTGGACCGAGGAGGGTGCCAAGAGCGTCGAGATCGTCATTCTCACCGCCGCGCTGGTCGCCCTGATCCTCGGCGGCTTTCTGCCGTTCGGCGTCAATGAGCTGCGTCCGGACGAGTCCCGCGACCGCTTCACGGTCGTCCAGACCGTCGGCGTCAACTTCCTCCTCGCGGTGATCGCGCTCATCAAGGGGAAGGGCCGGATCGCCGTGGTCGGGGTGCTCGTGCCGTTCGTCGCGCTCTTCGGCGCCGTCCGGCTGGCCCGGCCCAATTCGCCCTGGGCCAGGCGCTTCTACCGTAACCGCCCCAAGGCGCGGGCCCGCGCGACGGTCCGCGCGTACCGCCACGACCGCCGCTGGTCGGGGCTCCGCCGCAAGGTCGAGCGCGTCATCGGCGGTGCTCCCAGCCGCTGACGCGCTGCGCGTCCCGCGGCTTGCGCTGCACGAGCTGCCACACCGCGCACAGCACCAGCACCACCAGCACCGCCGCGACATGTTCCTTGCCTGCCAGGTTGTTCTTGATGAACACCACCTCGAAGACCATCGAGGCCACCACCAGCGCACATGTCAGCCAGGCGCGATAGCGCCAGCTCACGAAGACGGCGAGACCCACCACGGCCGCCGACGGGCCGGTGTCGATGACATACGCATCCGAGTCGGGCAGCCCGATGGGGCTGTCAGGGCCGATCCAGATGCCGATCCGGGCGTACATCGTCCCGGCGAGTGTGGCGACGTAAGCGACCACCATCATCAGCCGCCAGCCCACACAGATCTCGGCGATACCGAAGACCACGAGGATCTGCGCCAGCGCGCCCCAGACCGGCAGATCCAGCGCGGGCACGAAAAGCGACAGCGGAGTGCGCAGCAGCGCCAGCCAGATGTGCTCGTCGGCCTGCACGGATCCGATGTTCTGGACCGGCTGATAACCCCAGGACTGATTCTGTACGAGCTGGAAGGCCGAGGTCAGGCACACCGCGGCGAGGGTCACCGGGATCGCCCGCAGTTTCTCCGTGACCAGCGCGGACCGCACCGTCCGCAGGAGCGGGCCCCACTCGGCCCGCGCGGCGCGACGCAGGACGGGTACCCTCCGCCGTCCCGGCGGCGCCACCTCCCGCCGCCCCGCCCCGCGCTCAGTCATCTCACGTTCTCCAGGTGCTTGCGGTTCAGCCATTTCGGCAGACCGGGTGCTTCGAGGAATCCCTCGGCGCGGGCGGCAGCTATTCCGATACGCAGCAAATCGGTGCTCTTTTCGAAGAGCATGTACCGGGGTTCCCAAATAGGGCGGTATTTCGCATTGGCGCGATAGAGCGATTCGATCTGCCACCACCGTGAGAAGAAGCTGAGCAGCGAGCGCCACAGGCGCAGCACCGGGCCCGCGCCGAGCCGCGATCCACGTTCGAAGACGGAGCGGAACATCGCGAAGTTCAGCGAGATCTGAGTGATCTCCACCTCTTTCGCGCGCTGGATCATCTCCAGGACCATGAACTCCATCAGGCCGTTCTCGGAATCCCGGTCGCGCCGCATCAGATCCAGCGACAGCCCCTTCGCACCCCAGGGGACAAAGCTGAGCAGCGCGCGCAACTCGCCCTTCTCGTCGGTGCATTCGAGCATCACGCACCGTCCGTCCCCGGGGTCGCCGAGCCGGCCGAGCGCCATGGAGAAGCCGCGCTCGGTCTCCCCGTCGCGCCAGTCGTCGGCCAGCCGCAGCAGCCGGTCCAGCTCCGGCGCCGGAATGTCCTCGTGGCGCCGGATACGGACGGTGTAGCCGGCCCGCTGGACCCGGTTGTACGCCTGCCGGACGGTACGCATCGCGCGGCCGCCCAGCGTGAACTCCTCGGTTTCCACGATCGCTTCGTCGCCGAGCTCCAGGGCGTCCAGGCCGTGCCGGGCGTAGATCGTGCCGCCCTCCTCACTCGCCCCCATCACGGCCGGCGCCCAGCCGTGCGCACGGGCCTCGGCCAGCCACTGCTCGATGGCGCCGGGCCAGGCCTCGGGATCGCCCAGCGGGTCGGCGGAGGCCAGCGACACCCCGCCGACGACGCGGTATGTGACCGCGGCCTTCCCGCTGGGGGAGAAGATGACGCTCTTGTCGCGGCGCAGCGCGAAGTAGCCCAGCGAATCACGGTCGCCGTGCCGCACCAGGAGGGCCCGCAGCCGCTCCTCGTCGTCCGCGGTGATCGGGTCGGTGCTGCGTACGGACCGGAACGCCGCCCACAGCACGGCCACCAGCAGCGCCGCGCTCAACACGTTGATGGCGACATTGACCCAGTTCGGGGTGTCGATCCCGGGGAACGCGCGGTCGTCGGCGGCCAGTGACACCAGTCGCATCACGCCGTAGCGCCAGCGCTGCATGAACGTTGCCGGCGCAGCCGACTCGGCGGACGCGTCCTGGGCCGTATTGGTGGCAGTGACCAGCAGCGCTGCCAGCAGCGAGGCGACCAGCAGCCCGCCGGCGGCGGTGACCGCGGCCAGCTTCGGATTGGAGCGGTCGCCCTTCGCGTAGAACTCCCGGCGTCCGACGACCAGCGACACGAAGAACAGCAGCGTCAGCGCCAGCGACACCCAGTTCTGCGCCTGCCCCCGGAACTCCGGCGCGGCCGCCAGCACAAAAGCGAACAGCAGCAGAAGCAGTCCGGACAGCAGCAGATTCAGAATCCACGCCGCGCGCTTGCGCCGCCGCAGGGTGACCGACAGGAACAGCGAGAAGGCGCCGGATGCGAAGCCCGCGGTGAGCAGATACGGGGTGAAGAACTCCTCGATGTTGTGCCGGCGGATGTCATTGCCGAACGACACCCAGACCGCACTCAGGAGGTTCACGAAGGTGACGATGCGCAGATACCAGACACCGAACGCGGCACCGCGCTGTGACCATGGGCCGCGGGGGCGGTCTTCATCCGGACTCAAGCGACTTCTCCCATAAAGCGTGATCTTATGGGGCGTCGCGGACGGTCCGGAATGAGCGTTACGTCGCGGTGTGACCCGCGAAACGGGTGTTACCCACGAGACGTAAAGGTGTTGCCACCAGCGCTCTTCCGATCACTCCGACCGGCCGCCGACCGCTACCGGTCGGCGCCGCTCAGTCGCGTACGGGCAGTTCTGCCGCCAGGGCCGCGGCCGCCTGCACCAATGGCAGAGCCAGCAGCGCCCCTGTCCCCTCACCAGCAGTGACGCCGTGGTCGAGCAGAGGGTTGAGCGCGATCCGGTCCAGAGCCTTCGCCTGCGCCGGCTCGCCGCTCGCCTGCCCGGCCAGCCACCAGTCCGGCGCCCGGAACGCCACCCGCTGCGCCACCAGCGCACAGGCCGCCGAGACCACCCCGTCCAGGATCACCGGCGTATGACGCACCGCGCTCTGCAGCAGGAAACCGGTCATCGCCGTCAGATCCGCGCCGCCCGTCGCGGCCAGCAGCTCCAACTGGTCGCCGAGCACCGGCCGGGCCCGCCGCAGTGCGTCCCGGACCGCCGCGCACTTGCGCATCCACGCCAGATCGTCGATCCGCGCACCGCCCCGCCCGGTGACCACCGAGGCATCCGTCCCGCACAGCGCGGCGATCAGCGTGCTCGCCGCCGTCGTGCCGCCGACGCTCAGATCGCCCAGCACCACCAGATCCGTGCCGGCGTCCGCCTCCTCGTCCGCGATGGCCATCCCGGCCCGGAACGCCGCCTCGGCCTCCTCGGCGGTCAGCGCGTCCTCGATGTCGATCCGCCCCGAACCCCGCCGCACCCGGTGCCGGGTGACCTCCTCGGGCAGCTCCTCCGGATCGCAGTCGACCGCCATGTCCACGACCCGCACCTGCGCCCCGGCGCCGCGCGCCAGCACCGCGGCCGGGCTCACCCCGTCCAGCACGGCCCGCACCAGGTCCTTGGTGCCCCCGGCCGGCCGGGCCGAGACGCCCAGTTCCGCCACCCCGTGATCACCGGCGAACAGCAGCAGCCGGGGCCGCTCGACGGGCTGCACGGGCACCCGCTCCTGCGCGGCGGCCAGCCACTCGCCCAGCTCGTCGAGCCGGCCGAGCGCACCCGGCGGCACGGCCAGCCGTGCCCGCCGCTCCTCGGCGTCACGGCGCACGCCGCCATCGGGGCGCTCGATCAAGTGGGCGAAGTCATCGAGGTTCAGGGCGCTCATTGGGCGCAGATTACCGTCAACTCAGCGCTGACAATGCGTCATGGTGCCGACGACCGGCGATCACGCTCCCCGCAGCCTGCGGCAGGGGGCGTCCGCACCACTTACCGCGCCGCGAACCGCACCTCGCACACCAGCGGCGTCAATCCGCGCAGCACCGGGAGGCGGCGATACGGGCCCGGCCGCACGGGGAGTTCACGCACCGCGACGATGCCGGGGTGCGCGCTCGCCACCCGCGGCAGATCGGCACGGTCCAGCCCCCAGCGCACGGGAGCGGGCCACCGGCCACCGGACAGTGCGGCGCCGCACCGGGCGAGCGCGGTCGACCGCCGCGGCGGCGCGTCGAAGACCAGCGCACCGCCGGGGAACCGCTCCGCGCAGGCCGCCAGCAGTGCTCGCACCGCGGGCGGTGACAGCCGCATCAGCACGCCGTGCGCCGTGACGATGACCCCGCGCTCCGGCTCCCGTACCGCGTCCAGCCAGCCATGATCGGTCGCGGCACGGGCGACCGTACGCCGCCGCGCCCCGTCCGGCAGCAGCATCCGGCGCACCGCGGCGGTCTCCGGCGGCTGCACCGTCAGCCAGTTCAACCGCCCGTTGTCCAGCCGCCAGAAGCCGGTACCGAGCCCCTCGCCGAGCGCGACCACCGTCGCCTCCGGGTGCCGATCCAGATAGGCGCGTACGGCGGCGTCGAAACACCGGGCGCGCGGGCCGGGGCCGGCGGCGGGAGGGTCCGGTTCCGCACGCACCGGCCGACCGGCCCGCGCCCGCGCCGCAGGGTGCGGGGCCGCCCCGGATCGCCGCGTTCGCCCGCCCGCCGGTTCGGCATCGGTCAGCTCGGATTCGGTCACTTCTCAAGAGCACCCGCCGCCGCGCCCCTGGGCAAGGGGACACGGGCTCCGCCGGGCCTGCGTCATCCACGCAGCGCAAGCGCCTGACCCGCGACCACCAGCAGCACCTGCTCGCACTCGGCGCCGAACGCGGCGTTCAGCCGCCCGAGTTCATCACGGAAACGACGCCCCGCAGCGGTCGCGGGAACAACGCCCGAGCCCACCTCGTTGCTGACCGCCACCACCGGCCGGTGCGTCGCCCGGACGGCCGCGACCAGCGCATCGGTCCGCTCCCGCAGCGCCCGCCGGCCATGCGCCTGCCAGGTCTCGTCGTCCCACGCCCCGACCTCGTCCATGGCATGCGTCAGCCACAGCGCCAGACAGTCGATCAGCAGCGGCGCCGCATCGGTGGACCGGCCGGCGCCCGGGTCGGGGCCGGGCCCCGCCACGTCCACGCCTGGCCGTCCGACATCGACGCCCGGCCTGCCGACATCCATGCCCGGCCTGCCGACATCCATGCCCGGCCTGCCGGCCTCCAGCAGCGGCACCAGATCGCAGGTCTCGGTGGTCCGCCAGCCGCTGGGCCGCCGCTCGCGGTGCAGCGCCACCCGCTCCGCCCACTCCACGTCGCCCTCCCGGGTGCCGCTGGTGGCCACGTACAGCACGTCCGGAAAACTCGCCAGCCGCCGCTCCGCCTCCGCCGACTTCCCGCTGCGCGCCCCGCCCAGTACGAGCGTGCGGCGCGGCACATCGGGCGGCGCGGAGGCCGCGCCGACAAGGGGATACTCGCCGGCCACCACCGTGCCGCCGTCCGGCACCGTGCGCGCGCCCGCCGCCGCGAGCCTGCGGTGCAGCTCGGGCCCCGGCGGCACCGTGTGATCGATATGCACGGCGACCACATCCGTCGCCGCGTCCACCGCCCCGCTCGCCCGCAGCCGGGCCAGCGCGTCCGGCCGCCCCAGGACGTCGAGCAGCACCAGGTCGTACGGGCCGCTGCCGCCCATCCGCTCGTATCCGCCGCTGTTCCCGTTGCCGAGCCCGGCCGGCGCCGCGCCCGGCGGCAGGTACAGCAGCCGCTGCCCGTCCACACCGCCGATCTCGTAGCCGGTACCGGGGATGTCCACGGCGATGGCCCGCACCCGGTGCCCGCCGAGCAGCGCCAGCTCCCGTCCGTCCGCGACCCGGCCCGGCGTCGGCAGCCCGGCCGGCACCTCCATGGCCGGCCCGTCGTGCGGGTGCGAGAGCAGTACCTGCCGCACGCCGGCCAGCGACTGGCCGGCCCGGGCGGCCGCGAAGGCGGGCCCCGGCGTGAGGTCGATGAGCAGCGCGCCGTCGATCAGCACCGCGGTCGCCGCCCGCGCCTCGCCGCCGACGGCGGTGGCACAGGCGGCGCACGGGCAGCCGGGACGCGGCAGCCCCTGCGGGGCCCCGGTGCCGAGGAGAGTCAGTTCCACCCGCCGATTTTCTCCTGTCCCGGTCCGATCAGCGCGCGGGGGGATGTCCCGACACGGCCGTTAGATGCGTGAGCGCGATCTCGGGGCTGTCCGGTGGGTCAGGGCCGGGCCCGCGGCGTCTGGCACGGCACCTCGCGGCGTTGCCGAATCATCCGCATAGCTCCGCTATGAGGACGCTCCGGCGCCTGGCGATGCTCCCCCGTAGCCCTGAACGGGCACGGGAGGTGCCCCCACCGCCAGACGCCGCGGCCTTTCCGACCCTGACCCACCGGACAGCCCCTAAGCTGCTGATCAGCACGGCAGCACAACACCGAGGGGCGCAGCAGCACGCAGACCGAGACGCGGCCCGCGGTGGCACAGAGACGTACTCGGTGGGAATCCAGGAGGCGGACATGGCGTGGACGTGGCGGTTCGAGAAGTCGGACGGTACGGAGGCGGCGCCCGCCGTCGAACCGGACGAGTTCACGACGCAGGGGGACGCGGAGTCCTGGATCGGTGAGGAGTGGAAGGCGCTGCTGGACGGCGGCGTCGACCAGGTCAGGCTCTTCGAGGACAGCACGGAGATCTACGCCGGGCCGATGAGCCTGCACGCGGCCGCGGACGAGGGCTGAACGCCGGGCGGCCGGGGCGCGGCGCACGCCATGCCCCGGCCGCTCAGCCCCGCACTCCGCACAGATGCAACAGCGCAGCCACCCCGCGATACGGATCCGTCCGCCCCGCCCGCTCCTCGGCGGCCAGCAGCTGCGTCAACTCCTCGGCGGATTCCGGGGCGTCGGCGTCCCCCGCGAGATCCGTGAAGACCCGGACGCCGTACCAGGTGTGCAGCGGCACGCCGATCCCGGCGAGGGTGGCGGTCAGAGCGTCCAGCCGGTCGGCCCGCACCCGCAGCCCGAGGCGGTTGGTGTAGTCGGGAGAGTCGAACGCCGCGAGCGCGGTGGCCCAGTCGCCGGACAGTCCGGGGCGCATGGCCAGCGCGTCGGCGTTGCGCACCACCAGCGACAGCAGCCCACCGGGCGCCAGCACCCGGGCCAGCCCGGCCAGCATCGGGTCGGACTGCGGCAGATACATCAGCACGCCGTGGCACAGCACGACATCGAACGAGCCGGGCACGAAGTGGACGCCGGTCTCCCGGCCGTCGCCGGCCATCAGCCGGACCCGCTCCTGGATGCCGGCCGGCTCCGAGGCCAGCGCGGTCCGGGCCGCCTCCAGCATCTCCGGATCGGATTCCAGCCCGGTGACCTGGTGGCCGGCCCTGGCCAGCCGCAGGGCCTGAGTGCCCTGCCCCGGGCCGACGTCGAGCACCCGCAGCCGCTGCCCGACCGGGAAGCGGCTCGCTATCTGCTCATCGAGCTGCCGCGCGACCAACTCCTGCCGGACGGAGTTGCGCAGACCGCTCAGCCCTCCCAGCCACTTGCCCGCCCCGCCGCGGAATCCGGACGGAGTGCCGCTCAGGGCCGCTCTCCGCGCTTGACCTGCGGCTTGGGCAGCCGCAGCCGGCGCATCTGGAGCGTGCGCATGACCGCGTAGGCCTTGACGCCCTTGGCGTTCTCGTTCGGGAAGCGTTCGCGCACCTGCTTGCCCAGGCGGACCCAGATGAGGACCGAGTCGAGCACGATCAGCACGATGATCACGAGCCAGAGCAGCAGCGCGATGGTCTGGATCTTCGGCACGCGAACCATGGTGAGCACCAGGATCACCACGGCCATCGGCAGGAAGAACTCCGCCACGCACCAGCGCGAGTCGACGAAGTCACGCGCGAACCGGCGCACCGGCCCCTTGTCGCGCACCGGCAGATAGCGCTCATCGCCGCTGGCCAGGGCCTCGCGCTGGCGGGCCATATCGGCGCGGCGGGCCTCCCGCTGGGCCTTGGCCGCGTCCTTGCGGTTGGTGGGCGTACTCGCACGGGACCGGCGCTGCGACTGCGCATCGCTGCGCTTCGGCGTCGGGCGGCCCTTGGGGGCCTGCGGGTCGCGGGGCTGCTGAGGCTGGTCCGCGGTCGCCTTGGCGGGCGCGGCCTGCTGATCCTTCGAACGGCTTCGGAACACAGACCCAATGTACGTGGTCGTCCGGTGTGGGCCACTGTCCGGCGGGAACGATCCGGCAACGGCACCGGTGTCGTACCGGGACAGAGCGGACGCCGGGACGGTCCCCCGGGCCCTCCCTACTCCCTGTAGGGGAGATGACGGCGGCCGCGATCGTCCTGCAGGAGGAGCGCATCCGGGTCTGAACAGTGCGGTAATGGAACCAAGGCCCGTACTGTGGGGTCTGTAGGTATGTGCTGGAGCCTAAGCCGATGTAACTCGGTCAGAAGGGGGCGCGCGAGGCCCATGAGCGATGGTGTCATGAAGCGGATGGGGATGATCTTCCGCGCGAAGGCCAACAAGGCCCTGGACCGGGCCGAAGACCCGCGCGAGACCCTCGACTACTCGTACCAGAAGCAGCTGGAACTGCTGCAGAAGGTGCGCCGCGGCGTCGCCGATGTGGCGACCTCCCGCAAGCGCCTGGAGCTGCAGCTGAACCAGCTTCAGGGCCAGTCCTCCAAGCTGGAGGACCAGGGCCGCAAGGCGCTCGCGCTCGGCCGTGAGGACCTCGCCCGCGAGGCGCTCTCCCGCCGTGCCGCGCTGCAGCAGCAGGTCACCGACCTGGAGACGCAGCACCAGACGCTGCAGGGCGAGGAGGAGAAGCTCACCCTCGCCTCCCAGCGCCTCCAGGCCAAGGTTGACGCCTTCCGCACGAAGAAGGAGACGATCAAGGCCACCTACACCGCGGCCCAGGCCCAGACCCGCATCGGCGAGGCATTCTCCGGCATCTCCGAGGAGATGGGCGATGTCGGCATGGCCATCCAGCGTGCGGAGGACCGGACCGCGCAGCTGCAGGCCAGGGCCGGTGCCATCGACGAGCTGATGGCGTCCGGCGCGCTGGACGACCCGTCCGGCATGGCCAAGGACGACATCGCCGCCGAACTGGACCGGCTGTCCGGCGGCACCGATGTCGAGCTGGAGCTGCAGCGGATGAAGGCCGAGCTCGCGGGCGGCCCGTCCGCCGGCAAGCAGGCCATCGAAGGCGGCCAGGCCGGCCAGGCCCAGCAGTCCCCGCCGCAGGACCAGCCGCGTTTCGACAAGCAGTGACGGCCGACGGCGGTTAGCCTCGCAGGGAGCGTCGGACCGGACCAAGGGAGATCGTCGTGATCGTACGGATCATGGGCGAGGGCCAGGTGAAGCTGGACGACAGCCATTTCATCGAGCTGAACAAGCTGGACGATGAGCTGCTCGAAGAGATGGAGAGCGGCGATGGTGACGGCTTCCGGCGCACCCTCGCGGCCCTGCTGGAAGCGGTGCGCCGACTGGGCACACCTCTTCCGGACGATTCCCTGGAGCCGTCCGAACTGATCCTGCCGACCGACGACGCGACCCTCGACGAGGTCCGCGAGATGCTCAGCGACGACGGCCTCATCCCGGGCTGACCACCTGCACAGCCCGCCCCCTCCAGCGCACAACGGCAGCGCCCCGGTCCCTTGTCGGACCGGGGCGCTACCGTTTGCTCTTGTGACCTCCCTCGACCCCGCACAGGCTGTGCCCATACAGGAAGTGCCCGGACCGGCTGTGCCGATACAGGCCGTGCCCCGCACCGGCCGCTTCCAGTGGCACCGGACGCATCCGCTCGCGTTCGACGCCGCCCTGGCGGTGGCCGTCTTCGCGGCGATCCTGTGCGGCTCGGTGGCCGAACCGCACGGCCCGCACGGCCCGCGCTTCGGCGAACGCCCGCTGCTGGCATCGACCGTGGTGCTGGCCGCCCTCGCCTGCACCGCCCTGGTCATGCGCAGACGGCTGCCCCGTACGGTCCTCGCCGCCACAGGGGCGCTGACCATCGTCGAGCTGGTCGTGGAGTCCAACGACCCGCGCGCCCCCGTGGCCGCGGCGTCCGTGATCGCGCTGTTCACCGTCGCCTCCCGCACCGACCGGCCCACGACCTGGCGGGTCGGCGCGCTCACCGTCGTCGTGCTGACCGCCGCCGCGATGCTCTTCGGGGAGCACCCCTGGTACGCCCAGGAGAACCTCGCGATCTTCGCCTGGACGGGCATGGCCGCGGCCGCGGGCGACGCGGTCCGCAGCCGCCGGGCCTATGTGAATGCCATCCGGGAGCGCGCCGAACGGGCCGAGCGCACCCGCGAGGAGGAGGCCAGGCGCCGGGTCGCCGAGGAGCGGATGCGCATCGCCCGCGAACTGCACGACGTCGTCGCCCACCACATCGCGTTGGTCAACGTCCAGGCCGGGGTCGCCTCGCATGTCATGGACAACCGCCCTGACCAGGCCAAACAGGCCCTGGCGCATGTCCGCGAGGCATCCCGCTCCGCGCTGGAGGAACTCCGCGCCACCGTCGGCCTGCTGCGCCAGTCCGACGACCCCAAGGCGCCCACCGAACCCGCACCGGGCCTCGGCGTCCTGGACCAGCTCGTCGACGGATTCGTGCGCGCCGGGCTCCCCGTCGACCTGGAGATCCCGCGGCCGTCCGGCGCCCTGCCCGCCTCCGTCGATCTCACCGCCTACCGGGTCGTCCAGGAGGCGCTGACCAACGTCCACAAGCACGCCGGCGAAGGGGCCCGCGCGACGGTCCGGATCATCCAAGCCGAGGACGTGCTGACGGTGACCGTCCTGGACGACGGGGCCGGCCGGGCCGGTGTGCCGCGCCAGCGCGGCGACCGGGCCGCCGCTGAGGCGTGCGAGCCGGAGGAGAGCGGCGGCGGGCACGGCCTGATCGGGATGCGCGAGCGGGTCTTCGCGCTGCGCGGCACGGTCGTGACGGGCCCGCGCGCGGCCGGCGGCTTCCAGGTGCGGGTCACCCTTCCACTTCAGGCCGTCCACACGGGGGAGACCGCATGACGACGATCAAGGTGCTGCTCGCCGACGACCAGACGCTGCTGCGCAGCGCGTTCCGCATCCTCGTCGACTCCGAGCCCGACATGCAGGTGGTCGGGGAGGCCTCGGACGGGGCCCAGGCGTACGAGCTGACCCGGTCGACGGGCGCCGACGTCGTCCTGATGGACATCCGGATGCCCGGTGTGGACGGTCTCGCCGCCACCCGCATGATCAGCGAGGACCCGGAGCTCACCGGCGTCCGGGTGGTCATCCTGACCACGTTCGAGGTCGACGACTATGTGGTGCAGTCGCTGCGGGCCGGCGCCAGCGGCTTCCTGGGCAAGGGCGCCGAGCCCGATGAACTCCTCAACGCGATCCGTATCGCGGCTGCCGGCGAGGCGCTGCTCTCCCCGGTCGCGACCAAGGGCCTGATCGCCAAGTTCCTTGCGCAGGGCGACAGTTCGGGCGACGGCGGGCCCGCCGGCCAGGGCGCCGAGCGGCTGTCGACGCTCACCGGCCGCGAGCGGGAGGTGCTCGTCCTGGTCGCCGGCGGCCTGTCCAACGACGAGATCGCCGCGCAGCTGGCGGTCAGCCCGCTGACGGTGAAGACGCATGTCAACCGTGCGATGGCCAAGCTCGGCGCCCGCGACCGGGCCCAGCTGGTGGTCATCGCGTACGAGTCCGGACTCGTACGCCCACGGGTGCAGTGAGGGTGGAGGCCCCGTACTCCGAACGCGGTACGAGCCCGGGCCTGAAACCGACCTGCGAGCGAGGAAAACAGGCCAGGGCATGGCCGAGGGTGTAGGTGGGCCTGTCGAGGCCCCGCCGACGTTTTCAGAACAGAAGAAGAGAGACCCCACCCATGTCCTGGCTGTCCCGGCTCAGCCTCGTACAACGGGGCCTGATAGCGCTGATATCGATCGTCGCGATCGCCTTCGGCGCCATCGCGATCCCTCAGCTCAAGCAGCAGCTCCTGCCGTCCATCGAACTCCCCATGGTGTCCGTGCTGGCGCCGTATCAGGGCGCGTCGCCCGATGTCGTCGAGAAGCAGGTGATCGAGCCGCTTGAGGACGGTATCCAGGCGGTCGACGGCATCAAGGGCGTCACCTCGACGTCGAGCGAGGGCTCGGGCGTCATCATGGCGCAGTTCGACTACGGCAATGACTCCAAGCGCCTGGTCGCCGACGTCCAGCAGGCCGTGAACCGCGCCCGCGCGAAGCTGCCCAAGGACGTCGACCCGCAGGTCGTGGCCGGCTCGACGGACGACATCCCGACCGTCGTCCTCGCCGTCTCGTCCTCCACCAAGGACCAGCAGACGCTCGCCGACCAGCTGGACCGCAGCGTCGTCCCGGACCTGAAGAACATCGACGGCGTCGGCCAGGTCACCGTGGACGGCGTCCAGGACCGGATCGTCGCGGTCACCCCCGACGACAAGAAGCTCGCCGCCTCCGGGCTGACCTCCCAGGCGCTCGGCCAGGCACTGGAGGCCGGCGGTACGTCGGTGCCGGCGGGTTCGTTCGCGGAGCGCGGGCAGAGCAAGACCGTCCAGGTCGGTGCCGGGTTCACCTCCGTACAGCAGATCAAGGACCTGACCGTCGCCCCGACGCCGGGTGCGGGTGCGGGTGCGGGTGCCGGCGGTGGCCGGCCGGCGGCGGCCGAGCCCGTCCGCCTCGGCGATGTCGCCACCGTCAAGGAGGAGTCGGCCACTCCGACCTCCATCACCCGCACCAACGGCAAGCCCAGCCTCGCCGTCATGGTGACGATGGACCAGGACGGCAGCGCCGTCGCCATCTCCGACGCGGTCAAGGACAAGCTCACCAAGATCCGCCAGGACCTCGGAAAGGGCGCCGAGGTCACGGTCGCCTCCGACCAGGGCCCGGCCGTCTCCAAGTCCATCGACTCACTCACCACCGAGGGCCTGCTCGGCCTGGCGATGGCGGTCATCGTCATCCTGGTCTTCCTGCTCAGCCTCCGCTCGACCCTCGTGACCGCCGTCTCCATCCCCCTCTCGGTGGTCATCACCCTCATCGTCCTGTGGATGCAGGACCTCTCCCTCAACATGCTCACCCTCGGCGCGCTGACCATCGCGATCGGCCGCGTCGTCGACGACTCCATCGTCGTCCTGGAGAACATCAAGCGGCACCTGGGCTACGGCGAGGAGCGCCGCGCGGCCATCCTCACCGCCGTCCGCGAGGTCTCCGGAGCGATCACCTCCTCCACCCTCACCACGGTCGCCGTCTTCCTCCCGATCGGCGTGGTCGGCGGCATGGTGGGCGCCCTCTTCGGCTCCTTCTCGCTGACGGTCACCGTCGCCCTGCTGGCCTCGCTGATCGTGTCTCTGATGGTCGTTCCCGTCCTCTCCTACTGGTTCCTGCGCGCCCCCAAGATCGCTGAGGGCGCCGACCCGGAGGAGCTCCGCCGCAAGGCCGAGGAGAAGGAGACCAGGAGCCCCCTCCAGCGCCTCTACGTCCCGGTTCTCCGCTTCGCCACCCGCCGCCGGGTGACGAGCCTGGTCATCGCCGTCGTCATCCTCATCGGCACGTTCGGCATGGGCCCGCTCCTGAAGACCAACTTCTTCGACCAGGGCGACCAGGACACCCTCACCGTCAAGCAGGAGTTGAAGCCCGGCACGAGCCTGGGCGCGGCCGACGAGCAGGCCGAGAAGGTCGAGAAGCTGCTCGCCGGCAACTCCTCGATCGCCGACTACCAGGTCACCGTCGGCTCCTCCGGCTTCATGGCGGCCTTCGGCGGCGGTACGGGCGCCAACCAGGCCTCGTACCAGCTGAAGCTGACGGACTCCGCCGACTCCGGCAAGGTCACCGACGACCTGCGCGCCGGTCTCGACAAGCTCGGCAAGAGCATCGGCGACACCACCGTCACCGCGGGCGGCGGCGGCTTCGGCAACCAGGACCTGAGCGTGGTCGTCAAGGCCGGCGACGCCGACGTCCTCAAGAAGGCCAGCGAGCAGGTGCGCAAGGCCGTGGCCGGTCTGGGCGACGTCACCGACGTCCAGAGCGACCTCGCGCAGAGCGTGCCGAGGATCTCCGTCACGCCCAACTCGAAGGCGGCCGCGGCCGGTTACAACCAGGCCACGCTCGGTGCCACGGTCGCCCAGGCCGTACGCGGCACCCCCAGCGGCAAGGCCATCCTGGACGACACCGAGCGCGACGTCGTCATCAAGGCGGCCCACCCGGCCACCACCGAGGCCGAGTTGAAGGCCCTGGCCATCCCGACCCCGGCGGGTCAGGTCAAGCTCGGCGACATCGCCACGGTCAAGACGGTCCCCGGACCCGTCCAGATGACCCGTATCGACGGCGCGCGCTCGGCGACGATCAGCGCCAAGCCGACCGGCGACAACACCGGCGCGGTCAGCACCAAGCTGCAGAGCGAGATCAAGGCCCTGAAGCTGCCGGAGGGCGCCACGGCGGAGATCGGCGGCGTCTCCCAGGACCAGACCGAAGCGTTCTCCTCGCTGGGCCTGGCCATGCTGGCGGCCATCGCCATCGTCTTCATGCTCCTCGTGGGAACCTTCCGCTCCCTCATCCAGCCGCTGATCCTCCTCGTCTCGATCCCCTTCGCGGCGACCGGAGCGATCGGCCTGCTGGTCGCCACCGGCACCCCGCTGGGCGTCCCGGCGATGATCGGCATGCTGATGCTGATCGGCATCGTGGTCACCAACGCCATCGTCCTGATCGACCTGATCAACCAGTACCGGTCACAGGGCTACGGCGTCGTCGAAGCGGTCATCGAGGGCGGCCGCCACCGCCTCCGCCCGATCCTGATGACGGCCCTGGCCACGATCATGGCGCTGCTCCCGATGGCCCTGTCCATCACCGGAGACGGCGGCTTCATCTCCCAGCCGCTCGCCGTGGTCGTCATCGGCGGCCTGATCACTTCGACCCTTCTCACCCTCCTCCTCGTCCCGACGCTCTACGCGATGATCGAACTCCGCAAGGAACGCCGCACGAAGAAGAAGGCCGCGAAGCGGGCGAAGAAGGCCGGTACTCCGGAACCGGTGGACGAGAGCGACGGCGACCGCACGCCGGAGCCGGCCGGGGTGTGACCAAGCCTCGCCGGTAGGCAGGAACCAGCCCGTCCCATCAGCCCGTCCCAGCCGTCTGCTGGGACGGGCTGACCTGCAACGATGCCTCCATGAGTAGCCCCTCCAGCGCCGATTCACGCCAGCCGGATCTTCCATGAGACGGCCGCCGGCACGGTTTTCTCGTACTACGGATCGCCGGCAGCCGGGGCGACCGGCTGCCGGAGCCCGGAGATCGGGACCGCGTGGTGGACCACGACGAGCTGGCCGCCGTACCTGGGCAGCGGGACGTTGCCCGGGTCGCCGCACAGCAGCATCCGTACGGCGGCCCAGGCCATGTTCACCCCGGCCAGGGCCGTCTGATAGAGGCCCGCGGAGGCCCTGGCGTTGGCTTCTAGGAGCACCGGTCGGCCGTTCCAGTGGCGGAACTGGACGTTGGAGAGGTAGGCGAGTCCGAAGTGGGCGACGACCCGCTGCGCGAGTGTCGTCAGCCCCGGAGCGTCCAGCAGCGTACGGACCTTGCCTTCCTTGGCCCGGGGGATCGCGGTCAGCAGCGTGCCCGCCGGATCCGACAGGCAGTCGATGCTGATCTCCGGCGGGTCCAGGTAGGGCATGACGATGAAGGGGCGAACGGGCTCACCCCTGTTCTCGGCGCGGCGCAGCGCGTCCGCGGCCTCGGCGACCGACACCCGTGGCTGCGGGGGCAGTTCGAGGTCCGAGACCTCCTGCGGAGCGTCGTCCAGGACGCGGAAGCCGTTGGCGGAGTACTCGCCCGCCGGTTTCACGCACAGGCGGTGGCCCGTCCCCGACATCTCTTCGACGGCGTTCCACAGCCCGTCGGCGTTGGCTATCAGCCGCCAGGGCGCGACCGGAACGTTTGCATCCGCGGCTGCCACGTAGGTGCGGCTCTTGCTGGCCACGACACGGGCCGTCCCGGCGGGTGAGCACATGACCTTGGTGCCGGTTCTCGCGAACGCCTCCGCGCGCTCCGCGAACGCCGCGAGACGCGCGGACGGCATGACCACGTCGATGCCGTACCGCCGGCAGAAGTCGATCGCGAAGCCGAAGAACTCGTCGTCGCCGGCCGCCGGCTCGATTCCGGCCACATCGCAGGCCCGCAGCGCCGGTGCCGCGGGGTTCGTATGGGTGCCGAAGATGCGGACACCGGCGCGGTCGGGGTTCTCCCGCAGCAAGGGGATCAGGTGCATCCTGTCGGGCCAGATCCCGTTGAACCAGATGCGTACGTCCACCGTCGCACCTCACTTCCGACGCACCGGAGCCGTACGAAGGAACCGCACAAAACGCGTCACCGTGTCACCGGCGTCATGATCAGCGTGACACACAGGGCCGGGGCCTGCACGAATCGTGGTTCGTGCAGGCCCCGGCCCTGACGTCGCCCCGGCGCGCCTACGGCAACTACGGCAGCGCCAGCATCCGCTCCAGCGCCAGCTTCGCGAAGCTCTCCGTCTCCCTGTCGACCTCGATGCGGTTGACGACCTTGCCGGCCGCCAGCGACTCCAGCGTCCACACCAGGTGGGGAAGGTCGATGCGGTTCATGGTCGAGCAGAAGCAGACCGTCTTGTCGAGGAAGACGATCTCCTTGTCTTCCGCGGCGAACCGGTTGGCCAGGCGGCGGACCAGGTTGAGCTCGGTGCCGATCGCCCACTTCGAGCCGGCCGGCGCGGCCTCCAGGGCCTTGATGATGTACTCCGTCGAGCCGACGTAGTCCGCTGCCGCCACGACCTCGTGCTTGCACTCGGGGTGGACGAGGACGTTGACGCCGGGGATGCGGGCGCGGACGTCGTTGACCGAGTCGAGCGAGAACCGGCCGTGGACGGAGCAGTGGCCGCGCCAGAGGATCATCTTGGCGTCCCGCAGCTGCTCGGCGGTCAGGCCGCCGTTCGGCTTGTGCGGGTTGTAGACCACACAGTCGTCCAGGGACATGCCCATGTCGCGGACGGCGGTGTTGCGGCCCAGGTGCTGGTCCGGAAGGAAAAGGACCTTCGTCGAACCGGGCTCGCCCTGCTCGAAGGCCCAGTCCAGTGCGCGCTTCGCATTGGAGGAGGTGCAGATCGTGCCGCCGTGCTTGCCGGTGAACGCCTTGATGTCCGCCGACGAGTTCATGTACGAGACGGGCACGACCTGCTCGGCTATGCCCGCCTCCGTCAGGACGTCCCAACACTCGGCGACCTGCTCGGCGGTCGCCATGTCGGCCATCGAGCAGCCGGCGGCCAGGTCGGGGAGGATCACCCGCTGGTCGTCGCCGGTGAGGATGTCGGCCGACTCGGCCATGAAGTGCACACCGCAGAAGACGATGTACTCGGCGTCCGGCCGGGCGGCCGCGTCGCGCGCGAGCTTGAAGGAGTCGCCGGTCACATCGGCGAACTCGATCACCTCGTCGCGCTGGTAGTGGTGCCCCAGGACGAAGACCCTGTCCCCGAGCTTCGCCTTGGCCGCGCGGGCACGCTCGACGAGGTCGGGGTCCGACGGGGCCGGCAGGTCGCCGGGGCACTCCACGCCGCGCTCGCTCTTCGGGTCGGCCTCGCGGCCGAGGAGGAGCAGTGCCAGCGGGGTCGGCTGGACGTCCAGGGGCTGGGCGGTGGTCACGACACGCACCCTCTCTTTTCCGTCGATGAGCGCGGCGAAACCGCACCAGTGGAGCCGGTGCTGTGCTTGCACCGGAGCCTTTTCGTCTATTTGACGCTATCTATCATAACCGCTTCACGTCACTTTGACGATGGCCATATTGTCGATGTGACGCATCAGCACTCCGGCGAAAGCCCCGGTGAGGGCCCTGCCCGGAGCACGGTGTGAGCCCGGCGTGTGAAGGCGCACATCTGCTCCTGCGCGCCAGTGTGCGAGCATGAAGAAGAGAAGTTGCGCCCAGCCGGAATTAATCCGGGACGTCGCCGGTTGCAGCCTGTTGCAACCGATGGCAAGCGGTCCGTACAACCCGGGAGAGATGTAGATGAGCGTTCAGGACGAGACCACCGTCAGCGACGGCATCATCCTGTCCGACGCGGCCGCGTCGAAGGTCAAGAGCCTGCTGGAGCAGGAAGGCCGGGACGACCTCGCGCTGCGGGTGGCCGTTCAGCCCGGTGGCTGCTCCGGTCTGCGCTACCAGCTCTTCTTCGACGAGCGTTCGCTCGACGGTGATGTCGTCAAGGACTTCGACGGTGTCAAGGTCGTCACCGACCGGATGAGCGCCCCCTACCTGGGCGGTGCCTCCATCGACTTCGTCGACACCATCGAGAAGCAGGGCTTCACGATCGACAACCCGAACGCCACCGGCTCCTGCGCCTGCGGCGACTCCTTCAGCTAAGCGCTGCCAAGGGTCAACGGGCACGAACGGCAGAAGGCGGCGCCCCCCGATGGGGGGCGCCGCCTTCGTCGTACCCGGGTGTCCTCCGGCGTCGTACCCGGTGTCCTCCGGGTGCTTCCGCCTACTGCTTCGGCACGGCCTGCCCGGTCGACGCGTCGATCACCTTGCGGCCGTCCAGCGGCTTCTCCAGCGTCACCGTCTTGGTGAACTCCTTGGCGATCTTCACGCAGATCTGACCCGGCTTCTTGTCCTTGCCGACGACCTTCGTCTTCACCGTGCTGCCCGTCTCCTCGGCGCTCACCGAGTACGTGCTGCACACGCCGCCCCAGAAGTGCAGCGTCAGCTTCTTCCCGCCGTCGCTGACGGCGTACTCCTCCAGCGCCATCGCCCCGGGCTTCCCGGACGGCTTCTGCGGCGACTGCCCCGGGCCCTGCGACGCGCCGTCGCCGTCCCGGTGCGCCAGATACTTCGGGTTGACCGCCGGGTGCGCCACCGTCGACGTGGCGTGCGGGCCGTCACCGGCGCCCGGCTGCCGCACCGTGTAGAGCCAGGACGGCACCAGCGCCTGCCCGCCCTTCACGTACTGCACCGCGAGCCCGAAGACCGCGCCGGTCACCTCGGCCGGCTTCTGCGCCTTGGTCGGCGACGGCTCGCACGGCGCGATGCCGCCATCGCCGCTCTTCGCGGTGTGCGGCGCCGCGCAGTCGCCCGGCCGGTTCCGGCTCCCGTCGCGCGAGTTCAGCCGGTCCAGCGTCTTGTCCGCGCTCAGCACCGGATAGCCGGCACCCTTGACCGGGTTCGCCAACTGGCCGCTGCCGCCCACCACTTGACCGTCCGAGCCGACCTGGAGATCGCTCTGCCAGCCGTACGTCGGCAGTCCGCCGAGCACCGGATTCGCGGTGACGATCCGCACCGCGCCGGACAGCCCGCTCGCATCGAGCTTCGCGCTCTGCTGGCCCAGCGCCTTCAGCACCGGCTGTACGGCCTGCCTGGCCTTCTCCGGCGACACCGCGCCCTTGCCGCTGCCGTCGTCCTGTGTCGAGGCGTCCCCGCCGCCCCGGTACGACGGACAGCCGGGCCGGCTCGACGACACGCCCGCGTCATCGCCGTTCTCGGCCTCGGGGGAGGCGGGCAGCGCGCAGTTCGTCCCGCCAGGGGTGCCGTACTGCGAGTACGTCCACGAGCCGGAGCCCGTCTTGTTCACCTGGAGCACGGGGTGGCGGGCGTCCTGCGTCACCCCGCCGACCTTCCAGGTATTGCCCTCCGAGCGCACCTTTCCGGCCATATCCAGGGCCTTCGCCAGCCGTTCCACCGCCGCCTGGCCGATCTGCCCCTTCGGGCGGTATACGGCCGCGGACGACGGGCCGCCCGGCAGATTCTTCACGGCCCGGTATTCCGCACCCTGCGGGTTGGGCTCACCGGCGGCGATCCCGCCGCCGGTGTAGCCGTCGAGCGCGAGCGGCGGCGGATCGCCCTGGGCCGCGGCATTCGCTTCGGAGTCCCCGCTGCTGGACGCGGACGAGGCCCAGTACGCCGCGCCGCCCCCGGCGAGCAGCACCGCCGCGGCCATCGAGGCGACGACCACGGGGGTGCGTCGCCTGCGCTCCGTGGGGCTCGCGTCGGCGGGGGTGTCGGGGGTGTCCGGTGTGTCCTCGGTGTTCACCGCATCGCTCCTTCGGCTCCGCTGGACATCTGACGTGCCATCCTCCGTGGGGTGGACGTCGATGTGACGGAGCGGGGGCGCGAGCGGTTCCCGGCGGGCGCCGGTCAGTCGCCGTACTCGGACATCCCGTCGATGAGCGCGGCGGACTTCTCGGGGACCTCGACGCCATGGAGATCGGCCGCCCGGCCCGGTTCCGGCGCGTCCGGCCGCCCGGCCTTCCAGCGCGGCGCCATTCGCGCGCAGTCCCCGCGCAGCTGGTCCAGCGACTCCGGGTCCGCGGCGGCGGAATCGCGATCGGGAGTGACGGCTTTCACAGGCTTGGTCATACGACGCACCGTACGCACCTCGCGGCCTGGGAAGAAAGACCTACTATTGGGTAGATTTGTCAGGTAGGAGGCACCAGGACGAGCGGGTAGCGTTGCTCCACGTCCGTCAGCCCTTACGCCTTCCGCAGGAGCAGACCCGTCGTGCGTATCGCAGTCACCGGCTCCATCGCCACCGACCACCTGATGACCTTCCCCGGCCGCTTCGCCGACCAGCTGGTCGCCGACCAGCTGCACACGGTCTCGCTCTCCTTCCTGGTCGACGATCTCGACATCCGGCGGGGCGGCGTCGCCCCCAACATCTGTTTCGGCATGGGCCTGCTCGGCCTGCGCCCGATCCTGGTCGGTGCCGCCGGCGCCGACTTCGCCGAGTACCGCGCCTGGCTCGACCGGCACGGCGTCGACACCGCCTCGGTCCGTATCTCCGAGGTCCTGCACACCGCCCGCTTCGTGTGCACCACCGACAGCGACCACAACCAGATCGCGTCCTTCTACACGGGCGCGATGAGCGAGGCCCGCCAGATCGAGCTGCAGCCGGTCGCCGACCGCGTCAGCGGCCTGGACCTGGTGCTGATCGGCGCGGACGACCCCGAGGCGATGATCCGGCACACCGAGGAGTGCCGCTCGCGCGGCATCCCGTTCGCCGCCGACCCCTCCCAGCAGCTCGCGCGCATGGAGGGCGACGACATCCGCGTCCTGGTCGAGGACGCCGAGTACCTCTTCACCAATGAGTACGAAAAGGCCCTGATCGAGTCCAAGACCGGCTGGACCGGCGACGAGATCCTGGCCAAGGTCGGCACCCGCGTCACCACCCTCGGCGCCCAGGGCGTCCGCATCGAGCGCCAGGGCGAGGAACCGTTCGAGGTCGGCGTCCCGCAGGAGGACGCCAAGGTCGACCCCACCGGCGTCGGCGACGCCTTCCGCGCCGGATTCCTGGCCGGCCGCGCCTGGGACCTGTCGCTGGAGCGCTCCGCCCAGCTCGGCTGCATGCTCGCCACCCTCGTCATCGAGACCCTGGGCACCCAGGAGTACGAACTGCGCCGCGGCCACTTCATGGACCGCTTCACCAAGGCGTACGGCGACGCGGCCGCCGAGGAGGTCCGCGCCCACCTGGCGTGACGGAATTCCACTGGTACGGGCGGGGGCGCGCACGGCGTCCCCGCCCGTACCGTCTTCAGGCCCGGCGCCGCACCACGTACGCGGTCCCGCGCGGCGCCGTCCGCTCGCCCACGAACTCCTGGTCCCGCATCACGCACCAGGCGGGGATGTCCTGCCGCGCCGCCTCGTCGTCGGAGAACACCGTGACCGTGCCGCCGACCGGCACCTCGCCGATCACCTTCGCCAGCTCGATGACCGGGAGCGGGCAGAGCTTGCCGAGTGTGTCGAGGACCAGCCCGGTCTCGTCCTCCGACGACCCTCCGGGTGTCCCGGCAGCTTCGGGTGTGCCGGGTGCCTTGGGTGTCTTGGGTGCCGCCGTCGGCACGCCCAGCCGGTCCCGTACCGACCGCACCGCCTCCGGCAGCACCTCCAGGAACCGGTCCACCTCCGCCTCGGGCGTGCCGTACGGGAGCGAGACCCGGACATTCCCCTCGGACAGCACACCCATCGCGCGCAGCACATGGCTCGGCGTCAGGGTGCTGGACGTACAGGACGATCCGGACGACACCGAGAAGCCCAGCCGGTCGAGTTCGTGCAGCAGGGCCTCTCCGTCGACATAGAGACAGGAGAAGGTGACGAGGTGCGGGAGACGGTGGACGGGGGCGCCGACCACCTCCACGTCCGGGACCAGCTCCGGCACCCCGACCCGGATCCGGTCCACCAGCCGCCGCAGCCGGGCCGCTTCGTCCGGTCCGGTCTCCGCCGCCGCGCGCAGCGCCCGCAGGGACGCCGCGGCGGCCACGATCGCCGGCAGGTTCTGATACCCCGGGCTGCGGCCCGACTCCCGCTCGTCCTGCGGCCCCTGGGGCGAGAACCGGGTCCCCTTACGGACCGCCAGCAGCCCCACACCGGGCGGGCCGCCCCACTTGTGGGCGCTCGCCGCCAGCACGGACCAGGCGCCGGGCAGCGGGCCCCAGGGGAGCGACTGGGCCGCGTCCACCAGCAGCGGCACGCCCGCCTCCTGGCAGAGTTCGGCCACCTTCTCGACCGGCTGCTCCGTTCCCACCTCGTGATTGGCGGACTGGAGACAGACGAGCGCGGTGTCCGGCCGCAGCGCGGCGGCGACGTCCTCGGCCGCCGCCCGGCCCGTACGGTCCACCGCGATCTCGGTCAGTGTGCCGCCGGCCGCCTCGTGGACCTCGGCGGCGTGCAGTACCGAGGAGTGCTCGACGGCGGAGTACAGCAGGATCCGGCCGACACGCCGACGTGCCGCGAGCGCGCCGAAAATCCCGGAATGCACCGCCTGCGTCCCCGAAGGGGTGAAAACCAGCTCGTCGGGACGGCATCCCACGGCCTCCGCCGCCGCTTCCCGGGCGGCGTCCAGCAGCAGCCGGGCCCGCCGCCCCTCGCGGTAGAGACGGGCCGGGTCGGCCCAGCCCTCGTCGAGCGAAGCGAGCAGCGCCTCCCGGGCGACGGGGTGCAGCGGAGCGGAGGATGCGGCGTCGAAGTAGGGCACGTACGAGACGTTAGCCCCCCGTGCCCGGAGGTGTCCGGGCACGCCGTCAGATGCCTGGTGGAAGCGGGGAATCGGGCGTCCGAGCGGCGGTCCCCGGAGACCCTCGGCACCCCTTCGGAGTCCGACGCGGCGCGTTGGGCACCCTCCCCGCGCGACCCCAAATAGCGTCCAGTAGGGTTTGGTCCGCATAAACATCCAAACCCCTGCCCGACGCAGGGCGGCGACCGACCAGCGAGTAAGGCCGCAGCCGACCGCGCGGGCGAGACTCTCGGGAAGGCGCTACGTGAGTCCCAACGGCTCCGACCGCTCGTCGCGGCGCCCGATGCGGCGGAAGCTGCCGCAGGTGCTTGCTGCGGGCCTGGTCCTGGCGACCGCGACTGGTTGCACATATAAGGACTTTCCCCGCCTCGGCATGCCAACGCCCGTCACCGACGAGGCGCCGCGGATCCTCTCTCTTTGGCAGGGCTCCTGGGCCGCCGCCCTCGCAACGGGCGTGCTGGTCTGGGGACTGATCATTTGGAGCGTGGTCTTCCACCGCCGCAGCAGGACCAAGGTGGAAGTCCCCACACAGACGCGGTACAACATGCCGATCGAGGCGTTGTACACGATCGTGCCGTTCATCATCATCGCGGTGCTTTTCTACTTCACCGCGCGCGATGAGAACGCACTCCTCAAGACTTCCAAGAAGCCGGACCACGTCATCAATGTGGTGGGCTTCCAGTGGAGCTGGGCGTTCAACTACATGGAGGACGTGGACGGCGACAAGTCGACCACGAACATCGACTCCAAGGAACTCTCCGCGCTCCCCGACAAGTGGAAGAAGGGTGCTCCGGCCGGTGCCGACGGCGTCTACGACGAGGGCACCCCGGGCGAGCGCAACCCGCAGAACGGCAACCCGGGTCCGACCCTGTGGCTGCCGAAGGGCGAGTCGGTCCAGTTCGTCCTGACGTCGCGTGACGTCATCCACTCCTTCTGGGTCGTGCCGTTCCTGATGAAGCAGGACGTCATTCCGGGCCACACCAACGTCTTCGAGGTGACTCCCAACAAGGAGGGCACCTTCATGGGCAAGTGCGCCGAGCTCTGCGGCGTCGACCACTCCCGGATGCTCTTCAACGTCAAGGTCGTCTCCCCTGAGCGGTACCGGGAGCACCTGAAGGAACTGGCGAAGAAGGGCCAGACCGGTTACCTGCCGTCGGGCATCGCGCAGACGGACCACGCCAGGAACGCGGAGATCAAGAACCGATGAGCATCCTCAACGAACCTCAGGGTGCCGCCGCAGCAGAGGACTCTTACGAGAACGAGCTGCCGCTGCGCTCGAAGCAGCCGGGTAATTCGGTGGTGAAGTGGCTCACGACCACTGACCACAAGACCATCGGCACGATGTATCTGGTCACTTCGTTCGCCTTCTTCTGCGTCGGCGGCCTGATGGCGCTCCTGATGCGCGCCGAGCTGGCCCGCCCGGGTACGCAGATCATGTCGAACGAGCAGTTCAACCAGGCGTTCACGATGCACGGCACGATCATGCTGCTGATGTTCGCGACGCCGCTGTTCGCCGGATTCGCGAACTGGATCATGCCGCTGCAGATCGGCGCGCCCGACGTGGCGTTCCCGCGGCTGAACATGTTCGCCTACTGGCTCTACCTCTTCGGCTCGCTGATCGCGGTGGCCGGCTTCCTCACCCCGCAGGGTGCGGCGGACTTCGGCTGGTTCGCGTACTCGCCGCTCTCGGACGCGGTGCGTTCGCCGGGCGTCGGTGCCGACATGTGGATCATGGGTCTGGCCTTCTCCGGCTTCGGCACGATCCTCGGTTCGGTCAACTTCATCACGACGATCATCTGCATGCGTGCGCCTGGCATGACGATGTTCCGGATGCCGATCTTCACGTGGAACGTGCTGCTGACCGGTGTGCTGGTCCTGCTGGCCTTCCCGGTGCTGGCGGCGGCGCTGTTCGCGCTGGAGGCGGACCGTAAATTCGGTGCGCATGTCTTCGACGCGGCAAATGGCGGAGCACTGCTCTGGCAGCACCTCTTCTGGTTCTTCGGACACCCAGAGGTCTACATCATCGCCCTGCCGTTCTTCGGCATCGTTTCCGAGATCATTCCGGTGTTCTCCCGGAAGCCGATGTTCGGTTACATGGGCCTGATCGCGGCGACGATTTCCATCGCCGGTCTCTCGGTCACGGTCTGGGCGCACCACATGTATGTGACGGGCGGCGTGCTATTGCCGTTCTTCTCCTTCATGACATTCCTGATCGCGGTGCCGACCGGTGTGAAGTTCTTCAACTGGATCGGCACGATGTGGAAGGGCTCACTGTCCTTCGAGACACCGATGCTCTGGGTGATCGGCTTCCTGATCACCTTCACCTTCGGTGGTCTGACCGGCGTCATCCTGGCGTCGCCGCCGATGGACTTCCACGTCTCGGACTCGTACTTCGTCGTGGCGCACTTCCACTACGTCGTCTTCGGCACGGTCGTCTTCGCGATGTTCGCCGGCTTCCACTTCTGGTGGCCGAAGTTCACCGGCAAGATGCTGGACGAGCGGCTCGGCAAGATCACGTTCTGGACGCTGTTCATCGGCTTCCACGGCACCTTCCTCGTCCAGCACTGGCTGGGCGCCGAGGGCATGCCGCGGCGTTACGCCGACTACCTCGCGGCCGACGGCTTCACGGCGCTGAACACCATCTCCACGATCAGCTCGTTCGTGCTGGGCCTGTCGATGCTGCCCTTCATGTACAACGTCTGGAAGACGGCGAAGTACGGCAAGAAGGTCGAGGTCGACGACCCGTGGGGCTACGGCCGCTCGCTGGAGTGGGCGACGTCCTGCCCGCCGCCGCGGCACAACTTCCTCACGATGCCGCGTATCCGTTCCGAATCCCCGGCATTCGACCTGCACCACCCCGAGATCGCGGCCCTCGACGCGCTGCACAACGGTCACGGCGCCGAGTCTGACAAGGCCGTCGCCGGCGGCAAGGAGGCGGGCAAGTGAAGATCCAGGGCAAGATGTTCATCTGGCTCTCCGTCTTCGTCCTCGCCATGGCGATCGTCTATGGCGTCTGGTCGAAGGAGCCGGCGGGCACCACCGCACTGTTCCTCGCCTTCGGTCTGTGCATCATGATCGGCTACTACCTGGCCTTCACGGCCCGGCGGGTGGACGCGGGTGCGCAGGACAACGAGAACGCCGAGGTCTCGGACGACGCGGGCGAGCTGGGCTTCTTCAGCCCGCACAGCTGGCAGCCGCTGTCCCTGGCCGTCGGTGGCGCGCTCGCCTTCTTGGGCGTCGTCTTCGGCTGGTGGCTGCTCTACTTCTCGATGCCGGTCATTCTCGTCGGCCTGTTCGGTTGGGTCTTCGAGTACTACCGCGGCGAGAACCGCACGCAGTAACCACGCGGCACGGCAGTACACACACCGCACGGGGCGGGCCCGGGCACCTCAACAGGTGTCCGGGCCCGCCCCGTTTCGGTGTAGGGGGAGACCCGTTTGCCGTCTTCCAGCGCGCTGAAACAGGTGATTCTTCTTAGTTTTGGGTCATGAGCCACAGACCTCGAACCCGGAAAGCGCTGAGCTGCGGCCTCCTGATAGTGCCCCTGGCGGTGAGCGCCACCGCGTGCGGGAGCTCGTCGTCGGAGTCGCTCTCCGCCCAGCCCTACGACGCGGCCGACCAGATCACGGCCAACGCCCCGGACGGCAATCACAAAGCGGATCCCGACAAGCCGCTTGAGGTCTCCGTCAAGGGTGACGAGGCGCGGATCACGGACGTGACCGCCACCGACGCCTCCGGACGCTACATACGCGGCGAACTCAGCGCCGACGGCAGGCGTTGGCACACCACCGTGCCACTGGCCGCCGGCACCCGCTACACGGTGCGGGTCAGCACCGAGGACGAGGACGGCGCCCCGGGCCGCAAGACCTTCGTGGTCGACACCACCGACGCCGACGACCGGCTCCGCGTCACCTTCGGCCCGGGCAGCGGCACGTACGGCGTCGGCCAGCCGGTCACCGCCGAGCTGAGCAAGCCGGTCGACAACCCCAAGGCACGGGCCGTCGTCGAGAGCGCCCTGAAGGTCGACTCCACGCCCCGCGTCGAAGGCTCCTGGCACTGGGTGGACGGCAAATCGCTGCACTTCCGCCCGAAGGAATACTGGCCCGCCCACGCCACCATCGCCGTGCACAGCAACCTGGACGGCCTGAAGATCTCCGGCGGGCTCTACGGGGGCCCCGCCAAGCCCGTACGGCTCTCCACCGGCGACCGGGTGGAGGCCGTCACCGACGCCTCGTCGCACCAGATGACGGTGCTGCGCAACGGCAAGGCCGTGCACACCATCCCCGTCACCACCGGCAAACCCGGCTACTCGACCCGCAATGGCGTCAAGGTCATCCTCGGCAAGGAAAGCTTCGTACGGATGACCAGCGCCAGCATCGGCGCCTCGGACTTCTACGACCTGCCGGTCTACTGGGCCACCCGGGTCACATGGAGCGGCGAGTATGTGCACGCCGCCCCCTGGTCCGTCGGCTCACAGGGCGCGGCCAACGTCAGCCACGGCTGCACCGGTATGTCCACCGCCAACGCCGAGTGGTTCTTCAACAACGTCCAACTCGGCGACGTCGTCAAGGTCGTCAACAGCGAGGGCGACTCGATGGCCCCGTTCGGGAACGGCTTCGGCGACTGGAACATGCCCTGGAAGGAATGGCGCGACGGCAGCGCGCTGCGGAACAAGGGCGCCACCAAGACAGGAGCGGCCGAGCGGGAGTCGCGTACCGACGACGGCGCCCGACTGCGCCCGGAGGTCTGAGGGCCCCTCAGAGAGCCGCTCAGACGGCCGCTCAGACCTGTGTGAGGTGCCTGCGGCGCAGCAGAGAGGCCAGTGCGTCCGCGAACGCCACCGGGTCCAGCGGATGCGTCACCGCGGCGTCCGCCCGGCTCCAGGTGGCCAGCCAGGCGTCCTGCGGGCGGCCGATGAGCAGCAGCACCGGCGGGCACTGGAAGATCTCGTCCTTGATCTGCCGGCAGACGCCCATCCCGCCGGCCGGCGCGGTCTCGCCGTCCAGCACACAGACATCGATACCACCCTGCTCCAGGGCCTCCAGAACGGCGGGCTGGGTGGCGCACTCCAGGATCTCGATCTGCGGGACATCGGCGGCGGGCCGCCGGCCGGCCGCCAGCCGGACCTGCTCGCGGGTGTTGGCGTTGTCGCTGTAGACCAGCACCGTGGCAGTCGCCTGCATCGTTCCTCCGCGTTTCTCGTGGCTTTTCGTAGCGGCACAGCATCGGGTCGGACATAGGACTTACTCGTCTAGGGCCTGTCCGGCGGATGCTACTCCCGCAGTGGGGCCCCACAGGAGGGTTCGGACGTATCCACGATCTGTCCGACGGGCCGTCAGGACCGGCCGCGGCGGGGCCGGCGGGCGTGCGCGGGGGCCGGACTTCCCCCCTTCGAGCGACCGGCGGAATGGTCCGTACGAGCAGGGCATACGTCCTTGACACACCGAACGGCACCCCCCGGAGTGAGGGCGGGATAAGCGACCGACATAATGTCGGTCGTGGCGACAGCAACGACAGTAGAAACCGGGCACGCGCACCCGTCGGTCAATCGGCCGAACCTCACCAGCGTCGGAACCATCATCTGGCTGAGTTCCGAGCTGATGTTCTTCGCGGCCCTCTTCGCGATGTACTTCACCCTTCGATCGGTGACCGGAGCCGAGTATTGGAAGGAATCAGCCGAAGCGCTGAATCTTCCGTTCTCCGCGACGAACACCACGATCCTGGTGCTCAGCTCCCTGACGTGTCAGCTCGGTGTTTTTGCGGCCGAGCGCGGCGATGTCAAGAAGCTCCGGGCCTGGTTTGTGGTCACCTTCATCATGGGTGCGATCTTCATCGGCGGTCAGGTCTTCGAGTACACGGAGCTGGTCAAGCACGAGGGCCTCTCGCTCTCGTCCGGCCCGTACGGCTCGGTGTTCTACCTGACCACCGGTTTCCACGGACTGCATGTGACGGGCGGTCTGATCGCCTTCCTGCTGGTCCTGGGCAGGACGTACGCGGCCAAGAGGTTCACCCACACGCAGGCCACCGCGGCCATCGTTGTGTCCTACTACTGGCACTTCGTCGATGTCGTCTGGATCGGCCTCTTCGCCACGATCTACCTGATCCGGTAACCGGTACAGGGCCCGATTGCCGGGCCCGCATTTCCGACAGACATAGCCAAAGCATCGACGCAGAAGATCCTGACACCGGGGTAATCCGTGAAAAAGCTCTCCGCACGACGGCGCCATCCGCTGGCGGCGCTCGTCGTCCTACTCTTCGCGCTGGCGGTCACTGGGGGGCTGTACGCCGCGTTCGCGCCGGCGGACAAGGCTCAGGCCGATGACTCCGCCCAGTCCCTCGCCATCGAGGAGGGCAAAAAGCTCTACGCCGTGGGCTGTGCAAGCTGCCACGGCACCGGCGGTCAGGGCACCACCGACGGACCGAGCCTGGTCGGCGTCGGCGCCGCCGCCGTCGACTTCCAGGTCGGCACCGGCCGCATGCCGGCGCAGCAGCCCAGCGCCCAGGTGCCGCGGAAGAAGAACATCTACACCAACGCCCAGATCGACCAGCTCGCGGCGTACGTCGCGTCGCTGGGCGCCGGCCCGACCGTGCCGGAGAAGGAGCAGTACAGCCCGGACGGTGCCGACATCGGCAAGGGCGGCGAGCTGTTCCGTACGAACTGCGCGCAGTGCCACAACTTCACCGGTAAGGGCGGCGCCCTCACCGACGGCAAGTACGCACCGACGCTTGAGGGCGTGGACCCGAAGCACATCTACGAGGCCATGGAAACCGGCCCGCAGAACATGCCTTCCTTCGGTGACGGCTCGCTCTCGAAGGACAACAAGAAGGACATCATCGCGTACCTCGACGCCGTCAACGGCGATGAATCCGAGAGCCCCGGCGGCCTGGACCTCGGTGGTCTCGGCCCGGTCAGTGAGGGCCTCTTCGGATACATCTTCGGCCTGGGCGCGCTGATTGTTGTCGCCATCTGGGTCGCTGCCCGGACTACGAAGGCCAAGAAGTCATGAGTGAGACTGGACGACACGCAGACGTGCCAGAAGAAACCCTTCCCAGTGAGCGGGAGACGGCTCACGTCGCGGTGGAGAAGGCGGACAACCCGTTCGCCGATCCGGGGCTGCCGCCCCACGAGCACCGCGTCCAGGACATCGACGAGAGGGCGGCCAGGCGCTCCGAGCGCACCGTCGCCTTGCTCTTCGTGGTGTCCATGCTCGCCACGGTCGGCTTCATCGCCTCGTATGTGGTCCTGCCGATCGACCAGATCGTCTACATCTGGCCGCTCGGTTACATCAGCTCGCTGAACTTCGCGCTCGGTCTGACCCTCGGTGTGGCGCTCTTCTGCATCGGCGCCGGCGCGGTCCACTGGGCCCGCACGCTGATGTCGGACGAGGAGGTCGCCGACGAGCGGCACCCGATCGAGGCCGAGCCCGAGGTCAAGGCCAAGGTCCTGGAGGACTTCGCGCAGGGCGCGAAGGAGTCCGGCTTCGGACGGCGCAAGCTGATCCGCAACACGATGTTCGGCGCGCTGGCCCTGGTGCCGCTCTCCGGCGTCGTCCTGCTGCGCGACCTCGGGCCGCTGCCCGGGACCAAGCTGCGCACCACCGGCTGGAAGCGCGGCATCCGCCTCGTCAACCAGGCCACCAACCTTCCGCTGCGTCCCGAGGACATCGCGGTCGGCTCCTTGACGTTCGCCAAGCCCGAGGGCCTGGAAGACGACGACCACGACTTCAACGTCAAGATCGCCAAGGACGCCCTGATGCTCGTGCGGATTCAGCCGCAGAACATCAAGGACAAGCAGGAACTCGCCTGGTCGTACGACGGCATCGTGGCGTACTCGAAGATCTGCACCCACGTGGGTTGCCCGATCAGCCTGTACGAGCAGCAGACGCACCACGTGCTCTGCCCGTGTCACCAGTCGACCTTCGACCTCTCCGACGGTGGCCGCGTGATCTTCGGCCCGGCCGGACACGCCCTGCCGCAGCTGAACATCATGGTGAAGGACGGCTTCCTCGAAGCCGCAAGCGGCTTCGAGGAGCCCGTCGGCCCGAGCTTCTGGGAGCGCGGATGAGTAACGAGACGAGCGGGACCAACCCGCGCCGCGGCAAGGCGCCGCGGGGCGAGCGGGTCGCCGACTGGGCGGACGGCCGGCTGGGCATCTACAGCCTCGCCAAGTCCAATATGCGCAAGATCTTCCCGGACCACTGGTCCTTCATGCTGGGTGAGGTCGCGCTTTACAGCTTCATCATCATCATCCTGACCGGTGTCTATCTGACGCTGTTCTTCCACCCGAGCATGGCCGAGGTCGTCTACCACGGCTCGTACGTGCCCATGCACGGGATCCGGATGACGCAGGCCTTCGAGTCGACGCTGGCCATCAGCTTCGACGTCCGCGGTGGTCTGCTTATAAGGCAGATCCACCACTGGGCGGCCCTCGTCTTCCTGGCCGCGATGATGGTCCACATGATGCGGGTGTTCTTCACCGGCGCGTTCCGCAAGCCGCGTGAGGTCAACTGGCTGTTCGGCTTCCTGCTGTTCGTGCTGGGCATGTTCACCGGCTTCACCGGTTACTCGCTCCCCGACGACCTGCTCTCCGGCACCGGTGTGCGGTTCATCGAGGGCGTCATCCTGGCGATGCCGCTGGTCGGTTCGTACCTGCAGATGTTCATCTTCGGCGGGGAATTCCCGGGCCACGACATCATTCCGCGGTTCTTCACGGTCCACGTACTGCTGCTGCCGGGCATCATGCTGGGCTTGCTGGTAGCGCACTTGATCTTGGTCTTCTACCACAAGCACACGCAGTTCCCGGGTGCCGGCAAGACCAACAACAACGTCGTCGGCATGCCGCTGCTGCCCGTCTACATGGCCAAGGCCGGAGGCTTCTTCTTCCTGGTCTTCGGTGTGATCGCGGTGATCTCCGCGATCGCCAGCATCAACCCGGTGTGGGCGATCGGCCCCTACCGGCCGGATCAGGTGTCCACCGGCGCCCAGCCCGACTGGTACATGGGCTTCGCCGAGGGTCTGGTGCGTGTGATGCCGGGCTGGGAGTGGAACTTCTGGGGCCACACCCTCAACTTCGGTGTGCTGATCCCGATCCTGGTCTTCCCGCTGGTCCTGGTCGCGATCGCGGTCTACCCGTTCGTCGAGTCCTGGGTGCGGGGTGACAAGCGCGAGCACCACATCCTGGACCGTCCGCGCAACGTCCCCACCCGCACCGCCTTCGGTGTGGCCTGGCTGGTCGCGTACTTCGTGATGCTCATCGGTGGTGGTAACGACCTGTGGGCGACGCACTTCCACCTGTCGATCAACACCATCACCTGGTTCGTCCGGATCGCGTTCTTCGTCGGGCCGGTGCTGGCCTTCATCGCCACCAAGCGGATCTGCATGGGTCTGCAGCGGCGCGACAAGGACAAGGTGCTGCACGGTCGTGAGTCCGGCATCATCAAGCGCCTGCCGCACGGTGAGTTCATCGAGGTCCACGAGCCGCTCGACCAGGAGCAGCTGCATGTGCTCACCCAGCACGAGCAGCCCAAGCCGATCGAGCTCGGCCCGGAGGTCGACGAGAACGGCGTCAAGCGCAAGGTGTCGCGTTCGCAGAAGCTGCGCGCCAAGCTCTCCAAGAGCTACTACGGCGAGGACAACGTCATTCCGAAGCCCACGGTGGAGGAATACAAGGAGATCACCAGCGGCCACGGCCACCACTGATCACCGCGGCGCCGTATAGCGCGCCACGAGTAGTACGCCACCCAGAGGGCCCCGTCCGCCGTGCGGACGGGGCCCTCCGGCGTGCCCGGAGATCGATAGGGTGACGGTAGAAGCAGGAGACGAACCAGGAGTGTGGACCATGAACGTTGTGACCCCGGTCGGCGGCGACAGCGTGGCGGCCCACACCTGGCCGGGCGTGCTGAACGCCCTGCTCGACGGCCGTGACCTCACCGCGGACGACACCGCCTGGGCGATGGACAGGATCATGCGGGGCGAGGCCAGCGACGCCCAGATCGCCGGCTTCGCGGTGGCGCTGCGGGCCAAGGGCGAGACCGTCGCGGAGATCTCCGGACTGGTACGGACGATGTACGCGCACGCCCGGCTGATCGAGGTGCCGGGCCCGAGCGTGGACATCGTCGGCACCGGCGGCGACGGCGCCAAGACCGTCAATATCTCCACGATGTCGTCGATCGTGGTGGCCGGCACCGGCGCGAAGGTCGTCAAGCACGGCAACCGCGCGGCGTCCTCGGCCAGCGGCGCCTCCGACGTACTGGAGAAGCTCGGCGTCAATCTCGATCTGACCCCGAAGCGGGTCACCGAGGTCGCAGAGGAAGCAGGCATCACCTTCTGCTTCGCGGTGAAGTTCCACCCCTCGCTGCGGCATGTCGCACCCGCGCGCCGCGAGCTGGGAATCCGTACGACGTTCAATGTGCTGGGCCCGCTCACCAACCCGGCGAAGGTCCGCGCCCAGGCGACCGGTGTCGCGGACGCCCGGATGGCGCCGATCCTGGCCGGGGTGCTCGCCGAGCGCGGCTCGTCGGCGCTGGTGTTCCGCGGCGACGACGGCCTGGACGAGCTCACCACGACCGCCACCTCCCGGGTGTGGATCGTCCGGGACGGCACGGTCCGCGAGGAGTCCTTCGACCCGCGGGACGTCGGCATCGCCCTCGTCCCGGTGGAGGCGCTGCGCGGCGCGGACGCGTCGTACAACGCGGATGTGGCGCGCCGGGTGCTGGACGGCGAGACCGGCCCGGTACGCGAGGCGGTGCTGCTGAACTCCGCGGCGGCGCTGGTGGCGCTGGAGCCCACGGACGCCCCGCTGGCGGAGCAGATCCGGGCGGGCATCGAGAGGGCCGCCGAGTCGATCGACTCCGGGGCGGCGAAGCGGGCGCTGGAGCGCTGGGTGGCCGCCAGCAACAGATGAGCGCGCGGTGACACAGGGTGTGACGCAGGGCTCAGTCCGTCATTCGGACTGGGCCCTTGCGCGTAAACGCTCTTGTGGCATGATTCTGCGCAGGTCACGAGTGACAGCGATGTAGGCCCCGGCCCGCTGTCCGGCAACCCTCCTTCCGTGGCGGGGTGCCCCGGGTGATGACCAGGCCGCAGGCAGCGAGGTCTGCGGCAAGCGCGGATCCCTCGCCAGGGATCCTGGTCCTCTGAGGGAGCCTCTTCCGTGATTCAGCGAATGCGATAGGGCCCGACGGCCCCTTTTCCGCACCTTTTTCCTTCTCCTGCGGCCGCGCCGTTCTGCCCGTCGTGTCTGACGGACGTGCGCCTTTCCGCAGTGAATTCGCTTGCCTCTTACGGGAGTTCGCCATGTCTGTTTCCGCCGTTGCCGCCGACCGTTCCGTTTGTGCCCCGCTGCCGGTTCTGGGGCGGGATGTCCGCGTCCCGCTCGTGACCGGCGGCGAGGTCGACTACGCCGCGCTGGACTACGCGGCCAGCACGCCGGCGCTGCAGCGGGTCTGGGACGACGTGGCCGCCTACGCCCCGTACTACGGCAGCGTGCACCGCGGTGCCGGGTACCTCTCGCAACTCTCCACCGACCTGTTCGAGAACAGCCGTGCCACCATCGCGACGTTCCTCGGCTGCCGCGCCGAGGACCAGGTGGTCTTCACCCGCTCCACGACCGACTCGCTGAACCTGCTCGCGTCCGTACTCCCGGACAACACCCGGGTGTTCGTCTTCGAGACCGAGCACCACGCCTCGCTCCTCCCGTGGGAGCAGCGGCCCGACACCGCCGTGACGTACCTGAACGCGCCGCGCACCCCGCAGCAGGCGGTGGACACCCTGGAGAAGGCGCTGGCCGCGCGCGAGCCCTACGGACCGGCGCTGGTGTGCGTCACCGGCGCGTCGAACGTGACCGGCGAGCTGTGGCCGGTGAAGGAGCTGGCGGCCGCGGCGCACGCCCACGGCGCACGGATCGTGCTGGACGCGGCGCAGTTGGCGCCGCACCACCCCGTCGACATCGCCGAACTGGACGTCGACTGGGTCGCCTTCTCCGGGCACAAGCTGTACGCGCCGTTCGGCGCCGGTGTGCTGGCGGGCCGGGCGGACTGGCTGCAGAGCGCCGAGCCGTATCTCGCGGGCGGCGGCGCCAGCCGCAAGGTCTCCCGGCGTACGGACGGCGGCGTGGACGTCGAGTGGCACACCACCGCGGCCCGGCACGAGGCCGGTTCGCCCAACGTCATCGGCGCCTACTCCATCGCCTCCGCCTGCCAGGCGCTGACCGAGGCCGGTTTCGACGACCTGGTCGCACGTGAGCAGGCGCTGATCGCCCGGCTCCGGGCGGGCCTGGCCGAGGTGCCCGAGGTGAACGTGCTCTCGCTCTTCGGCGAGGACGCACCGCGGGTGGGCGTCCTCTCGTTCGTGGTCCAAGGCTGGAACAGCTCGCACTTCGCGGCCGCGCTGTCGGCGGAGTACGGCATCGGCGTCCGCGACGGCCTGTTCTGCGCGCACCCGCTCGTACGGACGCTGCTGGGCAGCGAGCCGCAGGAGCCGGGGGAGTGCGGCGCTCCGGAGGCGGCGCCCGGCGAGAAGTCGCTGAACGCCATCCGGGTCAGCTTTGGGGCGGGTACGCCCGATGAGCACGTGGAGCGGTTCGTCCGGGCCGTCAAGGAACTCGTGACGGACGGCGCGCGCTGGAACTACCGCACGGAGGACGGGCGTTGCGTCCCGCGGCGCTGAGCTTGTGCCGTCTTGGTTGCTCGCCGTTTTTGGCTGTCCCGCCGGTCCGCTGCGCTTTGCCCAGGCCGTTTCTGGCTGTCCCGCCGTGGTGGTGTCTCGCCGTTGCGCCTGCGGCGTGCGTGGTTTTTCGGGTGCGGTGACAGCCCTCCGGACTTCGTCCTGCGGGCTGTCCCCTCCCGTGGGTGGTTGGAGAAACCGAGTGGGGGCGGACGTTGAGTGTTCAGTTCCCTACGACTCGTCCACTGGGCGACTCGTCCACTGGGCGAGCGTGATCGCTTACGTGCACCCCCACCGTCTTTTCCCACACTCAACGGGAGGGGCCGGACCGCAGGACGGAGTCCGGAGGTCCGGAACCGCACCCGACAGCCCCGCGCAGCGGCAACGGCCCGCCGCAAGCACAGTGGCGGGGCGGCCAAAAACGCGGCTTAGACAAAGCGCAGCGGACCGGCCCGCCGCAGGCGCAACGGCGACAAACCCCCACGGCGGGACAGCCGAAAACGGCGCGCAACCAAGCCGGCTCAAGCCAAGCGCAGCGTCACGCGTCCAGGCCGATCGCGAACGCCGCCTCGAGGTCGTGCTGGGAGTACGTGCGGAACGCAATGTGCGTCTCGGTGGAGGCGACGCCCGGGACCTTGCTGATCCGGCCGGGGATGACATCCGCGAGATCGTCGTGCGCGGCGACCCGGACCATGGCGATCAGGTCGTGCGCACCGGTGACGGAGTAGACCTCGCTGACACCCTCCAGCGCGGCGATCTTCTCGGCGATCTCCGGGATCTGGTCCACGCTGGTCTTGATGAGCACGATCGACGTGATCACGGCTGGCTCTCTCCCTCGGTCGCCGGGTCGTTCCCCCTGGTGGCCACCACACTATCCCTCCCGTAGCGCACCCACGCGTACACGAAGCCGAGTGCGAAGCCGACGACATGGGCGAGGTAGGCGACGCCGGGGCCGTTGGGGTCGTCCTGCGCTGCCTGCCACTGCAGGAAGAACCAGAAGAGCAGCACGATCCAGGCGGGGAAGCGCAGCGGCAGGAAGAGCAGGAACGGGAAGACGCTGGTGACCCGGGCCTTGGGGAAGAGGTAGAGGAAGGCGCCCAGGATCCCGGAGATCGAGCCGGAGGCGCCGACCAGGGTCTGGCCGGAGGTGGCGTGTGCGGCCGCGTAGCCGAGCAGCGCCAGATAGCCGATGCCGATGTAGAAGGCGACGAACGCCAGTCGGCCCATCCGCTCCTCGGTCATGCCGCCGAAGACGTACAGAAACAGCATGTTGCCGAGCAGATGCAGCCAGCTGCCGTGTACGAACAGCGCGGTGAGCGGGGTCATCAGCGCCCGTACCGAGCCGCTCCACAGATCGACCGGGATCACGCCCCACCGCTCGAAATAGGCGGTCTGCGCCTGGAGGAGGGCGTCGGCGCTGTATATCCCGTTGAGGCCCGAGGCGGGGCCGATGACGAAGATCGCGCAGCACAGCGCGGTCAGTACGTTCGTCATCCGGGAGAAGACCGATGCCAGGGACCGGGTCGGATGCGGGGGGCGGGGGATGCCCGGGGAACGCAGGGAACGGGAGGGGCGGGGAGGAGGGGCCGGCGCCGTCATGAAGTGATCATGACTCAATGCCGGGCAATCGGGACAGAGCGCCTCGCCGCGTCCCGCCTCCTGGGCAGCGCCCGCACCGGGCCCCCGTCAGGCCGTAGGGTTACAGGCAGTACTTTGCGTACTTCCGCAGTCCGACGGCGCACCGCGTGAACCGCGCAGCAGCACGAGATCGACTAGCACGAAAGAGGACGAGACGATGGCTGTTCCCCTGCCGACGGCCGAAACCCGGTGGCGCTGCACGCTGTGCGGCAACCTCACGCGTTTCGATGTGACCCGCCGGTCCAAGGTCGTGGAGTACATCCACCTGGACCTGGCCGGGGAGCCGAAGGTGGAGGAGCGCGAGGTCCTCAGTGAGAGCATCGAGTCCGTGCGCTGCCGCTGGTGCAATGCGGTCGACCAGATCGAGCTGGTGGACCGGCCGGGCGCGAGCGCCTGAGATCGGAGCGATGCAGCCGTGGTGGAGCGTCCGGAGAGGGAGCGGGGGGCGGGGCACGTCGACGCATCCGAGGGTGCGGCCGACGAAGTGCTCGACCGCCCGCTGCCCGAGGGCGTTCGGCACCGGGTCGTGGCGCTCGCCGCGGAGTCGTTCGGCGGTCTGACCGTCGCCGAACTCCCGCCCGCCTTGCGGCAGTACGCCCGTTTCACCCCGACCCGCCGGGCCAAGTTCGCCGGTAACGCGATGGCCGCCGCGTTGGAGAGCGACCCGGTCTTCCGGCAGCGGATCGCCGGCAAGCTCCGCGAGACCCAGCCGGAGCTCGCCGAAGCCCTGGACCACGGCACCCCGCCCGCGGCCGCCGACCCGTTGGATGTCGCGGCGGCGGCCTACGTGCTGCGCCCCGAAGGCTGGGTCAAACTGGTCGCGGCGGCCGGCGAGGAGGCCCAGCGGGCCCGTGCCGAGCGGGCGGGCGAGGAGGCCGAGCGGGAGCTGGGCCGGCTGCGCGAGGAACTGGCGCAGGTGCGTACGGAGTCGCGTGCGGACGCCGACCGGGTCCGGGTGGACCTGGACGCCGTCCGCAAGGAGAACGAGTCGCTGCAGCGCAAGCTGCGCAGCGCGCAGAGCGACGTCAAGCGCGGCGAGGCGGCGGTGCGTAAGGCAGGGGCCGCGCTGGAGGCCGTACGGTCCCAGGCCGCGACGGAGAAGGCCGCCACGGAGGGCGAGGTGCGCCGGCTCAAGGCCCGGGTCGCCGAGGTCGAGGCGGCGTTGGAGACCAGCCGGCGGGCCGCCCGTGAGGGCCGCAGCGTCGAGGACATGCGGCTGCGGCTGCTGCTGGACACGGTGCTGGACGCGGCTCAGGGGCTGCGCCGCGAGCTGGCGCTGCCGCCCGCGAGCGTCCACCCGGCGGACACCGTCGACGCGGTGGCGCCGGGCAAGATGACGCCGAAGGACATCGCGACGCGGGCGCTGTCGGAGACGGACCCGGCGCTGCTCGACCAGCTTCTGGCCCTGCCGCAGGCGCATTTGGTGGTGGATGGCTACAACGTCACCAAAACCGGCTATCCCACCATGCCGTTGGACAAACAGCGGCTGCGGCTGCTGGGCGGGCTCGCGGTGCTGGCGGCGCAGACCGGTGCGGAGATGACCTGTGTCTTCGACGGTGCGGAGCTGGCGGCGCCGGTGCTGCTGGCGCCGCCGCGCGGGGTGCGGGTGCTGTTCAGCAAACCGGGTGTAACGGCCGATGAGTTGATTCGTCAGCTGGTGAGGGCCGAACCGCCCGGCCGTCCGGTCGTCGTGGTCTCCACGGACCGGGAAGTGGCCGACGGTGTGGCGAAGGCCGGTGCGCGGCCGGTCGCATCGGCCTTGCTCCTCAAGCGACTTGCCCGGACCTGACCCGGACCCGGCGCAATGTCTGATCCGGGCGGAAAGTCGCGAGCGTTCCGTCTCTAAGCGTCAAGTGCCGCTCACTGCCTGTGTGATGTTGGTAAAGGATGGGTCCCGTGGTGCATTTTTTGCCTGTGAGGATTTGAAGCGATCACAGCTCCGTTACTAAGGTCGGGCCCGATCCTTCATGCAGATGATTATCCAACCGGGATGGTCAGTGAAGGAACCGCCGAGTCCGCGGCGTTCGCGCGGAGCCGGGGTCTCACCCCCCCACTTCCCGGTAGGCGGCTGGAGGAAGAAGGAGCTCGCCCCCGTGGCGTCCCACCGTCGACCCAAGCAGCCGAGCCGCACTCGCGTCACCGTGCTCACCGCGACCGCAGCCGCGGCCGTCGCCCTCTCGTCGCAGGCCGCCCAGGCCGACCCGGCGCAGAAAAAGCAGGACGTCAAGGCCAAGGTCGACAAGCTCTACGAGGAAGCGGAGCAGGCCACCGAGAAGTACAACGGTGTCAAGGAAGACCAGAAGGAGCTCCAGAAGGAGGTCGAGGACCTCCAGGACAAGGTCGCCCGCGGCCAGGGTGAGCTGAACCAGCTCCGCAAGGGCCTCGGCGCCGTCGCCTCCGGCCAGTACCGCAGCGGCAGCATCGACCCGTCCGTCCAGCTGTTCCTCTCCGGCGACCCGGACACCTACCTGGAGAAGGCCGCCACCCTCGACCAGTTGAGCGGCAAGCAGGCCGAACAGCTGAAGGGCATCGCGGACAAGCAGCGCCGGCTCGCCCAGGAGCGCGCGGAAGCCTCGGCCAAGATCCGAGACCTCACCGAGACCCGCAAGGCGCTCGGTGACAAGAAGGACGAGATCAAGGGCAAGCTCGCCGAGGCGCAGGAGCTGCTCAACACCCTCACGGCCAAGGAGCGCGCCGCGCTGCAGGCCAAGGAGGACCGCGCCAACCGCAGCAACGACCGGGTCAACCTCGGCGACGATGTGCCGGCCTCGCAGCGCGGTGCGGCCGCCCTGTCCGCCGCGCAGGCCAAGATAGGTTCGCCGTACGTCTGGGGCGCCACCGGCCCGTCCTCCTTCGACTGCTCGGGCCTGACCTCCTGGGCCTACCAGCAGGCCGGCCAGTCGCTGCCGCGCACCTCGCAGGAGCAGGCCAACGCCGGCACCCGGATCAGCTCGCAGGACGCGCTCAAGCCCGGCGACCTGGTGCTCTTCTACGGCGACCTGCACCACATCGGCCTCTATGCGGGCAACGGCCAGGTGCTGCACGCCCCGAAGCCGGGCGCCGCCGTGCGCTACGAGTCGATCAACAACATGCCGTACATGTTCGGCGTGCGGGTCTGAACCGCCTGAGGACCGCGGGCTGAAAAGCCTCACAACACTCTCGACCTGCCGCCCGAACGGGCGATTCGCGGCCCCCGCCGCTGACTTCCCGCCCCGCCGGTGACCTGCAAAGTCACCGGCGGGGCGGCGTTTTGCGTACGGGCACGGGTCTTTGGTCGGTGCGGTTGCGTGCGGTTACTGTCTGGCCTCGCACCAGCTGCCGGTCACCGTCCGCCTTCCCTGGCGGCAGGGACCGCACACGGAAAAGGAGTGCGGCTCTCGTGGCGTCCCATCGCCGTACCTCGCAGCCCGGCCAGGCCACCTTCGCCGGTGTCACCGTCCTGTCGGCCGCCCTGGCCACCGCGGCCGCGGCGCTCTCGGCACCGTCGGCGTCCGCCGACCCCGCGGAACAGCCCGCGGCCCGTGACGCGGCGGCCGCGCGGGTCGACGAGTTCTACGAGCAGGCGGAGCGGGCCACCGAGAAGTTCAACGGCGCCGACGAGCGGGCCGGGCAGCTGCGCGACGAGGTGGCGTACCTCCAGGACCGCACCGCACGCGCCCAGGAGCGGGTCAACCGGATGCGCGGCCGGATCGGCGCGCTGGCCGCCGCCCAGTACCGGGGCGGCGGCATCGATCCCACCGTCAAGCTGCTGCTCTCCGAACAGCCGGACAGCTACCTGGAGAAGGCCGCCGCCCTCGACCGGCTCAACCGCACCCGCGCCGGCGAGCTGCGGGAACTCCAGGAGGCGGAGCGGGAGCTGGACCGGCAGCGCCGGCAGACCGCCGGGAAGCTGCTCGACCTGGAGGCCAGCCGCAAGGACGTGGCACGCCACAAGAAGGACGTCCAGCGCAAGCTCGCCACCGCGCAGCGGATGCTCAACGCACTCCCCAGGGACGTCCGGGCGGCCTATGTCCGGGCCTCCAGGGGCGACGGGCGGGACGGGGAGCTCCCGGACCTCTCCGGTGTCGTACCGGCCTCAGGGCGGGCCGCCGCGGCCGTCGCCGCGGTCCAGGCCGCCGTCGGCGCCCCGTACGCCTGGGGCAGTACCGGGCCCTCCTCCTTCGACTGCTCCGGACTCACCCAATGGGCCTACGGCCGGGCCGGCATCTCCCTCCCGCGCACCTCACAGGCCCAGCAGGGCACCGGCCGGCCGGTCTCACTCGACCAGGCGCAACCCGGTGACCTGGTCATCTACCGGTCGGACGCCAGCCATGTCGGGATGTACGTCGGCAATGGCCAGGTCGTGCACGCGCCCTATCCCGGGGCGCGGGTGCGCTACGACCCGGTCGGCATGATGCCGGTCGCGGCCGTCACCAGGCCCTGAGGCGGCTCCCGGCGTTTTTGTCCCGCCGGGACCGCACATACGATCGGCCCCATGTCAGGTCAGCGGGCGGGACGGCGGTGGCCGTCGCGAGCCGGGGCGGTCGCCGCCGTCCCGCTTCTCGCGCTGCTCGCCCCGCTCGTCGGCTGTGCGTCCGCGCCGCCGACCGCCCGGTTCCCGGACGTCCAGCGGATGCTCGACGCCCGGGCGCGGGCCGTCCAGGACCGGGACGCCGCCGGGTTCCTCGGCTCCGTCGACCCGCGGGCCACCGGCTACCGCGACCGGCAGCGCCAGGTCTTCGGCAATCTCGCCGCCCTGCCGCTCACCGACTGGCATTACGACCTCGTCTCGACCGGCGCCTTCCCGCTCCCGGACGGCGGCCACGGCGAGCGGCTGGCCGCCGAGGTGCGGCTGAGCTACCGCCTGAAGGGCTATGACACCGCGCCGGTCACCGCCATCCAGTATCTGACGCTGACCGAGCGGGACGGCCGCTGGCGGATCTCCTCGGACCGCGACGGCGCGGCGGCCGGCCGGACCGGCACCCGCCAGCTGTGGGACCAGGGCCCGGTGCGGCTGGTCCGCGGCCGGCACAGCCTGGTCCTCGGCGACGCGGCGGACCCGGCGCGGCTGCGCGATCTCGCGCACCGGGTGGACGCGGCGGTGCCCGCGGTGTCCGCCGCCTGGAAGGGGACGTGGTCGCGGAAGGTGGTCGTGGAGGCGCCGGACTCCGTCGAGCGGATGGCGCAGCTGCTCGGCAGCGACGATCCGTCCGGCTACGCGGGGATCGCGGCGGTCACGACCGGCGAGGCGGGAGCCTCGACGACGGCCCCCGCGGACCGGGTGATCGTCAACCCGGACGCGTACGAGGAGCTCACCGACCTCGGCCGCGCGGTCGTGCTCACCCACGAGACCACCCATGTCGCCACCCGTACGGTCACCACCGCGGCCACCCCGCTGTGGCTCTCCGAGGGCTTCGCGGATTGGGTCGCCTACCGCGGCACGCACCGCAAGGCCGCCACCGCCGCCCCCGAACTCTCCCGCGCGGTCGCGACCGGCCGGCCGCCCGCCCGGCTGCCGAGCGACGAGGACTTCGGCTTCACGGCCGGCGCGGACCGGCTGGCGAAGGCGTACGAGGGCGGCTGGCTGGCCTGCCGGATGATCGCCGACAAGTGGGGCGAGGCCAAGCTGATCGCCTTCTACCGGGCTGCGGGGAAGAGCGGGGGCGGGACGTCGGCCGGGATGGCGGTGGCGCCGATGGAGGCGGTGCAGCCAGGCGCGACCGCAGTGCCCGGGGCGGCGGCCACGCCGGGGGCTCCCCCGGCCTCCGGCCCGGGGGTCCCCCGTCTCGCTGCGCTCACCCCGGCGGGCGACGACGACCGCCGGCCGGTCCGCGTCGGCCGGCTCGACCGGGCGATGCGGGCCCAACTGGGCGTCGGGCTGGCGGAGTTCACGCGTCAGTGGCGGGCGTATGTGAAGGCGCAGCTGAAGTGAGGGCGGCCTCCGCCGGGGCGCGCGGCGCGATGACGGCGTCCCGCTCGGCGCCGCCCCCGCGCTCGCCGGAATCCGCCCGCCTCCCCGCGCCCGTCGCCACCCACAGCCGTCGGCAGGCGATCAGCGACGCGGTGACCAGCAGGCCGTTGCGGAGTGCGAGCAGGGCGACGCCCCGCGCGTCGCTCGCCACGACGTGCGTGAACGAGACCGGGAACTCCAGCAGCGTCACCCCCGTCGCCAGCAGCACCAGTACCGCCGGCAGCGCCTGCCGACTGGCGCGTACGGTCATGCACACCGCCGCGAGACCCACCAGCCAGAGCATGTACTGCGGGCTGATGACCCGGCTGGTGGTGGTGAACAGCAGGGTGGCGGTGAAGGCGGCATCGCAGAGCGTCGCGGCGCTGAACGTCCGGGCGCGCAGCCGCCACAGCAGCAGCCAGCCCATGGCGGTGACGGTCAGCGCCAGCGCCAGGGTGCTGACGAACGGGACCCCCGGGCCGAGGAATTCCACCGAGCCGTAGTTCAGCAGCACCTCGCCGCTCCACCCGTAGTGCCGGGCGATATGGAAGACCAGCCCGCCGAGCGACTCGATCTCCGTGCCGCGGTCGCGCTGGAAGGTGACGAAGGCGAGCGCACCGGGCGCGATGGCCACGAAGAGCAGGGTCAGCCCGGCCGTGGTGCCCGCCGTGCTCAGCCACAGGGCGCGCGCCTGTCGACGGCGTGACCATGGACACGCGGCCCCGCACAGCAGCAGTACGGGCCATACCTTCAGCAGCGCTCCGAACGCCGCCAGTGCGCCCGCCACGCGTGGCCTGCGGGCGGCCGCGAAGAGGGCCGCCGCGGCGACGGCGGTGACCATCAGGTCGTAGCGGGCGTACGCGGTCGGGCCGAGCAGCGCGACGCCCGCGATCCACACCCAGGCCCCGAGCGGCCGGTTGCCGGGCCGTCGGCCGGCGCGCAGGAAGAGCGCCAGGCCGGCCGCGTCCGCGACCAGGACCAGAGCGAAGAACGCCGGCGCGTAGCCGAGGAACGGCAGCAGACCGGGGGCGAGGACGGCAAGGGCGGCGCCCGGCGGGTACTGCCAGGTCACATCGTCCAGTGGGAAGGTGCCGGTCTTCAGGACCTCGGACCAGCCCTGGTAGATCACGGAGACATCGCTGGTGACATCGGGTCCCGGAAGTAACAGCACCTTCGTGACGCACAGCAGAAGCACGGCGCGGGTCGCCGCCCAGGCCGCGACCGGGAGCCACATCCACCGCCGAGGGGCGACGGCGCTGCTGCTGACTGCCTGATGGCTCACGGGACCCGCCTGACTCCGTCGGTGGTGGCTGCTCACGACCGTAGGGGAGGTGCGGGCGCCGGTGGTGCCCGCCGCCCCCGTCCCCCGGCTCGGTCTCCGCCAACCCGGTACTCTCGGCCGAGACCCTAGGGCCTGTCCGGCCGCCCGACCGTCGAGAGACCAGAGTGCACAAGACCCTGATCGTCACGAACGACTTTCCGCCACGGCCCGGCGGCATCCAGGCCTTCCTGCACAGCATGGCGCTGCGCCTGGACCCCACCCAGGTCGTCGTCTACGCCTCGACCTGGAAGCGGAGCGCGGAGGGCATCAAGGCCACCGCCGCTTTCGACGCGGAGCAGCCGTTCCCCGTGATCCGGGACCGTACGACGATGCTGCTGCCCACCCCCCGGGTGACCCGGCGAGCCACCTCTCTGCTGCGCGAACACGGCTGCTCCTCCGTCTGGTTCGGCGCCGCCGCGCCCCTCGGCCTGATGGCGCCGGCGCTCCGCTCGGCCGGCGCCCGCCGCATCGTGGCGACCACCCACGGCCACGAAGCGGGCTGGGCGCAGCTGCCGGCCGCCCGCCAGTTGCTGCGCCGGATCGGCGAGGGCACCGACACCCTCACCTACCTCGGCGAGTACACCCGCTCGCGGATCGCCGGGGCGCTCACCCCGGAGGCCGCCGCGCGGATGGTCCAACTCCCGCCCGGCGTCGACGAGAAGACCTTCCACGCCGGCTCGGGCGGCGACGCCGTACGGGCCGGACTCGGTCTCGCCGACCGCCCGGTCGTGGTGTGCGTCTCGCGTCTCGTCCCGCGCAAGGGCCAGGACACCCTCATCGAGGCAATGCCCGCCATTGTGTCCGCGGTGCCCGATGCCGTCCTGCTGATCGTCGGCGGCGGCCCGTACGAGAAGGAGCTGCGCGCGCTGGCCGTGGCGAAGGGCGTCGGGGACGCGGTGCGCTTCACCGGCGCCGTTCCCTGGGACGAGCTGCCCGCCCACTTCGGCGCGGGCGATGTCTTCGCGATGCCGTGCCGCACCCGCCGCGGCGGGCTGGACGTCGAGGGCCTGGGCATCGTCTACCTGGAGGCGTCGGCCACGGGACTCCCGGTGATCGCGGGGGACTCCGGAGGCGCACCGGACGCGGTCCTGGACGGCGAGACGGGATGGGTGGTGCCGGGCGGCTCGCCCACGGCCGCCGCCGAGCGGATCGTCACCCTGCTCAAGGACCCGGCGCTGCGCCGCAGGATGGGCGAGCGCGGCCGGATGTGGGTGGAGGAGAAGTGGCGCTGGGACCTGCTGGCCGAGCGCCTCAAGGAACTCCTGTGAAGGACCTGCTGGGAAGGAACTCCTGTAAGGGAACTGCTGTCGCGGTTCCCTGAGATGGGAAGCGCCGCCGCGGCAAAAAGAAGCGGCAAAAAGAATCCGCCGCCGCGGCGCAGCCACGACGGCGGATTCCGGCGGTACCGAACCGACCGCGTGCCCAGTCCCCCCGGCGGCTCATCAACGGCCACCTCGCGGACACGCCTAGGCGCGGTAGATCGCCTCGATCTCCTCCGCGAAGTCCTTCGCCACCACATTGCGCTTGAGCTTCAGCGACGGCGTGACATGGCCCGACTCCTCGGTGAACTGGGTCGGCAGAATACGGAACTTGCGCACCGACTCGGCTTTCGAGACCGCGGCGTTGCCGTCGTCGACCGCGCGCTGCACGGCGGCCAGCAGCTCCGGGTCGTCGGCGATCTCGGCGGGGGTCACACCGGCCGGGTGGCCGTGCTCCTCGGCCCAGCGCGGCAGGAACTCCTCGTCCAGGGTGACCAGCGCGCCGATGAACGGCCGGGCGTCGCCGACGACCATGCACTCGGCGATCAGCGCATGCGCCCGGATGCGGTCCTCGATCACCGCCGGGGCGACGTTCTTGCCGCCCGCCGTGACCAGTATTTCCTTCTTGCGGCCGGTGATGGCGAGGTAGCCGTCCTCGTCGAGGGTGCCGATGTCGCCGGTGTGGAACCAGCCGTCGGACAGGGCTTCCTTGGTTGCCGGCTCGTTGTTCCAGTACTCCGTGAACAGGTGCTCGCCGTGCAGCAGCACCTCGCCGTCGTCGGCGATACGGACGACCGAGCCGGGCAGCGGCTGGCCCACGGTGCCGATCTTCTGGCGGTCCCAGGGGTTGAAGGCGGTGGCCGCACAGGACTCCGTCAGGCCGTAGCCCTCCAGGACGGTGAAACCGATGCCGCGGTAGAAGTGGCCGAGCCGCTCACCGAGCGGGGCGCCGCCGGAGATCGCGTGCGCGGCACGGCCGCCGAGGACCGACCGCAGCTTGCTGTAGACCAGCCGGTCGAAGACCTTGTACTTGAACTTCAGGCCGAGGGACGGCCCTTCGGGGGTGTCCAGCGCGCGGCTGTACGCGATGGCGGTGTCCGCCGCCTTGTCGAAGATCTTGCCCTTGCCGTCGGCCTGCGCCTTGGCGCGCGCCGAGTTGTAGACCTTCTCGAAGACCCGGGGTACGCCCAGGACCATCGTCGGCCGGAAGGAGGCGAGGTCCTCCGTGAGGTGCTTGATGTCCGGCGCGTGGCCCAGCTTGATGGGGGCCAGCACCGAAGCGATCTGCACCAGCCGCCCGAAGACATGCGCGACGGGGAGGAAGAGGAGCACCGAGGCGTCACCGGTACGGAAGAGCGGCCGCAGCCGCTCGACGGTGTTGCCGCACTCGGCGAAGAAGCTGCGGTGGCTGAGCACACAGCCCTTGGGGCGGCCGGTGGTACCCGAGGTGTAGACGATGGTGGCGGGGGAGTCCGCGTCGGCGATGGCGCTGCGCTCGTCCACCTCTTCGTCGGCGATGCCGTCGCCGGCGGCCCGCAGCCGGGCGATGGCGTCCCGCTCGATCTGCCAGACGTTCGCCAGACCCGGCAGCCGGTCGCGGACCGACTCGACGGCGGCCTCGTGCGTGGGGGTCTCCACCAGGCAGGCCACCGCGCCGGAGTCGCCGAGGATCCACTGGATCTGCTCGGCGGAGCTGGTCTCGTACACGGGGACGGTGATCGCGCCGGCGCTCCAGATGGCGAAGTCCAGCAGCGTCCACTCGTAGCGGGTGCGCGACATCAGGCCGACCCGGTCGCCGGGCTGGATACCCGAGGCCATCAGACCCTTGGCCGCGGCGCGGACCTCGGCGAGGAAGTCGGTGGCGGTGACGTCCTGCCACGCACCGTTCACCTTGCGGCCGATGACCGCGACATCAGGGTGCTGCGCGGCATTTCGGCGGATCAGATCCGTCAGGTTGCCGTCCGCGGGGACCTCGTACAGGGCCGGAAGGCTGAACTCGCGCAAGACTGCTGCTCCTCATTGGCGCCGGCGCCACGACGCTGTGTGTACACCGGTTGCGGTCCATGATCATGCGGGGGGATCGGACTGCCCGGACGTTACCCACCGGTATTGCTATTGGGATAGGGGGTCGCGCCCAGATGTTTGATGCGTCACACACTTGGGGACACGCCAGGGGACTGCTCCGCGCAGACTAGACCAGCCCGTCGGTGACCCGAAATAACCGCAGGTCCGGGGCCCCCTCCCGACCGCGGTCCCGATGGATCTAGGGTGGCGCCATGCGCGTGCATGTGGTCAGTGACGTACATGGCAACAGCCGGGACCTCGCTCGGGCCGGAGCCGGCGCCGACGCCGTGGTCTGCCTCGGCGACCTGGTGCTCTTCCTCGACTACGACGACCACTCGCGCGGCATCTTCCCCGACCTCTTCGGCGTCGCGCACGCCGACACCCTGGTCGAGCTGCGCACCGCCCGCCGCTTCGACGAGGCCCGTGAGCTGGGCCGCAGGCTGTGGGGTGAGCTGACCCGCACGGGCGTGACCCAGGAGTCGGTCATCGAGGGCGCGGTCCGCAAGCAGTACGCGGAACTGTTCGCCGCCTTCCCCACGCCCACGTACGCCACCTACGGCAATGTCGACATGCCGCGCCTGTGGCCGGAATACGCCGGACCCGGCACCACGGTCCTGGACGGGCAGCGGGTGGAGATCGGCGGCCGGGTCTTCGGCTTCATCGGCGGCGGCCTGACCACACCCATGCGGACGCCGTACGAGATCAGCGACGAGGAGTACGCCGCCAAGATCGAGGCGGTCGGCGAGGTGGACGTGCTGTGCACCCACATCCCGCCGGACGTCCCCGAGCTCTGCTACGACACCGTCGCCCGCCGCTTCGAGCGCGGCAGCGCGGCGCTGCTGCAGGCCATCCGCCGCACCCGGCCCCGCTATTCGCTCTTCGGTCATGTCCACCAGCCGCTCGCCCGGCGGGCCCGGATCGGGGGCACGGAATGCGTCAATGTGGGGCACTTCAACGCGACCGGGACGCCGTACGTCCTGGAGTGGTAGGGCCCGGCCATGATCCGCCGGACCGGCCCTGGGCCCGGCCCGGCGCCGTGCGGCGGCCTTCGCCGTCGGTGGCGGGCCGGTGGCCGATAGCCGACGGGCCCCTCGTCGGGGGCCTGCTGGTGTCCGTCGGCGGTTCGCCGCGCGGTAGCCTTCAGCAGCAGAGACACCAGGATTGACGCGAGATTGCCGCGAGTCGGCGGACCGGCATGAATCGGCATGGAGGAGTCACGGCGATGGCCGAACACACCAGCTCTAGCATCACGATCGAGGCGGCACCCGCCGAGGTGATGGGAGTGATCGCCGACTTCGACCGCTACCCGGAGTGGACCGGCGAGGTCAAAGAGGCAGAGGTGCTCGCCAAGGACGACCGGGGCCGAGCGGAGCAGGTCCGCCTGCTGCTGGACGCCGGCGCGATCAAGGACGACCACACCCTCGCCTACACCTGGACCGGGGAGAACGAGGTCAGCTGGTCGCTGGTCAAGTCGCAGATGCTGCGCGCCCTCGACGGCTCCTACCGGCTCGCCGCGGTGCAGGGCGGCGCGAGCACCGAGGTGACGTACCAGCTCACCGTCGACGTCAAGATCCCGATGCTCGGGATGATCAAGCGCAAGGCGGAGAAGGTCATCATCGACCGGGCGCTGGCCGGGCTGAAGAAGCGCGTCGAGAGTGGTGCCGATGGCCCCGCGGCAGCGGCCGGCGACGCCGCGCCCGCGGACCCCATCGACCCCGCCAAGAAGCTCTGAGCGTGCGCACCCTCCTCGTCACGGGCTCCGGCGGCGCGGGCCGCACGACGCTCGCCGCCGCGACCGCTCTGGCCGGTGCCCGGCGGGGAGCGCGCGTACTGCTGCTCACCACCGAGAGCGATGCTCCGGAAACGGTGCTGCGCTCCGGGCGCCTCGCCGCCGACGTGCCCACCCCGGTACTCCCCGGCCTGCACGTCCGCCGGGTCGACCCCGGCGACCGCTTCCGCCAGGAATTCCTCGCCTTCCAGGAGCGCGCCGGCGCCGCCCTCGACCTGCTCGGCGCGGCCCCCCTCGAAGAGGACGAACTCACCGAGCTCCCCGGCTCCGAGGCCTTCGCGCTGCTGCACGCACTGCGCGCCGAACACGCCTCGGACGCCTGGGACCTGGTCGTCGTCGACACACCGCCGGCCGCTGAAACGATCCGGTTGCTCGCCCTGCCCGCCCAGGTCCGCCGCTATCTGCGCCGCCTGCTGCCGCCCGAACGCCAGGCCGCCCGTGCGCTGCGCCCGGTCCTCGCCCAGCTCGCGGGCGTCCCCATGCCGGCCCAGAAGCTGTACGAGGCCGCCGAGCGCTGGGAGAGCGAACTCGCCGCCGTCCAGCGGGTGATCGACGACCCCGGCACGTCCGTACGCCTGATCACCGAGGCCGGCCCGGTCGCCGCCGCGAATCTGCGCAGCGTCCGTGCGGGACTCGCGCTGCACGGCCGCCGCACCGACGGCGTCCTCGTCAACCGGCTGCTGCCCACCGACTCGGCGGACCCCTTCCTCGCCGCGCTCTCCGGCAGCCAGCAGACCGCCCTCAAGGCGCTGCGCGACGAATTCCGTGACATTCCCGTCCACGAGGTACCGCACCTGGGCCGCGACCCCCAGGGCGTCGAGGAGCTCGACGAGCTGATCGACGGGCCCCTCGGCGAGATCGACGACACGGCTCCCGGCCACGGCGCCCCTGCCGACACCGCCCCTGCCGGTGGGGGAGCGCACTCCGACCCCTGGACCGTCGAGGACCGCCTCGCCACCGACGGCATCCTCGTCTGGCGGGTGCCGCTGCCCGGCGCCGAGCGGGACGCCCTCGGCCTGGTGCGCCGCGGCGACGAGATCGTCGTCACCGTCGGGCGCTTCCGGCGGATCCGTACGCTCCCCTCCGCGCTGCGCCGCTGCACGGTCTCCGGCGCCGGGCTGCGGGACGGCGTCCTGGACATCCGCTTCACCCCCGATCCGGCGCTGTGGCCCGAGAGGCACTGAACGGCCGGAGAGCCGTGAACGCCGTACCACCATTCGGGTACCGTCGGGAGTGAGTCCCGCTCCGGAGCGTGCGTCCCGAGTACCTTTCCCGACCCGCTCCGCCGTACCACCGCTGTACCGCACCGCTGTACAGCACCGCCGTACCCGCCGCGCCGCAGGAGTCCACGGAGTTCATCATGAGTGATGCCACCGAGCGTCCCGCCGACCGCAAGGCCGATGTCGATGCCGACGCCTGGGAGACGGCGTGCGCCGAGGACCTCGCCACGCTCAAGGCCCGCCGTCGTGCCGAGAACGGCCCGCAGCCCGGCAACGCCGCCGAGGAGCTGCGCAAGCTCGCCGAGGCGGTGACCGAGAAGCTCAGCGGCATCCAGCTGCCCGGCGCGCTGGGCGGGATCGCCGCGCAGGGCGCCGTCAACCAGCTGTTCCGGCAGGCCAAGGCCGCCGTCGAGCCGGTCATCGAGCGCAACCCCGACATCTTCGACCACCTCGCCGCGGCCGGCTCCGAGCTGCTCGCCGCCTACCGCTCGGCCGTCGAGAGCAGCGAGCGCCGCTGGACCCGCGAGGACCTCGGTGAGCGGCCCGGCGGCACCACCGGAACGGCCCGCGGCGACGATCCGCGCGACGACGACGGTCCCACCGGCGCCGAGCGGATCGATCTCGACTGACCCGGCTCCGGTACGGTTGGTCCCGGCGGGGTTCGAGCGAATACTGAGGGACACATGGGACTCACCATCGGCGTCGACATCGGCGGCACGAAGATCGCGGCCGGCGTGGTCGACGAAGAGGGCTCGATCCTTGAGACGTGCAAGGTGCCGACCCCGCAGGCCACCGATGCGCTGACCGAGGCCATCGCGGACGCCGTCCGGACGGTGGGGGCCGACCACCAGGTCGAGGCGGTCGGCATCGGTGCCGCCGGTTACGTCGACGAGAAGCGGGCCACGGTCCTCTTCGCGCCCAACATCGACTGGCGCCACGAACCGCTCAAGGACAAGGTCGAGCAGCGCGTCGGTCTCCCCGTCGTCGTCGAGAACGACGCCAACGCCGCCGCCTGGGGCGAGTACAAATTCGGCGCCGGCCAGGGCCACAGCGACGTCATCTGCATCACCCTCGGCACGGGCCTGGGCGGCGGCATCATCATCGGCAACAAGCTGCGCCGCGGACGCTTCGGCGTCGCCGCCGAGTTCGGCCACATCCGGGTCGTCCCCGACGGTCTGCTCTGCGGCTGCGGCAGCCAGGGCTGCTGGGAGCAGTACGCCTCAGGGCGGGCCCTGCTGCGCTACGCCCGCCAGCGCGCCTCCGCCACACCCGACGCCGCCGCGGTGCTGCTCGCCCTCGGCGACGGCACCCCCGACGGCATCCAGGGCAAGCACATCAGCGAGGCCGCCCGCCAGGGCGACCCGGTCGCCATCGACTCGTTCCGCGAACTGGCCCGCTGGGCCGGCGCGGGCCTGGCCGACCTGGCCTCGCTCTTCGACCCGTCCGCCTTCATCGTCGGCGGCGGCGTCTCGGACGAGGGCGAACTGGTCCTCGACCCGATCCGCAAGTCCTTCCGCCGCTGGCTGGTCGGCAACCAGTGGCGCCCGCACGCACAGGTACTGGCCGCACAGCTGGGCGGCAAGGCGGGGCTGGTGGGCGCGGCGGACCTGGCCCGTCAGGGTTAGGGGTACGCCGGTAGCGGCTTCTCATCGGTACGGCAACGCCCGTCGCGTCCTGTGGAGGTGGCGGGCGTTGCCATATCTTGGCGCGCGTGACGTTACCGTTGAATTCGCTCCCCGACTCCCACACCGAGCCCGACGGTTCGGCCGTGATCCGGGTGCTCAGCTACAACATCCGCTCGATGCGCGATGACCGGGCGGCGCTGGCCCGAGTCATCCGGGGCTGCGCCCCCGACCTCGTGCTGATCCAGGAGGCGCCGCGGTTCTTCCGCTGGCGCAAGGCCGCCGAGCGGCTGGCCCGCGCGTCCGGGCTGGTGTACGTCACCGGCGGCGGCACCACGGCGGGCCCGATGATCCTCTCCACTCTGCGCGCCCATGTGGAGCGTACGGAGGACGTCCTGCTTCCCCGCACCCCCGGGCTGCACCAGCGCGGCTTCGCGACCGCCGTGGTCCGGCTCGGCCGGGCCCGGCTCGGTGTGCTCAGCTGCCATCTCAGCCTCGCCGCCGAAGAGCGCTACGAACAGGCCGGGCTGCTCCTGGACCGGTTGGCGCGGCTGGACGTCCCGTACGCCGTCGCCGCGGGCGACCTCAACGACCGGCCGGCCGGCCGCAGTTTCCAGCGGCTGGCGGCCGCGCTCACCGACGGCTGGGCGGCGAAGCCGTGGGGCGGCGAGTTCACCTCCACGCCCCATGATCCGCATCAGCGGATCGACGCGGTGTTCACGACGGCGGGTGTGGAGGTGCTCGGCTGCGGGGTGCCCCATGGCCTGCCCGGCGTGCGCGAGGCGGATCTCAAGGCCGCCACGGATCATCTGCCGGTGCTGGCGGCACTGCGGGTGCCGGCCGGCTGAGGTCACACCACCGCGCCGCTGCCCGGTGTCCCTTCGTCGTCCTCGTCGTCGCTCTTCATCCGGGCCACCAGGGTGGCGAAGCCGCCGAGGAATCCGCCGATGCCCAGCACCGTGATCCACCACGTCACCGGCTGCTGGAGCAGCATCATGACGACCAGCAGCAGGGGGCCGCCGAGCACCGCGATCCAGGCGAACTTGGCGGTGACATCGGCCTGCGGCAGCGGAGGCGGTTCGGGCGGCGTGAAGTGGCCCTCGTCCGTCTCGTCGAAGTCGTCGTCGGACGGCGCGGCGGCGCTCCAGTCGCGCGGCCCGACGCCGGGGGCATAGACGACGAAGCTGCCCGGACGGGAGGCGCCGGCGTCGCCCGTTCCACCGTCCGCGGAGCCGGCGGGCTTCGCGTCGGCACCGTCGTCGCTGTCCTCGTGGCCCGTGCCGTCCGTGCCCGGCTCGGCAGGCCCCTTCCCGCTCTTCCCGTCCTTGCCGTCCTCGCCGCCGTCCCCGGCCCGGTCCCCGTCCTCGCCGTCGTCCGCCGTCGGGAACTGCGGCTGCTCGCCGTAGCCCGCCACGATCTCGGCCCAGGCGGCCTCTTCGTCCAGCGGGTCCCGGGGGTCGCGGGGGCTACGCTCCGCCACTGGCCGCCGTCCCCTCCTCGACCGCGCCCGCGCGCGCTTCCGGCGCGAGCCGGGTGATGAAGGCGAAGGTGTCCTGGAAGATCTGCTCCGCGTCGTGGTCGAGCGTCGCGACGTGGTAGCTGCGCTCCAGCGGCGTCTGCCGTACGTCCGTGGAGGACACCCGGCTCAGGATGCGCTCGGAGTCCACCGGCGGTACGACATGGTCCTGCGGGCTGGTCATCACCAGCAACGGCTGGGTGACCGCCGGGAGTTCGGAGTCGACCTGGAGGAAGAACCTCCGTACCGAATGCGCGGCGTGCAGCGGGGTGCGGTCGTAGCCGACCTCGGTCGCGCCGGGCTTGGCGATGTCACTGGCGATGCCCTTGGTCGTACGCACCACATAGCGCAGCACGGGCAGCAGTGCGCCCGCCTTGTCGTGCACCTTGTTGGCCGGATTGACCACGGCCACCCCGCTGATCGCGTCGCCGTGCTTGGCGGCCAGCCGCAGTGCCAGCGCGCCGCCCATGGACAGCCCGCAGACGAAGACCTTGGTGCAGCGCTCGGTCAGCGCCCGCAGTTCGCGGTCCACCTCTGCGTACCAGTCCTGCCAGGTCGTGAGCTGCAAGTCCTGCCAGCGGGTGCCATGGCCGGGCAGCAGCGGCAGCGAGACGGTCAGCCCGCGGTCGGCGAGATATTCGGCCCAGGGGCGCACGGACTGGGGGGAGCCGGTGAAGCCGTGGCACACAAGAACGCCGACCTCTCCGCCGTCACGGCGGAACGGCTCGGCTCCGGGAAGGAGCGGCACCGGGAGACTCCGATCAATGAAGGGGGCTGGCGAGTTACCCCAGGGTACGCGGAGTGACGGCGGCCGGATAGGTCCGACGGGGGCCGCCGGACGGGGAAGTCCGCAGTCCCCTCCGAAGCGGTCCGCGGGACCCGTGCCCGGCGGCCGGTGAGCCGCCGCAGCCCCGTCGCGGTGAGCGGGGAGCCGGGGCAGGTTAAGGTCTTTGCGTCACACACAGGAGGCAGTCGGTTGATCTACGGCGCAATGAAGTTTTCCATCGGCGGGTCGCTGAAGCTTGCCTTCAGGCCCTGGGTGGAGGGCATCGAGAACATTCCCGCCGAGGGTCCGGCGATCCTCGCGAGCAACCATCTGTCCTTCTCGGACTCCTTCTTCCTGCCCGCGGTGCTCGACCGCAAGGTCACCTTTATCGCGAAGGCCGAATACTTCACCTCCCCGGGCGTGAAGGGGAAGCTGACGGCGGCGTTCTTCAAGGGTGTGGGCCAGCTTCCGGTGGACCGCTCCGGCGGCCGCGGCGCCGGCGAGGCGGCGATCAAGAGCGGTATCGAGGTGCTGGAACGCGGTGAGCTGTTCGGCATCTATCCGGAGGGCACCCGCTCCCCGGACGGCCGGCTCTACCGCGGCAAGCCGGGCGGCCTGGCGCGGGTCGCGCTGGCCACCGGGGCGCCGGTGATCCCCGTCGCGATGATCGACACCGAGAAGGTGCAGCCTCCGGGCAAGATCGTGCCGAAGATGATCCGGCCGGGCATCCGTATCGGCAAGCCCCTGGACTTCACCCGCTATCAGGGCATGGAGGGCGACCGCTTCATCCTGCGGTCGGTCACCGACGAGGTCATGTACGAGATCATGAAGCTGTCCGGCCAGGAGTACGTCGACATCTACGCGACGGCGGCGAAGCGCCAGATCGCAGATGCCGCGAAGAAGAAGGCGGAGGCGGAGAAGGCAGCGAAGTCCGGGAACGCCGCCGCGGACAAGACGGGCAAGGGCAAGGCCGAGGCCGGGGCGTAAAGACGCCCGGCAGGGGGTGGGGGCCGGCATGACGGATGCCGCGATACGGACCGTGGACAGGCGCAAGGGCAAGCGCCCGAAGGTGATGCGGATGTCCGTCGAGCTGCCCCTGTGGCGTGCGCTCACCGGCTACCGGATCCTCACTCTCGTCTACACCCTCGTACTGTTCGCGCTCTCCTACAACAAGTACGCCCATCCGCTGGGCGCCGCTGCCTACATGGGCGCGCTCACCCTCTGGATGGCGCTGACCTGGCGGCGTACCACCGCCGCGGAGCGCTGCACCCGGCAGTTCCTGATCGCCGACCTCAGCTTCGCGGTCGGCGGCATCCTCCTCACCCTGCTGGTCGACACGCACGCCCGCATCATGGACGGCGGGCCCACGCTGCCGTCCATCTGGACGGCGGGCGCGGTCCTGGGCTTCGCGATCAAGGGCGGCTGGCGCTGGGCCGCGGCGGCCTCCAGCGCCGTCGCCGTGGCCAATCTCCTCGAACGCCAGGAGCTGGCCCGCGACACCATCCACAACGTGGTCCTGGTGTGGGTGGCCAGCGTCGCGATCGGCTATGTCGTCGAGGTGGCCCGCGCGAGTGAGCGCACCCTCGCCCGCGCGTTGCAGATCGAGGCCGCCACCCGCGAACGGGAGCGGCTGGCCCGCGATATCCACGACAGCGTGCTCCAGGTGCTGGCGATGGTGCAGCGGCGCGGTGCCGCGATCGGTGGCGAGGCCGCCGAACTCGGCCGGATGGCGGGCGAACAGGAGGTCGCGCTGCGGACGTTGGTCTCCAGCGGGCTGGTGCCGCCGCAGCGCGGGACGGACCCGGCGGGTCCCACCTCGGCAAATGGCGTGATGATGCCGAAAGCCGGTACCCCGCTGCCCGACCGCCCCGGTGCGCCGTGCGACATCCGGGCGCTGCTCGCGCCGTACGCGTGCGCCGGCATCACCTTCTCCGAGCCCGGTGCGCCCGTCGAGCTGCCGGCCGTCGCGGCGGCGGAGCTGACGGCCGCTGTCGGTGCCGCGTTGGACAATGTGCGGGTGCACGCGGGGGAAGGCGCCCACGCGTGGATCCTGGTGGAGGACGAACCGGACGAGGTGATCGTGACGGTGCGCGACGACGGCCCCGGCATTCCCGAGGGGCGGCTCGCCGACGCCGAGCGCGAGGGCCGTCTCGGGGTGGCCCTGTCGATCCGCGGGCGGCTGCGGGAGCTGGGCGGCAGCGCCGACTGGGTCTCGGTCCCGGGCCAGGGCACGGAAGTGGAGTTGAAGATCCCCAAGGGCGGTGCGCCCGAGGGCGGAAGGCGGGGGAAGGCATGAGCGAGCAGACGGGCCTGAAGGTCATGGTGGTCGACGACCACCCGATGTGGCGTGACGCGGTCGCGCGGGATCTGGCCGAGGCCGGGTTCGACGTGGTGGCGACGGCCGGGGACGGCCTCCAGGCGGTGCGCAGGGCGCAGGCCGTGGCGCCCGATGTGCTGGTGCTGGATCTCAATCTGCCGGGGCTGCCCGGTGTCCAGGTGTGCAAGGAGCTGGTCGGCGCCAATCCGGCGCTGCGGGTGCTGGTGCTCTCCGCGAGCGGTGAGCACGCCGATGTCCTGGAGGCGGTCAAGTCCGGGGCGACCGGCTATCTGCTGAAGTCGGCGAGCACCGAGGAACTGCTGGACGCGGTGCGGCACACCGCCGCCGGCGACCCGGTGTTCACCCCCGGCCTGGCCGGTCTGGTGCTGGGCGAGTACCGCAGGCTGGCCACGGAGCCCGCCCCGGCGACGCCGGACGAGCCCGGCGCACCGCAGCTGACGGACCGGGAGACCGAGGTGCTGCGCCTGGTCGCCAAGGGGCTCTCGTACAAGCAGATCGCCGAGCGGCTGGTCATCTCGCACCGCACGGTGCAGAACCACGTCCAGAACACCCTCGGCAAGCTGCAGTTGCACAACCGCGTGGAGCTGGTGCGGTACGCGATAGAGCGCGGCCTCGACGACGCGTAGCGGGCGCCGTAGACCCATCCGGTCCCGCTCGTACGGGTGAACGCATCGCGTCAACTCCCCGGCATTTCAACGGAATCGACCCTCGCCCCATCCCGGAGTGACCCAGATCACCATTAGCGTGACCGGGTCGGCTCATTCACGGCCGTGTGCGCGGCCCTGACGGGATGTAGGTGAAGCAACGATGCGGGTCGGAGTACTGACGGGCGGCGGCGACTGCCCCGGTCTCAACGCGGTGATCCGGGGCGCCGTGCGCAAGGGCACCCAGGAGCACGGATACGAGTTCATCGGGTTCCGCGACGGCTGGCGCGGACCGCTGGAGGGCGACACGGTCCCGCTGGATATCGCGGCGGTCCGTGGCATCCTGCCCCGTGGCGGCACGATCCTGGGCTCCTCGCGGACCAACCCCTTCAAGGTGGACGACGGCGTTCGCCGGATCAACGAGAACCTCGCCAAGCATGAGGTCGAGGCGCTGATCGCGATCGGCGGCGAGGACACCCTCGGCGTCGCCGCCCGGCTCTACGAGGAACACGGCGTGCCCTGCGTCGGCGTCCCCAAGACCATCGACAACGACCTCTCGGCCACCGACTACACCTTCGGCTTCGACACCGCCGTCGGCGTGGCCACGGAGGCCATCGACCGGCTGCACACCACCGCCGAATCCCATATGCGGGTGCTGGTCGTCGAGGTGATGGGCCGGCACGCCGGCTGGATCGCCCTGCACTCGGGCCTGGCCGGTGGGGCGAATGTCATCCTCATCCCCGAGCAGCGCTTCGACATCGAGCAGGTCTGCCGCTGGATCGACTCCCGCTTCAAGGTCCGCTACGCCCCGATCGTGGTCGTCGCCGAGGGCGCGATGCCCAAGGACGGCCAGATGGTGCTCAAGGACGGGTCCACCGATTCGTTCGGTCATGTCCGGCTGTCGGGCGTGGGGGAGTGGCTGGCCAAGGAGATCGAGGAGCGTACGGGCAAGGAGGCCCGGACGACGGTGCTCGGGCACACCCAGCGCGGCGGCACGCCCAGCGCCTTCGACCGCTGGCTGGCCACCCGCTTCGGGCTGCACGCCATCGACGCGGTGCAGGACGGCGATTTCGGGAAGATGGTCGCGCTGCGCGGTACGGACATCGTCCGGGTGCCGATCGCCGAGGCGACCGCGAAGCTCAAGACGGTCGATCCGTCGCTCTACTCCGAGGTCGGCGTCTTCTTCGGCTGAGCGAAGCCGCGTCCCCTGCTCTTGCCTCCGGACGGCACCGCGCTCCGGACGGCACCGCCGAGCGATGGGCCTTATATTCGGCCTATCGCTCGGAACAGGGGGAAACCGGAAGAAGCGGCATCGGCGGGAGTGATCGTGGAGATCGTTGCATTCGGTGTGCAGGCGGATGAGCGGCCGCTGCTGGCGAAGGCCTTCGAAGGCCGTCACCAGGTCCGCAGCCTGGATGTCTTCCTCAACCGCGACACCGCCCCCATCGCGCACGGCTACGAGATCGTCAGCACCAGCGTCAACGCCGATCTGAGCGCCGATGTCCTGCAGACCCTCTCGGCCGGCGGCACCAAGATGATCGCCCAGCGCTCCACGGGCTTCAACAACATCGATCTGGAGGCCGCGGCCGACCTCCTCATGACCATCGGCCGGGTCTCCGCCTACTCGCCCTATGCGGTCGCGGAATTCGCCTGGGGCCTGGCGCTGGCGGTGAACCGGCGGATCGTACGGGCCGCCAATCGCACCCGTAACTTCGACTTCCGGCTGGACGGCCTGATGGGCCGCGATCTGCGCGGCCGGACGGCGGGCGTGATCGGCACCGGCAGGATCGGCGAGGCGTTCACCCGGATCGCCCACGGCTTCGGCATGAACCTGCTCGGCTGGGACATCGCCGAGAACCCCCGCTGCGCCGCGCTCGGCATGAAGTACGTCGCCAAGGAGCAGCTGTTCGCCGAGGCGGATCTGATCACCCTGCACGTCCCGTTGCTGGAGACCACCCGGCACCTCGTCGACGCCGCCGCGCTGGCCGCGATGAAGGACGACGCGATCCTGATCAACTCCAGCCGCGGCGGACTGATCGACACCGCCGCCCTCGTCGGCACGCTCAAGGCCGGCCGGCTGACCGGCGTCGGCCTGGACGTCTACGAGGAGGAGGCCGGGCTGTTCTTCTTCGACCACTCCCTGGACGTGATCAACGACGACATCCTCGCCCGCCTGATGACGTTCGGGAACGTGCTGGTCACCTCGCATCAGGCGTACTTCACCGAGGAAGCGGTCGGCCGGATCGTCGAGACCACCGTGACCAATGTCCAGGACTATCTGGCCGGCCGCTCCAGCGAGAACATGCTGGTCACACGAGGACAGCTGCCAACAGCTGCGCGGTGACCGCGGCGCCGTCCAGGGTCAGTACCGACTCGGGGTGGAACTGCACCCCGGCGAAGCCCGGACCGCGCAGCGCGTGCACCTCACCGGTCCCCGCGTCCCGGCTCAACTCGACGCGGTGCATGGCGAGTTCGGCCGCAGTGGTGTCATCGCAGCGGGCCGAGAAGGTGTTGTAGAAGCCGACCGTCTCCGGGCGCCCGAAGAAGTCGATCCGCTCCTGCGCTCCCTGGAACGGCACGTCGTTGCGCACGATCTCCAGCCCCAACTCGGCGGCGAGCAGCTCGTGCCCCAGGCAGACGCCGAGCAGGCCATGGCGATGGCCGGCGACTAGCTCCGCCGTCAGCGCGCGCAGAAAGCGCATCTTGGGGTCGGCCGCGTCGGACGGATTGCCTGGCCCCGGGCCCAGCACCACCGGCCCCTCGTGCGTCAGGGCGGCCTCGCGCAGCCCCGGCTCGTCGTAGCGGCGGACGGTGACTGCCAGCCCGGAGGTGCGCAGCAGATGCGCCAGCATCGCGGTGAAGGTGTCCTCGGCGTCGACGACCAGCGCATGGCCGCTCAGCGCGGCGGTCGGCGCGGTGGTCTGCATCCGCAGCCAGAAGGGCGCGAGGTCGGCGCGGCGGGCGTCCAGCGCGGCCCGCACCCGCGGATCGTCGGCCAGCCGCGGTGGTTCCCCGGCCGCCGTGGCCCGTACCGGCGAAGGCCGCACCCCGAGGGCGGTGAGCACCCCCGCCGCCTTGGCATGCGTCTCGGCGACCTCGCCGTGCGGGTCGGAAGCACGGACCAGGGTGGCGCCGACGGGGACCCGCAGCCGGCCGTCCGCGGCGATATCGGCGGTACGGATCAGGATCGGCGAGTCCAGGGTCTGCGCACCCCCGGCATCCCGGCCGATGAGCGCCAGAGCTCCCGCGTAGTACCCCCGCCCGCGCCCGTCAGGACCGACCGGTTCATGCCGCTCGATGACCCGGCAGGCGTTCTGCACCGGCGACCCGGTCACCGTCGCCGCGAACATCGTCTCTTTGAGCACCTCCCGCACATCGAGAGTGGACCGGCCACGCAGCTCGTATTCGGTATGCGCGAGGTGGGCCATTTCCTTGAGCCGGGGCCCGATCACCACACCGCCCTTGTCCCCGACGGTGCACATCATCTTCAGCTCCTCGTCCACCACCATGGACAGTTCCTCGACCTCCTTCCGGTCGCCGAGGAACGCCAGCAGGCTCTCGGAGGTGGGGCCCCCGGACGGATAGCGGTACGTACCGCTGATCGGGTTCATCACCACCGTTCCCCCGGTCATCCGCACATGCACCTCGGGGCTGGCGCCGACCAGCGTGCGCACCCCGGGCCGGTGCACGACATACGTCCAGTACGCGCCGCGCTCACCGGCCAGCAGTCGGCGGAACAGCGCCAGCGCGTCGGCCGCCGAGAAGTCCGGGATCTCCCCCTCGAACGTCCGGCGGACGACGAAGTTCGCGCCCTCGCCGGTGCCGATCTCGTCCCGGACCACCCGCCCGACGATCTCCGCGTACGCCGCGTCGTCCACGTCGAACGCCCCGTCCGTCACCCGCACGTCATGCGCCGGAAGGGCCGCCAGCACCTCGTCCAGGGGCAGTTCGGCTGTCTCCCGGGGGCGCAGCACGGCCAGCGGAGTGCCGTCGTCGTGGGCGCGGAAGCCGCGCTCGCGGATCTGCCGGAACGGGATCAGCGCCAGCGCGTCGGTCACCGGCGCGTCCGGCACACCGTCACCCAGCGGGATGTCGGCCAGCCGCTCGACCTCGTCCACCTCGCCGATCAGCACCTCGATGGTGGCGGGGCAGCCGGCCGACTCCCGGCCCGGAGAGCGGCGGCGCAGCAGGGCGAACGGAGGGCAGGCCGGGTCGAGCAGCCGCTGGACGAGCGCGGCGGCGTCGGTCGGGGCGAGGGGCTCGCGGTGCATGGCGGTTCCTTCCAGGTGAGCCAGAAGAGGAACGGCCGGTGGAAACACTGAAGGCCGCCCCTCGGGCGGCCTTCGCGGAGTGTGTGGTGTGCGCGCGAATCAGTGGGCCGCCGGATGAGCGGTCCACCACCAGTTCATGTTCATGGTTGGTTGCGCGTGCATGGTGCGCACCCTACCGGATGGTGGCCAGGAACTTCCCGAGCGCTTCGTCGAACTGGGCGGGCTGCTCCAGGTTCGGCAGATGGGCGGCGTCCTCGATCACGGTGAGCGTGGCGTCCCGGATGTGCCAGTGCAGGAACTCCGCGTCGGAGACCGGGGTGTAGCTGTCGTCCTCGCCGACGACGACCAGCGTGGGCACCGTGATCCGCCCCAGCAGTTCGGTGTAGTCGAGGCGTTCGGCCCGGCCGCGGAGCGCCGCGGCGGCTCCCTCGGGCGGGGCGCCGAGCATCATCCGGCGGACGTGCACGGCGACCTCCGGCTGCCGCTCGATGTTGTACGGCGCGACCATCTTGTCCAGCACCTCGTCCGTGTAGCCGCCCATGCCCTCCCGCAGCAGCCGGTCGGCGATGGCGTTACGGATCGCCTTGCCCTCGGAAGTCTCGCCCCTCGCGAAGGTGTCGGCGAGCACCAGGCCGCGCAGCCGCTCCGGAAACAGCCGGGCGAACTCCATGACGATCTGGCCGCCCATGGACAGCCCGCCGAGCACGATCCGCTCCGCCCCCAGGCCCAGTGCGTCCAGCAGCGCGGCGATGTCGTGGGCGAAGGTCTCCAGGAGCGTGACCCCGGGAACGACCGTCGAGGCGCCGTATCCCCGCAGATCCGGGGCGATCACCCGCCAGTCGCCGGGCGGCCCCGCGGTTCCGAAGGTCTCGATCTGGGGTGCCCACATCGTGCGGTCGAAGGGATGGCCGTGGACGAGTACCAGGGGTGCCCCGGCGCCCCGGTCCTCGTAGCCGATGCTGATCCCGTTGATATCCCTCGCGTACGACGCGCTCGACACAACTCGCCCCTTTCGCCTGTCAGTTGGCTTCGTGCCCCTTGACGTCTCGATGCTATGAGGCAGACAATCCCGGTGCAATGAAAACATTGCACTCGGTGCAATGTGCCATCGGCGGAGCGAAGGCGATCGCGAGAAGGGGCGGACCATGGCCGCGAAGGACTACCAGCGCATCGCCGACGCCGTCGCGGCGGATATCGCCGCCGGACGGCTGCGCCCCGGCGACCGGCTCCCCACCCAGCGTGACTTCGCCCGCGGGCGCCGGATCGCCAACTCCACCGCCACCCGCGTCTACCGCGAACTGGCCCGCCGCGGCCTGACCGTCGGCGAGGTCGGCCGCGGCACCTACGTCCGCGCCGCACAGCACGCGCCGGGCCCCGCGCTCGCCGAACCGGCCGCCCCGGCCGCCGGCACCCGCGTCAACCTCGAACTCAACTACCCCGTCGTCCCCGAACAGGCCGCGCTGCTCGCCGAGGGCATCACGCCGCTGCTGCGCCCCGACGCCCTCGAAGCGGCGATGGGCCCGGTCGGCCCGGCCGGTACCCCGGCGGCCCGCACCGCCGCGGCCGCACTCCTCGACCGTACCGGCCTGGCCGCCGACCCCGACCGGATCCTGTTCGCGGGCAACGGCCGGCAGGCGGTGGCCGGCACGGTGGCCGCGCTGGTCCCGCCGGGCGGCCGACTGGGCGTCGAGGCATTCACATATCCACTGGTCAAGGCCATCGCGGCACGGATCGGCGTGACGCTCGTACCGCTTGCGACGGACGAGTACGGGCTGCGCCCGGACGCGGTACGCGCCGCCCACCGCTCCGCCCCGCTGTGCGCGGTCTACCTCCAGCCCACCCTGCACAACCCGCTCGGCGTGACGATGCCGGCCCAGCGGCGCACCGAACTGACCGAGACCCTGCGTGAGCTGGACCTGTGGGCGGTCGAGGACGCGATCTGGTCGTTCCTCCAGGAGGACGTGGAGGCGGGCGGGAAGGCGGAGGAAGGTGGTGAGGGCGAGGGGGGAGATACACACCCGGAGGTGTTCCACGCTGCCTACGGGGCGGATCCGGCCGGCGGGCCCGGCCTGCCGTTCTCCCTGCCGCCGGCCGGCCTGGCGGGCATGGGAGCCACCCCGGGCATCCCCGGCGCCCCCGGTATGCAGCACGCCCCCCTCATGCACCCCGCCCCCGTGTCTCCGCTCGCCCCCTTCGCCCCCGGAGTGCCGCTGAGTGCGGGGCTGCCGCTCCCGCCCGGCGTACCGTTCCCGCCCGGCCTGCCGCTGCTGCCGCTCGCCGCCCTCGCGCCCGAGCGGACCTTCCTCGTCGACAGCTTCTCCAAGCGGCTCGCCCCCGGCCTCACCGTCGGCCTGGTCCTCGCGCCCGGGCCGCTGACCGACAAGGTCGCCGCGGCCCTGCGGTCCGGCGGCTGGACCGCGGGCGGCTTCGCCCTGGAAGCCGTCACCCGCTGGCTGGCCGACGGCACCGTGGACCGCATCGTCCGCGCCAAGCGCCGGGACGCCGCCGTCCGGCAGGCGCGGGTCCGCGAGCACCTCGAAGGGTTCGACGTACGGACCGACCCGCGGTCCTACTGCGCCTGGTGGCAGCTGCCGGACGGCTGGCGGGCGGAGAGCTTCCTGGCCGCCGCCGCCCGGCGCGGTATCGCCGTCACCCCGGCCACGGCCTTCGCGGTCGCACCCGAGGGCACCCAGGCCGCCGCGCCCGCACCGAACGCGGTACGCCTCGGCCTGGCCGGTGCTCCCCTGGAGCTGCTGCCGTACGCGCTGAGCACGCTCGCGGCCATCGCCCGCGGCACTCCGGAGGACGCGCTTCCCGAGTGAGCCGGGCCGGAGTGAGCGGGGCCGGACCCGGCACGGGCGCGAGCGCGCCGGGCGTGCCTCACGGTGTGGAGCCTGTCTCATAGTGCGGTCGGCGTGCTGGACGCCCGGGAAGACCCCGTAATGTGGGCCATGTGACCGTGAACGCTGAAACCCACGCCGGTGGCAACACCTGGCGAGACCTGCCCGCGGCGCAGCAGCCTGACTGGCCGGACCAAGAGGCTCTGCGCGATGTGATCGCGGAGCTCGAGTCCTATCCGCCGCTCGTCTTCGCGGGTGAGTGCGACCAGCTGCGTGAGCGCCTGGGAGCCGTCGCCCGTGGTGAGGCGTTCCTGCTTCAGGGCGGCGACTGCGCCGAGGCCTTCGACGCGGTGTCGGCCGAGCACATCCGCAACAAGCTCAAGACGCTGCTCCAGATGGGCGCCGTACTGACCTACGCCGGGTCCGTCCCGGTGGTCAAGGTCGGCCGGATCGCCGGCCAGTACAGCAAGCCGCGCTCCAAGCCGACCGAGACCCGCGACGGTGTGACGCTGCCGACCTACCGCGGCGACTCCGTCAACGGCTTCGAGTTCACCGAGGCGGCCCGCATCCCGGACCCGCAGCGGCTCAAGCGGATGTACCACGCCTCCGCGGCGACGCTGAACCTCGTCCGCGCCTTCACCACCGGCGGCTACGCCGACCTGCGCCAGGTGCACGCCTGGAACCAGGACTTCGTGAAGTCCTCGCCCTCCGGGCAGCGCTACGAGGCGCTGGCCCGCGAGATCGACCGCGCGATGAACTTCATGAACGCCTGCGGGGTGGACCCGGAGGAGTTCCGGACCGTCGAGTTCTACTCCTCCCACGAGGCGCTGATCCTGGACTACGAGTCGGCGCTGACCCGCACCGACTCGCGCACCGGCAACCTCTACGACGTCTCCGGCCACATGGTCTGGATCGGCGAGCGCACCCGTCAGCTGGACGGCGCGCACCTGGAGTTCGCCGCGCGCATCCGCAACCCGATCGGCGTCAAGCTCGGCCCGACGACCACACCGGAGGACGCGCTCACCCTAGTCGAGCGCCTCGACCCGGACCGTGAGCCCGGCCGACTGACCTTCATCACGCGGATGGGTGCGGACAAGGTCCGCGACAAGCTCCCCGAGCTGGTCGAGAAGGTCACCGCGTCCGGCGCCCAGGTCGCATGGATCTGCGACCCGATGCACGGCAACACCTTCGAGGCGGCCTCGGGTCACAAGACCCGTCGCTTCGACGATGTGCTGGACGAGGTCAAGGGCTTCTTCGAGGTCCACAAGAGCCTCGGCACCCACCCGGGCGGCATCCATGTCGAGCTGACCGGCGACGATGTCACGGAGTGCGTGGGCGGCGGCGACGAGATCTTCGTCGACGATCTGCACCAGCGCTACGAGACGGCCTGCGACCCGCGGCTCAACCGCAGCCAGTCGCTGGACCTGGCGTTCCTGGTGGCGGAGATGTACCGCGACCAGTAAGCCGATACACAACACAGTGGGGCGCGGATCACAGGATGATCCGCGCCCCACTGCGTTGTGGAGCACCCGCCGGGACAGGTAAGGTAAGGGTTACCTCACTCAAGATCAGCCGGATCGACGAGCCAATCCTCCTCGGGGGTGAACCGCGTGTACGTCTGCTCATGCTTCGGGATCACCGAGCAGCAGGTCCGCGAACACGCGGATACGGGCGCCTGCACGCCCCGCCAGATCGCCTCCGCCTGCAAGGCCGGCACCGACTGCGGCAACTGCGTACGCCGCATCCAGGCGCTGCTCGGCCGTGGCGCCTGCCCCCGGCGCGAACTCATCGACAACGGTGCGGCCGAGCCGCTGGTCGCGGAGGAGGCCGAAGGGGTGCTCGCGGGGTTCCCGGGGGCCGCGTAGCCCCCAGCGGCCGTCCTGGGCGTACGACGGCCGGCCGGCGGGTGGGCATGACAACAGCTGTCCCGTCTCAGCTCGGCTGCTCGACCAACTGGGCGATGTAGAGCGCCTCACCGAGCTTCTCGACCAGCTCCAGCTGGGTGTCGAGATAGTCGATGTGGTGCTCCTCGTCCGCGAGGATGCCCTCGAAGATATTCGCCGAGGTGATGTCGCCCTTGCTGCGCATCAACTCGATACCGCGCTTGAGCCGGTCGATCGCCTCGACCTCGACCTGCCGGTCCGCCTGGAACATCTCGGTGACGGTCTGGCCGACGCGTACGTGGAACAGCCGCTGGTAATTCGGCAGCGCGTCGAGGAAGAGAATGCGGTCGGTCAGCACCTCGGCATGCTTCATCTCGTCGAACGACTCGCTGCGGGTGTACTTCGCAAGCTTCGTCCAGCCGAAGTTCTCCTGCATCTTGGCGTGCAGGAAGTACTGGTTGATCGCGGTCAGCTCGGCAGTCAGCTGCTCGTTGAGGAATTCAATGACCTCGGGGTCGCCCTGCATGGCAGCGGGCTCCTTCCGCGCGTGAACTGGGCAGATGCCGCGCATCCTTGCACCGCCCGGAGCGGGGCGTCCAGTAAGTTCACGCTTAGTGCGAGTTGCCCGAATCCTTACCTCCCTGGTCATCGGCACCCCTCCCGGTCTGACAACATGGAGGGCATGGGTCAGCCGGAACGCCGCGAGCAGGAGCATCCTCAGCTCCCTCCGGGGCAGCGACTGCAACGAGGCTGGCCGGTCACGCATTACGGGCCGGTTCCGAAGTTCCGCCCCGAACGCTGGGAGTTCCGGGCCTTCGGCGCCACCGCGGACGGCGGCAAACACTGCTGGTCGCATGAGGAATTCACGGAACTGCCGTATGCCACGGTCGTCTCCGATATGCACTGCGTGACGAAATACAGCATGCTGGGCGCCGAATGGGGCGGGGTGCGTACACAGACGATCCTGGAGCTCGCGCCGCCCGCGCCGGATGTCACCCATGTGATGGTGTGGGCCGAGTACGGATTCAGCTCGAATTTGCGCCTGGCGGATTTCGCCGCGGAGAACTGCATCTTCGCCACGCACTGTTCCGGAGAACTGCTCACCGCCGAGCACGGCTTCCCGGTCCGGCTGATCGTCCCGCATCTGTACGCCTGGAAAGGCCCCAAGTGGGTCCGCGGCATCGAGTACATGACGGCGGACCGCCGCGGCTTCTGGGAGGAGCGCGGCTATCACAACCTCGGCGACCCGTGGCGGGAGCAGCGCTACTCCTACCAGGAGGAGCCGGGGGAGGGCCCCGAGCTCTGAGGCCCGGCCACGTGACCCGAATTCCGGTTCCGGCGCCGCCCGTCAGGATTGACCGGACGCCAGCGCGCGCAGCTCCTTCAGACGGGCCACGTCCGCCGCATGTCCTTCCTTGCCGCCCGGTGTCTCGATCACCAGGGGGACGCCGTCGGTCGCCGGATGACGGAACAGCTCCCCGAACGGCTCCGCACCGATGTGCCCGGCCCCGATGTTCGCGTGCCGGTCCTTGTGGGCACCGACCACGTCCTTGGAGTCATTGGCGTGGATCAGCTTCAGCCGGCCCTCGCCCGTGACCTCCACCAGTTCGTCCAGCAGCGCCTTCATTCCACCCGGCGCCGCCATGTCGTGACCGGCCGCGAAGGCATGGCACGTATCCAGGCAGACCCCGAGCCGCGGGTGCCGGTCCAGCGCGTCGAAGTACGGTCCGAGATCCTCCGCCAGCGCGCACAGCGACGCACCCTGGCCCGCCGTCGGCTCCAGCAGCAGCCACGGGTCGTCGTCCCCCGTCAGCTCGTCCAGCAGCGGCCGCATCCGCTCCTTGACCTGCGCCAGTGCCTGCTCGCGCGGCCGCCCGCCGGTCGCCGAGCCGGTGTGCACGACCACCCCGAGCGCGCCGATCTCCCGGCCGCGGCGCAGCGAGTGCCGCAGCGACGCCACGGACTTGTCGACGGTCGCCTCGGTGTGTGAGCCGAAGTTGATCAGATACGGGGCGTGGACGTACGCCGGGATGTCGTCCTGCGCGCAAGCCGCCCGGAACGCCTCGTCCTGCTCGGGGCTCCCGGTCGGCGTCGCCCAGCCGCGTGGATTGGCCACGAAGACCTGCACGGTCTCGCCGCCCAGCTCGCGGGCGTAGGGAAGGCCGACCTTGGCCAGGCCGCCGGCCACCGGCACATGGCCGCCTACCGGATTACGTGCACGGGCGCGCTGCTCGGCGCGATCCGGGGACGGGGAGGGGGACGCCGAAGCCGACGGGGAAGTACTCACGCTCCCAGGGTGCCAGGGACCGAAAGGATCCCTGACACCGCTCCCTTACCTGCGGGGATCGCCCCCCCTTACAGCGCTCCCTTGAGCTTGATGGTGATCGTGCTGCCCTTCGGGGCCTGCTCGTCGCCCTCGACCGACTGGCTCTCGACCTCGTCCTGGGGGAAGAGGAACGGCTTCTTCACCTCGACCCGGAAGCCGAGATCCGTCAGCGCCTTCTTGGCGTCCGCTTCGTTCTGGCCCGTGACGTCCGGGACGGTGACCATCTCCGGCCCCTTGGAGACCGTGAGGGTGACTGTGTCGCCCTGGCCCAGCTCGTCCTTCCCGCCGTGCGACTGCAGGGCGATGGTGCCCCGGTCCTCCTCGGAGAACACCGGCTGGGCCGCGAACTTCACCTTGAAGCCCACTCCCCGCAGCGTCTCCTCGGCGTCCGCCCGGTCGTCGCCGATCACATCGGGAACCTTCAGCGGGGCGCCGCGGCTGATCGTGAGCGCCACCGCCGTATCGGGCCGGCGCTTGGTGCCCGGGGTCGGGTCCGTACTGATCACCGAGCCCTTGGCGACGTCGGCGTCGAACACCCGGCGCTCGGTGCCCGGGGTCAGCCCGAGGTCGCGCAGCTTGCGCTTGGCGTCCGCGATCGGGGTGCCGGCCAGGTCGGGGATCGTGACGATGTCCGGGCCGCGGGAGACGGTGATGGTGACCGTGCCCGTGCCGCGGATCCGCTGGCCGTTCGCGGGGTCCGTGGCCATGACACGGCCACGCTCCACATTCGAGCTGAAGCCCCGCTTCACCTTCACGCCCAGGCCCTCGTCGCGGAGCTTCTTCTCCGCCTTGGCCTGCGGCATGTCCAGCACCGCGGGGACGGTCGTGAACTGGCCGGAAGTGATGTACCAGACGCCCGTGCCCACCCCGAGGACCAGCAGCACGGCCGCCACGATGGTGAGGAGCCGGTGCCGCTGGAGCAGGCCGCCACGGGGCGCCGATGGGGAGGGCACCGGACGCAGTCGCGTCGTCTGGTCCGTCGGGGGCGCGGCGTCCGCCGGCGGCACCTCCAGCCGGCTGGTGCGGTTGAGCTGGTTGAGGTCAGTCTCCTCGGCGGGCAGCTGCATCTGCACGCCGCCGATCCGCGGGAGCACGTCCGTACGCTCGGAGTCCCCGCCCGCCACGGCGCCCTCCGCGGGCACCTCCTTGGCGTGCGGCGGCACGATGTCCAGCTGCTCGTCGGTCAGCTCCGCGCGGGCCGCCCGCGAGTGGGACAGCAGCGCCACCGCGTCCTGCGCGCGCTGCTGCGGGTCACGGGCGGTGGCCAGCGCCACCAGGTCGTCGAGCTGCGGCGCCAGACCCGGCACGAACTCGGACGGCGGCAGCACGTCCTCATGCAGGTGCTGGTAGAGGATCTGCGCCGCGGTGCCGCCGGTGTGCGGCTTGCCGCCGGTCAGCATCTCGTAGAGCACCACGCCACAGGCGTAGACATCCACCCGGGCGTCCGCGGTGCCGTGCTCCATCTGCTCGGGGGCCAGATAGGAGACGGTCCCCAGGACCGAGCCCGTGGAGGCGGTGGTGTTGGTGTCCACCGCGCGCACCAGGCCGAAGTCGGCGACCTTGACCCGGCCGTCGTCGCCGATCAGGACGTTCTCCGGCTTCATGTCGCGGTGCACGAGGCCGGCACGGTGCGCGGCACCCAGGGCCGCGAGGACCGGCTCCAGGATGTCCAGCGCGGCCCGGGGCTGCAGGGCGCCGCGCTCGCGCAGGACGTCGCGCAGTGTGCACCCGGCGATGTACTCCATGGCCAGATAGACGTACGTACCGTCCGTGCCCTGGTCGAAGACGCCCACCACATTCGGGTGCGACAGGCGCGCGACCGACTTGGCCTCACGGATGAACCGGTCGACGAACGCGTCGTCCACGGCGAGGGTCGGGTGCATCACCTTCAGCGCGAGCACACGGTCGAGCCGGGTGTCCATGGCCCGGTAGACCGTGGCCATCCCGCCGGCGGCGATGCGCGCCTGGACGCGGTAGCGGCCGTCGAGCAGCTGGCCCACGAGTGGGTCCTGAAGGGTCGTATCCACGGCAGATGAGTCTACGAGGAAGCACTGACAGGTCGAACGCCGCGGCCGCCCCTCGGCCGTACTGCAGCCGAACGGTGACAGGAACCCGGGTCATGGACACCGCCGGGTCCCTGCCCCGCTCCGCCGCTCAGAACGCCGGCCGCTCCGGATCCAGCTCCGCCACGCCCTCCGTGGGCGAGGACGCCTGCGCGAAGTGGCGGCGCGGGATCCGGCCCGCCCGGTGCGCCAGCCGGCCCGCCTCGACCGCGTGCCGCATCGCCGCCGCCATCAGCTCCGGCTCCTGCGCCCGGGTCACCGCGGACGCCAGCATCACCGCCGCACAGCCCAGCTCCATCGCGAGCGCGGCGTCCGAGGCGGTGCCCGCGCCCGCGTCCAGCACGACGGGGACGCCGGCCCGCGCGGTGATCAGCTCGAAGTTGTGCGGATTGCGGATGCCCAGGCCGGAGCCGATCGGCGAGCCCAGCGGCATGATCGCGGCACAGCCCACGTCCTCCAGCTTGCGGGCCAGCACCGGATCGTCGTTCGTATAGGGCAGCACCGTGAAACCGTCGTCCACCAGGGTCTCGGCGGCGTCCAGCAGCTCGATCGGGTCGGGCAGCAGGGTCCGCTCGTCGGCGACGACCTCCAGCTTGACCCAGTCGGTACCGAGCGCCTCCCGGGCGAGCCGGGCGGTGAGCACCGCCTCGCCAGCGGTGAAGCAGCCCGCGGTGTTCGGCAGCACCTGGATCTTGTGCCGTTCCAGTACGGACAGCACCGAGCCCTGCACGGTCGGGTCCAGCCGCCGCATGGCGACCGTCGTCAGCTCCGTACCGGAGGCGAGCAGCGCGCGTTCCAGGACGTCGAGGCTGGGCGCGCCGCCGGTCCCCATGATCAGACGGGACCGGAAGGTGGTGTCGGCAATGGTGAGAGTGTCGGTGCCGGCGGCGGCGTCGCCGTCGGACCCAGCGGGGTCGGTCCCCCGGATGACTGCGGTATCGGCCATGTCTGGTGATCAGCCTCCCTGGACCGCGGTGAGGACCTCGACGCGGTCGCCGTCGCCGAGCGCGGTCGCGGACCACTGGGTGCGCGGCACCACGGTCTCGTTGACCGCGGCGGCCACCCCGCCCGGCGCCGTGGACAGGGTCGCGACAAGCCGGTCGAGGGTCAGACCGCCGGGGATCTCGCGGGCCTCCCCATTGACGGAAACGGACAGGGTGGGGCCACCCGGGGCACCGGGGGCGGGGGTGCTGGGGGCGCTCATACGGGCTGCTCCTCTAGGACGCGGGCGCGTTCCGGCCGCTGGGCGGTCGCGGTGGAGAATCGCGCGGGGGAGAAGGGACGGGCCTCTTCCGGGAGGTTCCCGGTGGCCAGTACCTCGGCCATCGCATCGCCGGTGACCGGCGTCAGCAGCACCCCGTTGCGGAAGTGGCCGGTGGCCAGGTGGAGGCCGGGCAGCGCGGACGGGCCGAGCAGCGGGGCGTTGTCGGGGGAGGTGGGGCGCAGCCCGGCGCAGGTCTCGACGAGCGGCAGCTCGGTGATGCCGGGGACCAGCTCGTGCGCGTCCCGGAGCAGCTCGTAGACGCCGCCCGCGGTGACGGTGGTGTCCCAGCCCAGTTCCTCGCTGGTGGCGCCGACGACCAGTTCGCCGTTCTCCCGGGGCACCAGATAGAGCGGCCCGCCCCGTACGACGGCCCGTACGGTGCGCGAGAGGAAGGCGGCACCACCGGCCGGCGCGTCCGGCATGTGCAGCCGCAGCACCTGCCCCTTGACCGGCCGCACCGGAGGCAGCACGTCCTCGGGGACACCGGCCAGCCGCCCGCTGTGGCTGCCCGCGGCCAGCACCGTCTGACCGGCCGACAGCCGCGTGCCGTCGGCGAGTTCGACGCCCGATGCGCGCCCGCGGGAGACGTCGCCGGAGACCGTCAGCCGCTCTGCCCGGCCACGGTGGAAGGCCACCCCGGCGCGCTCGCAGGCGATCAGCAGGGCGCTCGCCAGCCGGCGCGGATCGACCTGGTGGTCGCCGTCCACCCGCAGCCCGCCACGGACCCCGGGGGCCAGCATCGGTTCCAGGCGGCGGCACTCGCGCCCCGACAGCCACTGCGAGTCCAGCCCCGACCGGATCTGCAGGGCGTGCAGTTCGCGCAGATGGGCGCGGTCATCGGCGTCCAGGGCGACGGCGAGGGTGCCGCACCGCCGGTAGCCGATCCGCTGCCCGCTGGCCTCCTCCAGCTCCGCCGTGAACCGCGGGTAGCGGCCCGCGGAGGCGAGGTTGAGGCCGAGCAGGGTCTGCTCGCCGTAGTGGAGCTCGGTGACCGCGGCCAGCATGCCCGCGGCGACCTGGGCGGCGCCGCCTCCCGGCGCGGGGTCGACCACGGCGGCGGTCAGTCCGCGGCCGGCCGCCCGCCAGGCCGTGACCAGGCCGATGATGCCGCCCCCGATGACGAGGACGTCGGGGTGTCGCGGTGGTGCTGTGGACGAGGTGGATGACGTGGCTGAGATGGGTGGTGTGGCAGGTGGATGCATGGGCGTCCAGCCCCTCCCTTCGCCGGCATGACCCGGATCAGGTTCGTACGGTCGGAGGCCGGCCAGCCTCCCTCTCAGCCCGGTGCGTCCGGGCTCCCGCGAGTGCGTGCATCCGTCACCCTAATACGGGGCCGCGACGCGCCGTAAGGGAGCGCCCCGGGGCCCCGCCCGGGTGGCGCCCCGCGACGGCCGATCGTGACGCTGTGTCAGAGATCTCCTTGCGCGCTGCTGCGAGCCGCACGACACACCGTCCTACAGTGATCGGGTGAGCGAGCACAGCACGTCTTCCCAGGCCCCTGACCGCACGCCGCGCGTCGTGATCGTCGGCGCGGGAATAGCGGGTGTGCAGACCGCGGTCGCCCTGCGCGAACAGGGCTGGCGCGGCGCGATCGCACTCCTCGGCGACGAGCCGCACCAGCCCTACGACCGCCCCCCGCTGTCCAAAGCGGTGCTGCTCGGCAAGGCCGAAGGCTCCACCTTCGACGTCGACTTCGGCGCGCTCGGCATCGATCTGCACCTCGGCCGCCGGGTCACCGCCCTGCGGCCGGACGCCCATGCCGTCGAGACGGCCGAGGGCCCCGTCCCGTACGACTACGCGGTCCTCGCGACCGGCGCCGACCCGGTCGTGCTGCCCGGCAGCGAAGGGCTGCCCGGCGTCCACCTGCTGCGCACCCTCGATGATGCCAAGCGGCTGCGGCCGGTGCTCGCCGCCCAGCACGAGATCGTGGTCGTCGGGGCCGGCTGGATCGGCGCGGAGTTCGCGACCGCGGCGCGCGAGGCGGGCTGCGCGGTCACCGTCGTCGAGGCCGCCGAGCGTCCGTTGGCCGGCGCGCTGCCCGCCGAGGTCGCCGCCCACATGACCGACTGGTACGCGGACGCCGGCGCCGATCTGCGCACCGGCGTCTCGGTCGCGTCCGTCGCGCCGGGCGCGGTCACCCTCGCCGACGGTACGACGCTGCCCGCCGACGCCGTGGTCGTCGGGATCGGCGCCCGGCCCGCGACCGGCTGGCTGGCCGGCTCGGGCGTCGCCCTGTCGCCGCAGGACGGCTCCGTGCTGGCCGACGAACACCTGGGCACCTCCGTCCCCGACGTCTACGCGGTCGGCGACTGCGCCTCCTTCCCGTCCGCCCGCTACGGCCGCCGCCTGCTGATCCACCACTGGGACAACGCCCTCCAGGGCCCCCGTACGGTCGCCGAGAACATCGCCCGCGAACCGGCGGAGGGCCTGGTCTACGACCCGGTCCCGTACTTCTGGTCCGAGCAGTTCGGCCGGTTCGTGCAGTACGCGGGCCACCACTCGGGCGCCGACGAGCTGGTCTGGCGCGGCGACCCGGCCGGTGCCGCCTGGTCGGTGATCTGGCTGCGGGACGGCCGCCTGGTCGCGCTGCTCGCCGTCGGCCGGCCCCGGGACCTCGCCCAGGGGCGCAAGCTCATCGAGCGGGGCGCCACCCTCGACCGGCAACGGGCCGCGGACGCGTCGGTGTCGCTCAAATCGGCGGTGAGCTAGCCGAAACCGGCGGTGAGCCCGGGGTGGTGCGGGCGCGGGGCGGCCCCTGATGGCGATGCCCGGGTACCGGCTGTCAGTGCGAGGTGGCACGCTTGTCCTGTGACCGAGATTGACGCAAACATCGATGGACTCGTCCCCGCCTGGCTCACCCTCCCCGACATCGCCGAAGAGTTCGGCGTCGAGGTGACGCGCGTCCGGCAGCTGGTCAAGGAGGGCCAGCTGATCGCGGTGCGCCGCGGCGAGAACAGGGCACTGCAGGTGCCGGCCGATTTCATCAAGGACGGCAAGGTCGTCAAGGGGCTCGCAGGGACCCTGACGCTGCTGCGCGACGACGGCTTCGCCGACGAGGAGATGCTGGAGTGGCTCTTTACCGCTGATGACACCCTGCCCGGCACCCCGGCGCAGGCGCTGCGCGAGAATCGCGGCACGGAGGTGAAGCGCCGGGCGCAGGCGCTCGCCGTCTGACGCACCGGGCGCGAGCGCGCTCCCATCGGCAACCGCACCATCATCCGTAACCGCATCTGAGGGGCGTACGGACCGGAAGGCCCGGCCCGTACGCCCCTGACCTGGGGGGAAACCACCCGATGAGCACTGCACGACAGGCCCTGTCCGAGGCCCGGCTGTATCTGTGCACGGACGCCCGCACCCGGCAGGGCGACCTCCCGCAGTTCCTGGATGCGGTGCTCTCCTCGGGCGTGGACATCGTCCAGCTGCGCGACAAGGGCATGGAGGCCGGCGAGGAGCTCAGGCATCTGGAGGTCTTCGCGGACGCCTGCCGGCGGCACGGCAAGCTGCTGGCGGTCAACGACCGCGCGGACGTCGCCCACGCCATCGGCGCGGATGTGCTGCATCTGGGGCAGGGCGATATCCCGGTCCCGGCCGCCCGCGCCATCCTGGGCGCGGATGTCCTCATAGGCCGCTCCACCCACGCCGAGACCGAGGTGGACGCCGCGGTCGCCGAGGCGGGGGTGGACTACTTCTGCACCGGACCGTGCTGGCCGACGCCCACCAAGCCGGGCCGCCACGCCCCCGGCCTGGACCTGGTCCGCTACACCGCCTCGCTCGCACCCGAGCGCCCCTGGTTCGCGATCGGCGGGATCGACGCCGGCAATCTGGACGAGGTGCTGGAGGCGGGCGCCCGCCGTGTCGTGGTGGTCCGCGCGATCACCGAGGCGGACGATCCGGGGGCCGCGGCCGCGGACCTGGCGAAGCGCGTACGGGCCTGGGGCGCCTGAGCCGCGCACCTCTTGTCCGGGCTCGGAATCCGCATGTGGGGATCGGGTCCCGATGGCGCTCCGGCTCTGCCGCTCCGGCTGCCGGTCGGGTGGTCGCTCCGGTGGTGGTTTCTGGACGGCCGATGGCCGGGAGATGTCCAACCAGTGGACACGAAACCGGCTAACCAGGCATAACGCCGTCGATGGTTGGTGTGTGCCTGCCCTGTGGCTAACCTGCCCGTATGGCCCTAGGTACAGCTTCCACCAGGACTGATCGCGCTCGTACCGTGCGCGATCTGCTGGCTTCAGGCAAGCAGTCGTATTCGTTCGAGTTCGCCGCCCCGAAGACCGAGAAGGGCGAGCGGACCCTGTGGAACGCCATTCGCCGGATCGAGGCCGTCGCGCCGACCTTCGTCTCCGTGACGTACGGAGCCGGCGGCACCTCCCGTGACGGCACGGTGCGCGCCACCGAACGCATCGCCACCGACACCACCCTGACCCCGGTCGCCCACCTCACCGCGGTCAACCACTCCCTGGCCGACCTGCGCAACATCATCGGGCAGTACGCCGATGCCGGTATCCGCAACATGCTCGCGCTGCGCGGCGACCCGCCCGGCGACCCCATGGGTGAGTGGGTGCGGCACCCCGAAGGCGTCGGCTACGCCGCCGACCTCGTCCAGCTGATCAAGGAGTCGGGCGATTTCTGCGTCGGCGTCGCGGCCTTCCCCGAGATGCACCCGCGCTCGACGGACTGGGACACGGACGTCGCCCACTTCGTCGACAAGTGCCGGGCGGGCGCCGACTTCGCGATCACCCAGATGTTCTTCTACGCCGAGGACTACTTCCGGCTGCGCGACCGGGTCAGCGCCGCCGGCTGCTCGACGCCGATCATCCCGGAGATCATGCCGGTCACGAACGTGCGCCAGATCGAGCGTTTCGCGCAGCTCAGCAACGCCGCCTTCCCGCCCGAGCTGGCCGACCGCATCCTCGCCGTCAAGGACGACCCGGCGGCTGTACGCTCCATTGGCATCGAGTACGCGACGGAACTGTGTGCGCGCTTGATGGCCGAGGACGTTCCCGGGTTGCACTTCATTACCCTGAACCACTCCACGGCGACGCTGGAGATCTACGAGAATCTGGGGCTGCACCAGCAGTCCTGATCACGGTGGCCGGAAAACGGCGGAAGAGGGGCGTATATGGGCTGGACGGTCCTCTACATCGCGTTCGGCCTCGTCGCGCTGTGGCTCCTCGGTGAGGTTCTGCTTCAGTACAAGGCCCGGCTGCGCTGGCGGCTGCTCGCCTTCACCGGCTTCATCGGTGTGGTGGTCGGCGTCATCGTTTCCTCGGTGATCGTGATCGGGGTCGGCGCCATCGCCTTCGCGGTCGGGCAGACGAATGTGACGCTCTCCTTCAAACGCGGCTTCTCGACCGGCTGGGCGCTGGGCGGGAAGCCGGGGGAGAGCCGGCGCCGCCGGGCCCGCTCCAGCGGCGCGCCCGCCCAGCCGACCCTCCAGGTCTCCGGCCTGGAAGACGTACCGCTCACCGGCGGCACCGGCCAGGGCACGGACGACCAGGGGATGTTCGCCGGCCAGGGCGGCTACCAGGGCGTCCAGGACGGCTACGCCGGGCAGGGGACGGCCTACGAAGCGAATGACGGCTCGCTCGGCCAGGACCCGTACCAGACCCAGCAGCAGACCTACGCGGGTCAGGACGACGGCTACGCCCCGCAGCCGGGGTACGCGGGCCAGGACGGCTACGCGCGGGTGGACGCCGCCGCCGTCTACGCCCCGCAGCCGATGCCCGACGAGACCGGGCAGTACGGCGTCTACAGCCCCGACGCCCGCGCCCAGCAGTCGGACTACCCGGCCTACGACGCGTACGGTGCGGCCAACGGCAACGGGTCCAGCGACGGCAACGGCAACGGCAACGGCTATGCGTACGGCGACAGTTACGGTCAGACCTACGCGGGCCAGGATGCCTATGCCGACCCTTACGCGGCGTACGGGGACGGTCAGGGCCAAGGCCAGGGCCAGCAGGCGCCCTACTCCGATCCGTACATCGGCGCCCAGCAGTACACGGCGCAGTACGACCCGTACGAGCAGCTGGATCCCTATGGGCAGCCGGTGTATGCCCCGCAGCAGCCCTACGACGGCATACAGCTCGACGGCCAGGGCCAGCCGCTGGGGCAGAACCCGGGGCAGGGCTACGGTGAGACGCCGCCCGGCGGGGTGTGGGTCCCGCAGCAGCGCGGCGGCGAACTCCCGCCCGAGCAGCCGCCGTACCCGCCCTACCAGCAGCAGGGCTACGACGAGCAGCAGTACCGCTACTGAGCGCTGAGCCATCGAGTCTCTGGGCCCGGGCGCCGTCGCCGTATGACGCCCTTACGCCGACTACGTCCTCACACCGGCTGTGTTCTCACACCGGCTGTGTTCTCACGTCGACCCGCGCCAGTCATCGCCGTTCACGATCAGGCCCGCGACGATCGCGCCGGACATCCCGGCATGCGCCAGCCCGCCGCCCGGGTGCGACCAGCCGCCGACCGCGTAAAGCCCCGGTATCCGGGTGCGGTTGGCGGGCCGCAGAAAGCGTCCTTCCTGCCCCGCCAGCGCGGGGCCGGGCACCAACGCCTCGTCCGTGGGCGGCAGGACCTCCCGCCACAGCACCCGCTCCCGCAGTCCGGGAACCGCGGCCTCGGCGATCTCCGTCAGCCGGTCGGCGGCCGCCTCGGTGGCCGCACGGTCCAACGGGCCGCCCGGCGCCACTGTGGCGCTCAGCGTCACGGCCTCGTGCTCGTCGTCGGGCCGGGAGGCGGGGTCGTCCGGCCGCAGCACCGTCACCGTAGGGTCGGCGCACGGGGGACGTGGGCCCGCGCCGTCCCCGAAGACGGCCGCCAGCTCGGCCGCGCGGTCGCGGGCGTGCACGACCGTCCGGTGCGCGGCGTCCTGCGGCCGCGCGCCACGCAGCGCGAGCGCGACCGTGAACCGCCCCGGCACACCCTCAGGACGGGCGTCCGGCCGGACATCGTCCGCGCCCCACGGCAGCCCGCCCGGCACCATCGGCGCCAGCCGGGCCGGAGCGACGCCCGCGACCACGAACTCCGCGCCGGCCACCTGGCCGTCGGCCAGCTCGACGCCCGCCGCCCGGCCGTCCTTCTCGACGATCCCGGTCACCTCAGCGCCGAAGGAGAACTCCACCTTGCGGGCCAGGCAGCGCTCGTACAGTGCGTCGGCCAGCGCCCGCATACCGCCGCGCGCGTACCAACTCCCGAAGGTCTGCTCCATATACGGCAGCACGGCGGCGCTCGCCGGAGCGCTGCGCGGGTCGAAGCCGTAGGCCAGCGCATGGCTCTCCAGCAGCGCGACCAGCCGGGGGTCGGCCAGCTCGCGGCGGGCGACCTCGGCGAGGGTGGCGGTCGCCGGGCCCTTGCCGAGGCCGAACAGCCCGCGCCTGCGCACCGCCGGATACGGATCGCGCCCCAGCACCTGCCAGTCCGGCCGCAGCGGCTCCTCCAGGAGCGGCCGCCGGGTGGCGTCCCAGGCCTCGCGGGCCCGGTTGATGAAGGCACTCCAGCGCTCGCCCGAGCCGGCGCCCAGCGCGCCGTCCAGCGCCTCGACCACCCCGGCGCGCGAGGCGTTCGGCAGCGGGACGGCGGTGCCGCCGGCGAAGACATGGCGGCTCGCGGGGTCGACCTGTGACAGCTCGACGCACTTCTCCAGCGGCTCGCGGCCGGTCTTGACGAACAGATCGCGGTAGACGGCCGGCAGATGCAGCAGGCCGGGCCCCGTGTCGAACGCGAAGCCGTCCCGCTCGATCCGCTGCACCGCGCCGCCATGCGTCGCGCCGCTCTCGAACACCGCCACCCGGTGGCCCGCGACGGCCAGCCGGGCAGCGGCCGCCATCGCGCCCATCCCGGCGCCGATCACCGCAATCCGTGCCATGCCTGCGACTTTATCCGGGCCCACTGACAACGTCCGAACGGCGGTGGTTCAGCCCGGCGGTGCCACCGCGCCCTCCGCCGTGGCCAGCCGCTTCTCCTCGCGCCGCAGCCGCCTGCGCCGCAGGAACCGGCGGATCCGCGACCACAGGAAGATCACCAGCGTGATGCCCGCGATCAGCAGCGTGCCCGCGATCACCGCCGCGGCCACGGGATGGAACACCGCGAACGCGATGAGCCCGGCGACCCCCAGGTCCTCGGCGATGCTCAGCACGATGTTGCTCGCGGGCTCCGGCGAGGTGTTGACCGCGATCCGCGTGCCCGCCTTCACCAGATGGCTCAGCAGCGCCGTGGAGCCGCCCACGGCGCCCGCCGCGAGCTCGGGCAGCGAGCCGTTGTGACCGGCCAGCAGCGCCGCCACCACGGCGCCCGCGACGGGCCGGATCACCGTGTGCACGGAGTCCCACACCGAGTCCACGTACGGGACCTTGTCGGCGACGGCCTCCACGAGGAACAGCACCCCCGCGACGATCAGCACATCGGGGCGCTGTAGCGCGGCGGGCACCTCGTCGGTGACGCCGGTCGCGCCGAGCAGGCCGAAGAGCAGGACGACGGCATAGGCGTTGATCCCGCTCGCCCAGCCACTGGTGAAGACCAACGGAAGTACGGACACGCGGAAGATCGTAGGCGAGCGCTGGGCTCCGGTGCTCACGTTTGAGTATCCGTACTCAGACGCCCAGATGAGTAGGTACGCGGATGGGCCGGGGCCCCTCGGGACGGAAGAGTGGGGACCACGGAAGGGACGCGGCGCCGCACCGCCGACACGGGGCGGCGGAACGGCGCGGCTCCCGGACGTAACGGGGGAAGTACGGGGGCTCCACGGGGGAGCACGGGGGAAGCGCTGTCCTGGTCGGATCGATGGGGGAACGATCTGCGCCAGGGCAGCGCACTCTTTTGTGCGGGGCCATGGGCCGTACTGGTGCGCGCCGTACCGACCATACGGCGCGCACTCACGGCCCCTGGACGAGTAAGTCCTGTGCCCCTTCGTCCGCCCGTAGGGCGGGAGCCAGAAGGGACACGGGACTTACCCGTCTAGGCCGAGCGGCCGCTGACCCGCCCTTGGAGGAGCCGCGACAGCGCCGCGTGGACATCGTCGATCGACCGGTCCGGCTGGTAGGACTGCCAGTCCAGCGCGGCCACCAGGACCATCCCGAACAGCGCCGAGGCGGTGAGCGGAATGTCGATCTCCTCGCTCAGCTCATCATTGGCCACCGCCTCCCGCAGCACGTCCTCCACCACGGTGATGGCCCGCTCGCGCACCACCATCAAGGTGGACTGCCAGGCGCGGTTGGTGCGCCACAGCTCGGCCACGTAGAGCTGGGTGAGCGCCGGGTAACGGGAGATGAAGTCCAGCCCGGCCCGGATCATCGCGTCCAGGGCGTCGATCCGGCTGCCGCCCCGGTCGGCGACCTCCTCCGCGGCCGCCTGGAGGGAGGTCGCCAGCAGTTCGATGCCGTGCCGCAGCAGCTCCTCGAAGAGAACGTTCTTGCTCGCGAAGTTGTAGTAGACGGTGCCCTTCGCGACGCCCGCCCGCTCGGCGATCTCGTCCACCGTGGTGGAGGAGAAGCCCTGTTCGGCGATGAGCGTGACCGCGGCCTCGAAGAGTTTGCGCCGGGTGGCGTCGCGGCGTGTATTGGAGCTGTCCATGGGGGCGATTGTGCCGGTCTCCGCGGTGTGCGCGCTCACAGGCTCAGCTCCGGATGCAGGTCCTTCATCCGCACCACCTGGCGGCCACGGGCCGACAGGGAGGTCAGCGCGAGCGCCCCGACGGTGAACGCGAGCAGCACCAGACTGCCCTGCCACACAGGCCCCAGGTCGCCTCCCGTGATGAGCCGGCGCAGCCCCTCCACGATGTAACTCATGGGCAGGAAGGGGTGGATGGCGCTGAAGAAGCCGGGGCTGGTCTGCACCGGGTACGTACCGCCCGCCGAGGTCAGCTGGAGCATCAGCAACGCCAGGACCAGGATCCGGCCGGCCGGTCCGAACTGTGCGTTCAGCCACTGCACGATCGCCGAGAAACAGGCCGTGACCAGCACGAGGAAGCCGATTGTGCCCGCCGCCCGCGCCATCTCCAGGCCGAGCGCGAAGTGCAGCACGGACATCAGGGCCGCGGTCTGCAGCACCCCGATGGCGAACACCGGAAGCCACCCGGACACCGCCACCCGCCACGAGGACGCGCCCATCGTCAGGGCCCTCCGGTTGAGCGGTTTGATCAGCATGTACGCCACCATGGCGCCGACCCACAGGGACAGCGGGATGAAGTACGGGGCGAAGCCGGTGCCGTAGTTGGGCGCCTTGTGGGCCGAGCCTGAAGCGAGCTGCACCGGGTCGGACATGACCAGGGTGCGCGCGTCGCGGTCCTTCTTGCCGTAGTCGGGAATCTGCCGCGCCCCGTCGTGCAGCCCGCCGGCCAGCTTCGCGGAGCCGTCGGAGAGCTTGAACATGCCGCCGTTCAGCGTCTGCGCGCCGTCCTTGAGCCTGCCCACACCGGAGTCGAGGTCGCCCATGCCGGTCGAGGCGCGGCCGGTGCCGTCGTGCAGCTCGCGCGCACCGTCCGCCACCTTGCCCGCGCCGTCGGCGAGTTGGTCCGTGCCGGCCGCCAGTTTGCGGGCACCCGCGGAGACCTTGTGTGCGCCGTCGTTGAGGTCGTTGATCTTCTTGACGGCGGCGTCCATGTCGGCGCCGAGGGTCGGTCCGTGCTTCGCCAGCTCGCCGGCCAGGTGGTGCAGCGTGTCCAGGTCCCTGCCGAGCTTGTCGAGGTTCTCCTGGTCGTGGACGTACCCGCTGACCTCCTCGGCCTTGTCCGCCGCGGTGGCCGCCTGCTCCGTGATCTTCTTCAGCTCGGCGCAGGAGGTGTCGAGGGTGACCCCGCTGTCGCAGCGCAGCCGATAGAAGCGGTCGAGGTGGTCGGAGATCCCCCGGGAGAGCTTCGCCCCGGTGGCGGCCGCGGCGGGCAGCTTGTCCAGGTGGTCACGGACCGCCTGGGAACCGTCGGCGACCAGCTGTGCGGCCTCGCCGATCTCCTTGCCGTGCGCCCGGATGAAGGGCCCGACCTTGTCGGCCATCCCGTTGACGGTGTCGGCGAGCTGCTGGGTGCCCTGGGCCACCCGCCCGGACCCGTCGGCCACCTGGTGCGAGCCGCCGGCCGCGGTGTCCGCCCCGTGGGCGAGGTCGGAGCTGCCCTGGGTGAGCCGCCCGGCGCCCGCGTCGAGGTCCCCGAGGCCCTGCACCAGCCGCCCGCTGCCGTCCTTCGCGGTGCCCAGGCCGTCGGCCAGTTCGCCGGTGCCGTCCTTGGCCTTGCCGATGCCGCCCTTCAGCCTGTCGGCGCCGTCCGCGGCCTCCTCCGTCTTGCCGTGCAGCGTGGAGAAGGAGACAAAGATCTTGTCGAGGAAGGTCCGCGAGGCTTTCGTGGAGGCCGCGGAACGCACCTCGGAGAACACCGTCCGGGAGATCTGCCCGACGATGTAGTTGTTCGCGTCGTTCGTACGCACCTTGAGGGCGCTGGTCTCCGGGTGGTCCCCGGAGCTGGAGGCGATCCGCCGGCTGAAGTCCTCCGGGATGTTCAGCGACAGGTAGTACGAGCCGTCCTCGACGCCGTTCCTGGCGTCGTCGGCGTCCACGGTGCGCCAGTCGAAGACGTGGCTGTCGCGCAGCCCGGTGACGATGCTGTCGCCCGCCGATATGCGCTTGCCGTCGACGTCGGCGCCCTTGTCCTCGTTGACCAGTGCCACCGGGATCCGGTCCAGCCGCCCGTAGGGGTCCCAGAAGGACCACAGGTAGAGGGCGCCGTACAGGAGCGGCAGAAGCAGCAGCGCGACCAGTGCCGCGCGCGGCAGCTTCCCCCTCCCGAACCGCTTCAGCTCAAGCGCGGCCAGTTTCGGCGAGCGCATCGGCCGCCCCCTCCTCGTCGTTGCGAACATCGTCGCCGGTGGCGTCGGCGGTCGCGGTGTCCCCTGTGGCGTCGGCAGCTGCGGTCTCCCCGGCGCCGTCTGCGGTGCCCTGCTCCGGGCGGTCGGTACGCACCAGCACCAGGCCCGCGCCCTCCGCGCCGCCCTCCGGCGGCTCGCTGCACACCGCGATGACCGTCGTGCCGGCCGCCGCGAGGCCGTGCAGCATCGCCCAGGCCGCGGCCCGCTCGCCGTCCGACAGCTTCAGGTCGGTGTCGTCCACGGCCAGCACCCGCGGGCCGCCGATCAGCGCGAGTGCCACGGACAGCCGCAGCGCCTCCAGCCGCTCCAGGTCGCGCACCGACGTACGGATCCCCTTGGGCAGCGATGCCACGTCCAGGCCGGCCGCTTCGAGCGCGGCGTCCACCAAGGCGCGCGCCTCGGCCCTGCGTTCCTGGCGCGGCCGCAGCAGCGCGCGCACAGAGCCGCCGAACCGGCCCTGCAACAGGGCGCGTTCCCGCAGATGCTCGCCCACGGTCAGCGCGGGATCGAGCTCGGCGATCCCCGGTACATGGGCGAGCGCGGTGACCGCCCGGACCGCGGCCATCTTCTTGGGCAGCGGCAGACCGCCGACCTCGGCGGTTCCGGCGGCGGTCTTCATCCGTCCGGTCAGCGCGAGCAGCAGACATGTACGGCCGGATCCCGAAGGGCCCTGCACGGCGATCAGCGAGCCGGGTTCCGCCGTGATGTCGATGCCCTGGAACGCCCATCCGCGGGGGCCCTTGACCCCGAATCCCGCGGCCGTGACCGCCGCCCCGCGCGGGGTGCTGTCCACGATCCCTCCTTGAACTGACTGGTCAGTGCAAAAAGTATGCAGTACCCCACCCCCCTCTCCGCAAGGGGATGCGGGGAATCCGTTGGGGATCCGCCGAGAACCTCGTCCCCTTTCCGGCAAAAGAGCAGGTCAGCACCGATTGTCAGTGGTGTACCTCACGATGGGTTCATACGGTCCCGAATCGGCATTCGGTCCCGAACCGGCATGCGACGACAGGAGGTTCGTCATGGCAGCTCGTCCCACAGCGGGCAGCTCCGCTGCGTACGGTCCCCCGAGCGATGTCCACCCCGTCCTGCGGCGGACGGCAGCGCCACCCGCCGCCCTCGATCTCCTCACCAAGGCCCAGCACGGCCTGGCCGAGGCGCAGACCCTGGAAACCCCCAACGAGCGGTTCGCCACGGCGCATCTGGCCGCGCTGCGCACCGCGGCCGCCGTCCTCGCCGTGCGCGGCAGGCCGGAGAGCACGGTGCGCCGGAGGCAGCGTATCCGTAGCGCCTGGGAGGTTCTCCCGGAGGTCGCTCCCGAACTCGCCGAGTGGAGCGCCCTGTTCGCCGCCGGCGCCGCCCGCCGGGCCAAGGCGGAGGCGGGCATAGCCGGCGCGGCGAGCCGCCGCGACGCCGACGACCTGCTGCGGGATGCAGGCATGTTCCTGCGCCTGGTGGAGCGGATGCTGCTGCTCCAGCCGTCCCTGCCGCCGCAGCGGGCGGGCTGAGGGGAGTCAGCGGCCGGGGTTGGGTCCGGGCCTGTGCCTCGGCCTGGGCCTGCTTCTCGGCCTGGGCCAGTGCCTCGGCCTGGGGCTGCGCCCGTGGTTGGGCCAGGGCGGAGGTCCGGGGTTGGGGAGGAGGCTGTGGAGGGAGCTGGCGCGTCCGATGCGTCTGACGCACCAGACGGGGGCGTGGGGGTGGGGTGGGTTGGGGCGGGGCCCGGGGGGGGGAGGGGAGGAAAGGAAGCCGCCCCGCCGCCGCAGGCTGCGGGCGCCTGGGCACGCGATCGAGCCCCGGAACGCAATAGGGTGGTGGACGCTAGATGTTCATGCCCCCGCCGAGGAGCCACCCGCCGTGTCTGACCCGCTGCGCCCGCGCGCATCCCTTCGTACCGCCGTGGTCTGGGAGGTCCTCAAGGACGCCCTGGAGCGCCGGGTCAAGGCCGCCGGGCGTGAGGCCCTGGACGTCCTCGACACCGGAGGGGGCACCGGGAACTTCGCCGTGCCGGTGGCCCGCCTCGGCCACCGCGTCACGGTCGTCGACCCCAGCCCCAACGCCCTCTTCGCCCTGGAGCGCCGGGCCGCGGAGGCGGGCGTCGCCGACCAGGTGCGCGCCGTGCAGGGCGACGCCCACGGCCTCTTCGACGTCGTCGAGCGCGGCGGCTATGACGCCGTGCTCTGCCACGGCGTGCTGGAGTACGTCGACGACCCGGCCGAGGGCGTCCGCAACGCCGTCGACGCGCTGCGCCCGGCCGGCACCCTCAGCCTGCTCGCCGCGGGCCTGGGCGGCGCCGTGCTCGCCCGCGCCCTCGCCGGACACTTCAACGAGGCCCGGCACGCCCTCACCGACCCGGCCGGGCGCTGGGGCGAGGGCGACCCGGTGCCGCGCCGCTTCACCGCCGAACAGCTCACCGCGCTGGTCTCCCTCACCGGCCTGACGGTCGGCGCGGTGCACGGCGTACGGGTCTTCGCCGACCTGGTCCCCGGTGTGCTCGTCGACACCGAGCCGGGCGCCATGGAGGCATTGCTCAAGCTGGAAGCGGCCGCCGCCGAGCAGCCCGCCTTCCACTCCGTCGCCACCCAGCTGCACGTCCTCGCCGAGCGCGACTGACCGCACCGCGTCCCCAATCGCCCGCACGACTACCGCGTGCAGTCGGCCACAGGCCACCCGATCAGCCCCTTCTCCCCGTATGATCGGGGTACGACGTTCCGGCATGACGGACAGGCGGGTGGGGAATGCAGGCAGCATCACCACCGGCAGCCGCAGCGGCCCGGACAGTGAACTGGCGCAGAGGGGCGGGTTTCACGGGGGCGATTCCCTGCCTATCCTGAAGGGGTCGCACCCGGTCGCCCCCCGCGACCGACGAGTAGGAGGTCTCCGTGCCGCTCTCGGAGCACGAGCAGCGCATGCTCGAGCAAATGGAGCGAGCGCTGTACGCCGAAGATCCCAAGTTCGCGACAGCGCTTGAGGGAAGCGGGCTGCGTACGTACACCCGGCGACGGGTCTACCAAGCGGTCGCGGGCTTCCTGGTGGGTATCGCGCTGCTCATGGCCGGAATGGTCTGGCAGCAGATCTGGATCAGCGTGGTGGGCTTCCTCGTCATGCTCGGCTGCGCGGTACTGGCAGTCACCGGATGGCGTAAGGCTCCCAAAGCCGGTGAGCAACAGGCCGGCGCGGGCTCCGGAGGCACCGCGGGTGCCCCCGCACGCCGTCAGGCCAGGCAGCGGCGCTCGATGATGAACCGCATCGAGGACCGCTGGCAGCGGCGCCGCGACGAACAAGGCCACTGACACCACCGAGCGTCAGGGAAAAGCGCTCTCGGGCCTGATCCGCGAATGTCCGCACAGCGGCCGGACAGGCCCGAATCGCTGTCGGGACCTCATTACCACCGGCAAGCGACAGTGATGCGTTCGTGAATCCTTCGCGCCGGGTTTTCGCAGGTCTCCGCCCGGATTCTCACCCGGGAATTCGCGGGAGAACTCGCAGCGGGGAGTCCGCGAACGAGTTCTTCGTGCGACGGCCAATGCCCGCGACGAGCCAATGCCGGTCGATGGGCCACTGCCCTGGCAATGGGCCACTGCCCCGGCAACGGGCTGATGCCGATGCCGTACGACGGGCCGAATGGACTCCGCCTACGCGGCCGACTGCGGGCCGGCCTACGCAACCGGCTACGGACCGCCCTACGCGGCCCGCGCCCCTGAACCCAAGCGCCGGCATTCCTTTGCTCTCCGCGGCCGCCCGGACCCTGACCGGGCGGCCGCTGCGTTTTCTCGTCCGGCGGTTTCTGTGGCGGCCGCTAAGCCCGCTGCCGTCCCGGACGGAGGGCGGCCGCCGCGCGCCGTGCCGCGGTGACCGGGCGGCTGGCGGTGCAGCGGACGACGAGGCCCCTCCAGCGGGCGGAGACGGCCCACAGGAGGCGGACCGCGGAGCGCGGGGCGAGCAGGGCGCGCAGCCGCAGGCCGTGCGTCGCCGTGGCGTGCAGTCCGGCCCGTACCCGCGCCACGTCCGTGGCGAGGCCGGAGACCGGGCGCGGCTGCGGGGCGTACAGGGCCTGCTCGACCGCTGCCGCCACCCGGTGGGCGGCGTCGGCGTCCTCCGGCGGCAGTTCCCCGATGCGTACGATCCGCGTGGCCGCCTTGCGTGGGGTCAGCGAGTCATCCGGGAGGATGCCGTAGTCCCAGCCGGTGTCCAGCATCTCCCGCCAGGCGGAGAGGGTGCCTGCCGCTTGGTCCCCGCCGGGTCCGCCGGCCGCCAGCCTCCGGGACCGCGTACGGATACGCCACAGCATCGGGAGCGCGGGCAGCAGCAGGACGAGCAGCGCGGCGAGCGCGATGCCGACGACAGCCCAGGGGGACGGGCCGCCGTCCGACGGGCGGGCACCCGACTCGGCGGGCACCGGTACGCACGCCGACCCTGTTCCGGGCCCCTCACCGGGGCCGCAGGTCGGGTCGGCGAAGGGTTCGGCCGAGGGGGCCGCGGGCTGGCTCGGCTCCGGCGCGGGGCGGCCGGGGTCGCCCGTGTCCGCGGTGTCCGGGTAGCTGTAGTCGGGGACGCTGCCGCGGCTCGGGGTCGGTTCGAAGCGGGTCCAGCCGGTGCCCTCGAAGTACAGCTCGGGCCAGGCGTGTGCGTCCTTGAGGCCGACCGATGTGGTGCCGTTCGGCTGTTTGGCGCCGGGGGTGAAGCCGACCGCGACCCGGGCCGGGATGCCCAGCGTCCGGGCCATCGCCGCCATCGAGAAGGAGAAGTGGACGCAGAAGCCCTCCTTCTGCTCCAGGAAACGGGCTATCGCCTCGGAGCCGCTGCCCGCCCTGACCTCGGTGTTGTAGGTGAAGCCGCCGTAGAGCGCGAACCATTCCTGCAGCTTGACGGCCTTCTCGTAGGCGTTCCGTGTGCCGTGGGTGACCTTCCGCGCGGTCGTCCGCACGATGGGCGGCAGCGAGTCAGGCACCTTGGTGTACTCGCGCAGCAGCTCCGGGGGCGGTGCCGGGGCGTTGGCCAGCTGGCGGGGCGTGGGCCGCACCTGGAGGCTCTCGACCTGGTACTGCACCCCGCGGGTGTTCTGCCCGCGGTCGCCGACGAGGGTGCGGCCCTGGGGTTCGAAGCGCCAGCGCCCGGCGATGTCCACCTGGGATGCCGGGTAGGGGAGCGGCAGCCAGTTCTGGGCGTACCACTCGGCGGTCGATATGGAGGTGTTGATCCTTTCGAGGTCCACCGCGGAGCTCAGGCCGCGCGGTTGGGGCAGCCGGTCGGGGACGTCGGTGACGGTGCGCTCGGACGGCTTCCAGGCCGTGCCGTCGAACTGGTCGAGGGCGACGATCCGCAGATACATGTCGCGCGTGTCGGCCGCGGTCGTGCGGTAGTTGAGGACTTCCTTGTCCGCCGGCTGGTTCAGGCTGTTCTGCAGCGACACCAGCGGGTTCACGGCGGAGATCGTGCCGCCACCGCCCCCGGGGCCCGGTCCGCCGCTGGACGGGCCGAGCAGTCCGCCGCCCAGCGACGGCAGCGCGGCGGGCACCACGAGCGCGATACCGAGCACCACGGCGCCGATCCTGCGGCCCGTACGGACCGGGGCCGGCGCCGGTCCGCCGGCCCCGGCGGCGAAGCTCTGGCCGCCGCCCGGCCGGGCCGTCCCGGAGCCCGCGGCGCCGAACACCCGGCCCCACTGGGACAGCCGGTCGCGGCCCTCGGCGAGCAGGAGCAGCAGATAGCCGGCCGCCGCGATCAGGAACCACAGCCAGCCCGCGCCGCCCTGGGACAATCCTGCGGCCACCGAATACAGCGCGAGCAGCGGCAGCCCGGCGGGGGCGGCGCTGCGGTACGTGACCGCCAGCGCGTCCACGACCAGGCCGATCACCAGCACTCCGCCGACCAGCAGCAGCCGTATGCCGGGGGTGACGGGGGCAGGTATGGCGTACCGTCCGACGTCCTGGACGCCGTCCTGCATCAGCCGGCCGAAGGCCGCGATGGCGTCCGGGCCCGGCAGCAGCCCGCCGATCGCCTGGTCGCGGGTGAAGAACACGGTCATCAGCAGCACGCCGGTCAGCGCCTGTGCGCCGATGGTCAGCGGTCTGGCCAGCGGGACCCGGCGGGTCAGTGCCCCCACCCCGGTCACGATCCCCAGCAGGATCACCGCCTGGAGCATCCACGTCACCGGATCCACCAGCGGCAGCAGTGCGCAGGCCGCGCACAGGGTCGCCGCTGCCGCGCACAGAGCCAGCCGCGCCCGCCCACTCATGCCGAAACCTCGCTTCGCTCGGCCTCACATTCGCGAGGCGCGCACCCTCTGACGATTCGCTCGCTGCGCTCGGGACCGCCCGCACGGAGGCCGCGCCGGTCGTTGATCCAACCGCGGGAGCCCGGTGCGCGGGGCACCGGCGGGACGTGCCCGTCCGCCACCCGCCGACCGGTCACGTTCCCGCAGGTCACGCCCGTGTACGCCACGCCCGTGTACGCCACGCTCTTATACGTCACGTCCCGGTGCGTCGGCCCCCCGCTCATGCACCGCCCCCCGTCGGCGCCGCCCCGGTTTCCGCCGTCCGCTCCAGGCGCATCCCGGCCCGGTCCGCCGTCCGCCAGAGGTCGGCGAGCGAGGCGCCGGGGGCCACCGGCAGTGCCGTCCAGCCCGCCTCGCGCAGCATCCGCAGCCGTTCGGCCAGCGGCACCTGGTCGCCGGAGAACCTGATCCCGCCCGGACCCCGCGTCCAGCCGTCGCCGTCCAGGACGAAGGCGACGGCCGCGCCGGTGCGCTGCCGCATCCGCCCGGCGACCGCCGCCTGCTCCTCGTCCAGATCGCCGAAGAACGCGATCAGCAGGCCTTCGTTGCCGCCGCGCAGCGCGTCGTACGCCGCCGAGAGCCCCTCCTCGTCGGAGTGCTCCACGACGGCGAGGGTGTCCAGCAGCAGGCCCGCCGCGTCCGCGGACGCGGTGCCGCCGGCGCCGTCCGGGCCCGGCACCGAGGTGCCGGTGTCGGTCAGCAGCCGCACCGAGAACCCCCGCTCCAGCAGATGCAGCGCGACCGACGCGGCGCCCGAGACCGCCCACTCGAAGGCCGAGTCCGGCCCGGCTCCCCGGTGGGCCGTGTAGCGGGTGTCGAGCAGCACCGAGCAGCGCGCCTTCTGCGGCTGCTCCTCCCTGCGGACCATCAACTCGCCGTGGCGCGCGGTGGACCGCCAGTGGACCCGGCGCAGATCGTCGCCATGGCGGTAGCCGCGCGGGATGACATCGTCCTCGCCGGCCAGCGCCAGCGAACGCTGCCGCCCGTCGCCGTACCCCGACACCTCGCCCGCCAGCCGGACCGGCGGCAGCGGCTCGGCCCGGGGCACCACCGTCAGGGTGTCGAACGCGCTGAAGGAACGGGTCAGCTCGCACATCCCGAACGGGTCCGACAGCCGCAGCTGCAGCGGCCCCAGCGGATAGCGTCCGCGCAGGTCGGAGCGGACGCGGTAGGCCACCTCGCGGCGGCCGCCGGCCTCCACCCGGTCCAGGACGAAGCGCGGCCGCGGCCCGAGGACGTACGGCACCCGGTCCTGGAGCATCAGCACGCCGGTTGGCAGCCGGGAGACGTTCTCGATCAGCAGCCGGACCCGGGATTCGGCGGCCGCGGGCACCCGGGCGGGGGAGAGGGTACGGCTGCCCGCGAGGCGGTAGCGGGTGCGGTGCAGGACGACGACACACACCAGTGGCAGCGCCGCCAGCAGCAGCCCGACCCGCAGCAGATCCGCTTGCCCCAGGAGGTACGAGCACACCGCGGCGGCCACCCCGGCCGCCAGGAACGACCGGCCGCGCGTCGTCAGCCCCCCGAGGGCCGCCCGCAGTCCGCCCCGCTCCGGAGTCCCCTCGTCGCCCCCGCTCCCCCCGTCGGACATCACAACCCCCGTGCCCCGGGCGGCTGGTCGCGGATCTGCCGCCATTGCTGCGCGGACGGGTCCGGCACCGGGGTGCGCCGCAGGATCTCCAGTACGACCTGTTCGGCGGTGCGGCGGTTCAACTGGGCCTGGGCGGTGGGCAGCAGCCGGTGCGCGAGCACCGCCACCGCCAGCGACTGCACATCGTCCGGCAGCGCGTACTCCCGCCCGGCGAGCGCCGCCGCGGACTTCGCGGCCCGCAGCAGATGCAGCGTGGCCCGCGGCGAGGCGCCCAGCCGCAGATCGGGGTGGCTTCGGGTGGCCGACACCAGATCCACCGCGTATCTGCGCACCGCTTCGGAGACATGGACGGTACGCACCGCCTCTATCAGCTTCACGATCTCGTGGGCGTGCGCGACCGGCTGGAGGTCGTCCAGCGGAGAGGCGCCGCCGTGTACGTCCAGCATCTGCAGCTCGGCGGCCGGGCTCGGATAGCCGATCGACACCCGCGCCATGAAGCGGTCCCGCTGCGCCTCCGGGAGGGGGTAGGTGCCCTCCATCTCCACCGGGTTCTGCGTCGCGATGACCATGAACGGGCTGGGCAGCTCGTAGGTCTGCCCGTCCATCGTGACCTGGCGCTCCTCCATGGATTCCAGGAGCGCCGACTGGGTCTTGGGCGAAGCGCGGTTGATCTCGTCGCCGATCACGATCTGGGCGAAGATCGCGCCGGGCTTGAACTCGAATTCCTTCCGCTGCTGGTCGTACACGCTGACACCGGTGATGTCGGAGGGCAGCAGATCCGGCGTGAACTGGATGCGCTGCACCGAGCAGTCGATGGAGCGGGCCAGCGCCTTGGCGAGCATGGTCTTGCCCACGCCCGGCACATCCTCGATGAGCAGATGCCCCTCGGCCAGCAGCACGGTCAGCGAGAGCCGTACGACCTCCGGCTTGCCCTCGATCACACCCTCCACAGACCGGTGAACACGCTCGCCCGTGGTGGTCAGATCGCTGAGGCTCGCTCGTTCGTCATACGTCGTCACTCGGCCCTCCTCGGCCCCTCCCCGCGCTCTGTAAGGAGCTGGGAATTCCCCATATCGGGCCGGCGCCCCCCTGTACGGACCCGGCCCACCCCGCATACGGACGCTGCGCCCGGCAGCCGCCGGGGCAACGTCACGTACGCATTCTTGCCGTCCGCGAGGCCTCGCGTCATGGCCTGTGGATAACTCGGGGCGATATGTCCGGACCGTCCCCGGCGATCCCGCCACCTGCGCTTCGCTCCGGGCGGCCGCCCCGCCGGATGTGTCAGCTCCGCGGGTCGATCTCCCGCAGCAGACCGGTTGTCACGTCGAAGACAAAGCCGCGGACGTCGTCCGTGTGCGGCAGGAAGGGCGAGGTGCGCACCCGCTGCATGGACTGCCGTACGTCCTCGTCGAGGTCCTTGAACGCTTCGACGGCCCAGGTGGGACGCTGGCCGACCTCGGCCGCCAGCTCGTGCCGGAAGTCCTCGGTCAGGTTCAGTAGCCCGCAGCCGGTGTGGTGGATGAGCACGACCGAGCGGGTGCCCAGCGCGCGCTGGCTGATCGTCAGTGAGCGGATGATGTCGTCGGTGACCACACCGCCGGCGTTGCGGATGGTGTGGCAGTCGCCGAGCTCCAGGCCCAGCGCGTCGTGCAGGTCGAGCCGGGCGTCCATACAAGCCACGACGGCGACCTTGAGGACGGGGTGGGCATCCATTCCGGGGTCGCGGAATGCGGCGGCATAGCGCCGGTTGGCCTCGACGAGGCGGTCGGTGATCGTGCCACCGGTAGGGACGGCGGCGCTGTCGGCGGACGTGGACATCGGCTGCGACGCAGATATGGGCATGTCCTCACGGTAATCGTCAGGGCGACATTTGGCCGCATGTGAGGACGGGCATAGGGGTCAACGTAACTCCTTGTGAGGTAACCCACATGAGTCTCCGCGTCTCCGCCGTCCGGGTGAGAGGCCGGGTGAGAGGGCTGTGCGAAGGATGTGCGAAAGCCGTCGCGGGACGCGCGGAACCGGTTGATTGACCGGGGCACCCGGTGGACTAAAGTGGCGCGAAGTGGGAGGCGCGACGCTCTCCTTGGATCCCGAGTCCCTGACGTACGCACTTCGTACGTACGGCTCGGCCTCCTCCCGCTCCACCGGTCCTCCGACGTCACTTCCCCGTCGCCGGAGAACCACTTCCCCTTCAGAGCGGGCGGGGACCAAGCGGTACGTGCGGCACTACCCCAGCCAACGGCCGGGGGGACCCACCTGCCGCCACCCATCGGAAGGCGCATGAGTAGCAATACCCGCCACGTACCCGTGATGCTCCAGCGTTGTCTGGACATGCTCGCCCCTGCGCTCGCCGAGCCCGGAGCGGTTGTCGTCGACTGCACGCTCGGCCTCGGAGGGCACAGCGAGGCGCTGCTCTCCACCTTCCCGTCGGCCCGTCTCGTGGCACTCGACCGCGACCCGGCCGCCCTGAGGCTCGCGGGGGAGCGGCTGGCCCCGTACGGAGAGCGCGCCACCCTGGTGCACGCCGTCTACGACGAGCTCCCCGAGGTCCTCGACCGGCTCGGGCTGCCGCGCGTCCAGGGCGTCCTGTTCGACCTCGGTGTCTCCTCCATGCAGCTCGACGAGGCCGACCGCGGCTTCGCGTACGCGCAGGACGCCCCGCTGGACATGCGGATGGACCAGTCGACGGGCATTAGCGCCGCCGACGTCCTCAACACCTACGCGCCCGGGGAACTGGTCCGGATCCTGCGTGCCTACGGTGAGGAGAAGCAGGCCAAGCGGATCGTCTCGGCGATCGTCCGCGAGCGCGCCAAGGAGCCGTTCACCAACAGCGCGCGGCTGGTCGAGCTGATCCGCGACGCGCTGCCCCAGGCCGCCAAGCGCACCGGCGGCAACCCCGCGAAGCGCACGTTCCAGGCGCTGCGCATCGAGGTCAACGGTGAGCTGGCGAGTGTGGAGCGGGCCATTCCGGCCGCGGTGAAGGCGCTGGCGGTCGGTGGCCGGATCGCCGTGCTCTCCTACCACTCCCTGGAGGACCGCCTGGTCAAGCAGGTCTTCGCGGCCGGCGCGGCCACCACCGCACCGGCCGGGCTGCCGGTTGTCCCCGAGCGCTACCAGCCCCGTCTGAAGCTGCTGACCCGGGGCGCGGAACTCCCCACGGAGGAGGAGGTCGCCGAGAACCGGCGGGCGGCCCCGGCCCGGCTGCGCGGAGCGGAGCGCATCCGCGAGAACGTCGAGAACGCCAAGGGCGCAGTGTGACCGGCCAGGGGCGGCCGCGCGGAAGGCCGGGACGCCTCTCCGCGCTCTTCCCCTCCGGCGCCGGCACTGCCGCGCGCACGCCTTTTGTGCTTCTGGTCGTCGTACTGCTGGGCTCCGGGCTGATCGCGCTCCTGCTGCTCAACTCCGCCCTCAACCAAGGGTCGTTCGAGCTCAGCAACCTGGAGAAGAAGACCGACGACCTGACGGACGAGCAGCAGGCGCTGCAGCAGGACGTGGACGCGTACTCCGCCCCGGGCGCCCTCGAAAAGCGCGCCCGGGAGCTGGGGATGGTGCCGGGCGGCAACCCGGCGTTCCTGCTGCCGGACGGCACGGTCCGGGGCAAGCCGAACGAGGTCGGCTCCGACGCGTCGGTGCTGAAGGCCCCCGCCGCGCCGCCGCTCCCGGGTCCGCTGAGGGCACCGGTGTCGCCGGTCGCCCCGGTGCTGCCGGAGGCCTCGGGCACGACCGCCTCCCCGGCACTCTCCGCCTCTTCCGCACCACCCGCCCCCATCGGTCCGGCGTCCGGCATCGCGGCCGCCCTCTTCCCGACGACCTCCGGCAGGTGACCCCGTGACGCGCCAGGCCGCCGACCCGTGCACCGCACCCGCCGCCCCCGCCCTGGAGAGCACGGTATGACCGAGCCCAGGGACCCCCGCCGCCGCGTCCCGCGCCCCACCGGGCGTGGCCAGGCCGGAAACCGCGGTGGCCAGGCCGGCCGGGGCGGCACCCCGCAGCGCCCGGCCGCCAAGCGGACCGCCGCCGAGCGGACCGCCGCCGAGCCCGCCGCCCCCAGACCCTCGGCGGCCCCCAGAAAGGCGTCCCCACAGGCGTCCAGGCCGGCCTCCGGACAGGCCGCCAGGCCCTCCGCCGCCCGCCGCCCCGCCGCCCGTCCCGTACGCCCCCGCTCCGGCGCCGCCCCGCTCCGCCTCGGCCGCCCGCGGCCCCGGCTGCGGCTGGTCTCCCTCGGGCTGACCGTGGTGATGCTGGTCTTCGTCGTACGGCTCTTCCAGGTGCAGGCCGTGGACGCCGGGGCGTTCGCCGCCAAGGCCAACGAGAACCGCTATGTCCCGGTCAAGCTGGCCGCCGAGCGCGGCGCGATCACCGACCGGGACGGCGTCGACCTGGCCACCACCGTGGACGCGTACGACATCACCGCCGACCCGAGCCTGCTGGCGCCCGACAAGACCAAGATCGACGACGCTCCGCAGCGGGCCGCGGCGCTGCTCGCGCCGATCCTCCACGAGGACAAGGGCACCCTCGCGGCGAAGCTCGCCAAGCCCAAGGCGCGCTACGTCCTGCTCTCCCGGCAGCAGACCCCGCAGGTCTGGAAGAAGATCAAGGACCTCCGTAAGACCCTGGACGCCAAGGCGGCCGCCGCCCCCAAGCGGGCGCCCCGCCCGAACGTCCTCGTCGGAATCTTCGCCGACAAGCACAGCAAGCGCGTCTACCCCAACAAGAACCTGGCCGCCGGCGTCCTCGGCTTCGTCAACAGCGAGGGCAAGGGCCGCGGCGGCCTGGAGGCCCGGCTCGACCAGCAGCTCGCGGGCAAGGACGGCAAGTTCGTCTACGCCCAGTCCGGCGGCCGCCGGGTCCCCACCGCCGATACCCAGGAGCACCCCGCGGTCCCGGGCACCGACGTCGAGCTCACCCTCGACCGCGACATCCAGTGGGCGGCGCAGCAGGCCATCACCAAACAGGTCGCGGCCTCCCGGGCGGACCGCGGCTACGTCGTCGTCCAGGACACCCGGACCGGTGAGATCCTCGCGCTGGCCAACTCGCCGGGCTTCGACCCCAACGACGTGTCGAAGGCCGACCCGGCGGCGCTGGGCAACGCCGCGCTCTCCGACGCGTACGAGCCGGGCTCCACCAGCAAGCTGATGTCGATGGCCGCCGTCCTGGAGGAGGGCGTCGCCACCCCCGCCACCCGGGTCACCGTGCCCAACCGGCTGCACCGCGGCGACCGGCTGTTCGCCGACGACATCGACCACCCCACCTGGCATCTCACGCTCAACGGCGTGCTCGCCAAGTCCAGCAACATCGGCACCATCCTGGCGGCCGGCCAGCTCGGCAGGACCCAGCGCCAGTCCAACCAGGTGCTCTACTCCTACCTGCGGGAATTCGGGATCGGGAAGCCGACCGGGCTCGGCTTCCCGGGTGAGACGGCCGGCATCCTGGCCAAGCCGCAGGACTGGAACACCTCGCAGCAGTACACGATCCCGTTCGGCCAGGGACTGTCCCTCAACGCCGTCCAGGCCGCCTCCGTCTACTCCACGATCGCCAACGGCGGCGAGCGCATCGCCCCCTCGCTCGTCCGCGGCACCACCGGGCCCGACGGCCGGTACGTCCCGGCGCCCAAGCCCGCGAAGAACCGGGTGGTCAGCAAGAAGACCGCCGGCACGCTCGCCGCCATGCTGGAGTCCGTGGTGGACGACGAGGAAGGCACCGGCTCGAAGGCGAAGATCGCCGGGTACCGGGTGGGCGGCAAGACCGGCACCTCCAACCGGGTGGACCCCAGGACCGGCCGCTACCACGGCTACACCGCCTCCTTCGCCGGCTTCGCGCCCGCCGACAAGCCCCGTATCACCGTCTACTGCGCCGTCCAGAACCCCACCAAGGGCAGCTACTTCGGCGGCCAGGTGTGCGGTCCGATCTACCAGCAGGTCATGGCGTTCGCGCTGAAAACCCTCCAGGTCCCGCCGACCGGCGCCCAGCCCCCGCGGCTGCCGGTCACGTTCAAGCCAGGCCAATGAAATCGAGGCAATACCGCCGTGACGACCATCACCCCCGACGGCACTTCCGCATCCGGTAACTGCTCCTCGGCGCGGCCCTCACTTCGCCCCGAGCCCGTTGTGCCCGGTACGCTCACCGCCGTGTCACGCTCTGATCAGTCCCCCAAAGCCCAGACCGGTGAGAAGGGCGAACCCGGCAAATATCCGGGAGCGCCCCGCCCCGAGCAGGTCCGCCCCACACCCCTGGCGGATCTGGCCGAGCAGCTGGGCATCCAGGCTCCTGCCCCCGGCGAGTCCCCCGTTGCGGTCACCGGCATCACGCACGACTCCCGCGCGGTCCGCCCCGGCGATGTCTACGCGGCCCTGCCCGGCGCCCGTCTGCACGGCGCCGACTTCGTCGCGCAGGCCGCCGACCTCGGCGCCGCGGCGATCCTGACCGACCCGTCGGGCGAGGAACGCGCCGCCGAGACCGGCCTGCCGGTCCTCGTCGTCGAGAACCCGCGCTCCCGTATGGGCGCGCTGGCCGTCTCGATCTACGGGGCGCCGGGCGAGGACCTCCTCCAGATCGGCATCACGGGCACCTCCGGCAAGACCACCACCGCGTACCTCATCGAGGGCGGTCTGCGGGCCGCGGCGGCGAAGACGGACGGCTCGCTGACCGGCCTGATCGGCACCGTCGAGACCCGGATCGGCGACGAGCGCATCAAGTCCGAGCGCACCACCCCCGAGGCCACCGACCTGCAGGCGCTGTTCGCCGTCATGCGCGAGCGCGGTGTCCGGGCGGTCGCCATGGAGGTCTCCAGCCACGCGCTGGTCCTCGGCCGCGTCGACGGCTGTGTCTTCGACGTCGCGATCTTCAACAACCTCAGCCCGGAGCACATGGAGTTCCACTCCGGCATGGAGGACTACTTCCAGGCCAAGGCCCGGCTGTTCACCAAGGCCCGCAGCCGCGCCGGCGTCGTCAACCTCGACGACGAATACGGCAAGCGGCTCGCCGAGGGCGAGTCCGAGGTCCCGGTGACCACCTTCTCCGCGGAGGGCCACCCGGATGCGGACTGGCGCGCCTCGGACGTCGAGGTGGGTGCGCTCGGCTCGACCTTCACCGTGCACGGCCCGGACGGCCAGACGCTGCGCGCGGCCTCCCCGATCGCCGGCCCGTTCAACGTCGCCAACGCGCTCGCCGCCATCACGTCCCTCGTCGCCGCCGGCATCGACCCGCAGACCGCCGCCGACGGCGTCGCCGCGGTCCCCGGTGTCCCCGGCCGCCTGGAGCGCGTGGACGCGGGCCAGCCCTACCTGGCCGTCGTCGACTACGCGCACAAGACCGACGCCGTCGAATCGGTTCTGCGCGCGTTGCGCAAGGTCACCGGCGGCAAGCTGCACGCCGTCCTGGGCTGCGGCGGCGACCGTGACCCGCACAAGCGCGTCCCGATGGGCGCCGCGGTGGCCCGCCTCGCCGACACCGCCGTCCTGACCTCCGACAACCCCCGTACCGAGGACCCGCTCGCGATCCTCGCCACCATGCTCGCGGGGGCCGCCGAGGTCCCCATCCACGAACGCGGCACGGTGCTGGTCGAAGAAGAGCGGGCCGCCGCCATCGCCGCCGTCGTCGCCCGCGCCGAGCCCGGCGACACCGTGATCGTCGCGGGCAAGGGCCACGAGCAGGGCCAGGACATCGCCGGAGTGGTCCGCCCCTTCGACGACCGCCAGGTGCTGCGCGATGCCATCGAGGACTCGTTGAAGTCACAGCAGTCGCAGCAATCGCCGCAGCCGAACCACCAGGGATGACACATCGCCATGCGCGTACAACCCTTCCCCCGTCACTGCCTGCTTCACACCGGGGGTGACCTGTGATCTCCCTGTCCCTCGCCGAGATCACCAGCATCGTCGGCGGGCAGCAGCACGACATACCGGATGACGGCCTCCAGGTCACCGGGCCGGTCGTGACGGACTCCCGCCAGGTCCGCCCCGGCGGCCTGTTCGTGGCCTTCGCCGGTGAACGTGTCGACGGCCATGACTTCGCCGCGGGCGCCGTAGAGGCGGGCGCGGTGGCCGTACTGGCCGCCCGCCCCGTAGGCGTCCCTGCCATCGTGGTTGACGACGTTGTCGCCGCGCTCGGCGCGCTCGCCCGCGCCGTCGTCGAGCGCCTCGGCGCCACCGTCGTCGGCCTCACCGGCTCGGCCGGCAAGACCAGCACCAAGGACCTGATCGCCCAGCTTTTGCAGCGGCACGGCCCGACCGTCTGGCCCGAAGGGAACCTCAACAACGAGATCGGGCTGCCGCTGACCGCGCTGCGCGCCGAGGCCGGCACCCGGAATCTCGTCCTGGAGATGGGCGCCCGCGGCGTCGGCCACATCCGCTATCTCGCCGGGCTGACCCCGCCGTCGATCGGTGTGGTGCTGAACGTCGGCACCGCGCACATCGGCGAGTTCGGCGGCCGCGAGCGGATCGCTGAGGCAAAGGGCGAACTCGTCGAGGCGCTGCCCTCGGCGGAGAACGGCGGCCGCGCGGTGCTCAACGCGGACGATCCGTACGTACGTGCCATGGCGTCCCGCACGAAGGCCCGTACGGTGCTCTTCGGCGAGGCCCCGGACGCCGATGTACGTGCCGAGAATGTCCGGCTCACCGATCAGGGCCGCCCCGCTTTCACGCTTCACACACCCTCCGGGTGCAGCGATGTGACCATGCGGCTGTACGGTGAGCACCACGTGTCGAACGCGCTCGCCGCGGCCGCCGTCGCCCATGAGTTGGGCATGCCCGTAGACGAGATCGCCACCGCGCTCTCCGAAGCCGGCACGCTCTCCCGCTGGCGGATGGAGGTCACCGAGCGCGCGGATGGCGTGACGGTCGTCAACGACGCCTACAACGCGAACCCCGAGTCCATGCGAGCGGCGCTACGAGCGCTGGTCGCGATGGGCGCAGCCGCCAAGGCGAAGGGCGGTCGTACGTGGGCGGTGCTCGGTGAGATGGCCGAGCTCGGCGAGGACTCGCTCGCCGAACACGACGCGGTCGGACGGCTGGTCGTCCGGCTCAACGTCAGCAAGCTCGTGGCAGTCGGCGGCAGGGAAGCGGCCTGGCTCGACATGGGCGCCAAGAACGAGGGTTCGTGGGGTGAGGAGTCGGTGCACGTGTCCGACGCGCGGGCGGCGGTCGACCTGTTGCGCAGCGAGCTGCGACCGGGAGACGTCGTGCTGGTGAAGGCGTCCAGGTCGGTGGGACTGGAGCGGGTCGCCGCAGCATTGCTGGACGGCGAGGGCGTTTCGGTCGCTGAGGGCGGAGCCGCGTCCCGATGAACTCGATGAAGCAGATCCTCTTCTCCGGAATGATCGGGCTCTTCCTGACCTTGATCGGCACCCCGGTGCTGATCAAGCTGCTGGCCAAAAAGGGTTACGGGCAGTTCATCCGTGACGACGGCCCGCGCGACCACCACAGCAAGCGCGGTACCCCCACCATGGGTGGTATCGCCTTCATCCTGGCCACGATCATCGCGTATGCGCTGACCAAGGTGATCACGAGCAGCGACCCCACCTTCTCCGGTGTGCTGGTGCTGTTCCTGATGGCGGGCATGGGCCTGGTCGGCTTCCTGGACGACTACATCAAGATCGTCAAGCAGCGTTCGCTGGGCCTGCGGGCCAAGGCGAAGATGGCCGGCCAGCTGATCGTCGGCATCGCCTTCGCGGTGCTGTCGCTGCAGTTCGCGGATCTGCGCGGGCAGACCCCGGCGTCCGACCGGCTGTCCTTCACCCAGGACTTCGGCTGGCAGGTCGGCCCGGTGATCTTCGTGATCTGGGCGCTGTTCATGATCCTGGCGATGTCCAACGGTGTGAACCTCACCGACGGCCTCGACGGTCTGGCGACCGGCGCCTCGGTGATGGTCTTCGGCGCGTACACCTTCATCGGCATCTGGCAGCACCAGGAGTCCTGCGCCAACGTGCCCACCGCCGGACCCGGCTGTTACGAGGTCCGCGATCCGCTCGACCTCGCGGTCGTCGCCTCGGCGCTGATGGGTGCCTGCTTCGGCTTCCTGTGGTGGAACACCTCGCCCGCCAAGATCTTCATGGGCGACACCGGCTCGCTGGCCCTGGGCGGCGCGCTCGCCGGTTTGGCGATCTGCTCCCGTACGGAGCTGCTGCTGGCGCTCCTCGGTGGCCTCTTCGTCCTGATCACCATGTCCGTCGTCATCCAGGTCGGCTCCTTCAAGCTCACCGGCAAGCGGGTCTTCCGGATGGCGCCACTCCAGCACCACTTCGAACTCAAGGGGTGGTCGGAAGTCCTTGTGGTGGTCAGATTCTGGATCATCCAGGGCATGTGCGTGATCGTCGGACTCGGCATCTTCTACGGCGGCTGGCAGGCGGCCAAGTGACCGCGCAGCACCCGCGGGACCCCCAGGACCTCGCCGGCCGGCACATCACCGTCGCCGGTCTGGGCGTGAGCGGCGTTCCCGCCGCCCGCGCCCTGGCCGGCCTCGGCGCCCACGTCACCGTCGTCAACAGCAGCGACGGTGAGCGCGAGCGCGCGCAGGCCGCCGAACTGGAGGCGCTGGGCGTCACCGTCCGCCTCGGCGACGGTGACACGCTCCCCGAGGGCACCGAACTGGTGGTCACCACCCCGGGGTGGAAGCCGACCAGCCCGCTCTTCCTCGCGGCCGAGAAGGCCGGCATCGAGGTGTGGGGCGACGTCGAGCTGGCCTGGCGGCTGCGCGGTCCCGACTCCGCCCCCTGGCTGGCGGTCACCGGCACCAACGGCAAGACCACCACCGTCCAGATGCTGGCCTCGATCCTGAAGGCGGCCGGTCTGCGGACCGCCGCCGTCGGCAACATCGGCGTCCCGCTCGTCGACGTGGTGCTCGGCGAGGGCCGGGAGGGCGGCGAGTCGTACGGGCCCTATGACGTTCTCGCGGTGGAGCTCTCCAGCTACCAGCTGCACTGGGCGCCCTCGGTACGGGCGCACTCCGCGGTCGTCCTCAACCTGGCGCCCGACCACCTGGACTGGCACGGCTCCATGGAGGCGTACGCCGCCGACAAGGGCCGCATCTACGAGGGCAACACCGTCGCCTGCGTCTACAACGTCGCCGATCCGGTGACGGAGGACCTGGTCCGGGCGGCCGACGTCGAGGAGGGCTGCCGCGCCGTCGGCTTCACCCTCGGCACTCCGGGGCCCTCCCAACTCGGCGTCGTCGAGGGCATCCTCGTCGACCGCGCCTTCGTCGAGAACCGGCAGCAGCAGGCCCAGGAGCTCGCTGAGGTCTCGGACGTCGCACCCCAGTCAGGGAAAGCGGCGCCGCACAACATCGCCAACGCCCTCGCGGCCGCGGCACTGGCCCGTGCCTTCGGCGTGCCCGCCGCTGCCGTACGCGACGGACTGCGTGCCTTCCAACCGGACGCGCACCGCATCCAGCACATCGCGGACGTCGACGGCGTCAGCTACATCGACGACTCCAAGGCCACCAACACCCACGCCGCCGAGGCGTCCTTGGCGGCGTACGAGCACATCGTGTGGATCGCCGGCGGCCTGGCCAAGGGCGCGACCTTCGACGAGCTCGTGCGCAGGTCGGTGGCGCGGCTGCGCGGTGTGGTGCTGATCGGCGCCGACCGGGCGCTGATTCGCGAAGCGCTGGCGCGACACGCCCCCGATGTCCCGGTCGTCGACCTCGACCGGACCGACACTGGGGCGATGTCCGAGGCGGTCCGCCAGGCGACCCGTCTGGCCGAGCCCGGTGACACGGTCCTGCTGGCCCCGGCCTGTGCCTCCATGGACATGTTCGTCAACTACAACAAGCGGGGCGAAGCCTTCGCCGACGCGGTCGGTGAGCTGACCGCAGAGGATCACTAGCCAGTCCCCGCAGCCGTCGGGCACCCGCGGCGAGCGCACCTGTGGAGGGGACGAGGATGACCGTCCGGCCAGCGAAGACAGGGCGGGCGGGTGGGAGCCCGTCCGCCCCGCCGCGCCCGGGACGTCGGACCTCCACGGTGCGCCCGTCGCGCGGCGGCCGACCCTCCGGGAGACCCCGTCCGCGCGGCCCCCGCGCCCCCCGCCGGCTCTACACCCGGGCGAAACGGGCCTGGGACCGGCCGCTGACCGCCTACTACCTGATCCTCGGCGGCAGCCTGCTGATCACCGTCCTGGGCCTGGTGATGGTCTACTCGGCCTCCCAGATCAAGGCCATGCAGTCCGGTCTCGCCCCGACGTACTTCTTCCGTAAGCAGCTGCTCGCGGCCGTCCTCGGCGGCGGAATGCTGCTGCTCGCCTCCCGGACGTCCGTCAAGCTGCACCGCGCGCTGGCCTATCCACTGCTCGCCGGGTCGGTGTTCCTCATGGGCCTGGTGCAGATTCCGGGCATAGGGGTCGCGGTCAACGGCAACCAGAACTGGATCAGCCTGGGCGGACCTTTCCAGATGCAACCGAGCGAGTTCGGCAAACTCGCGCTCGTCCTGTGGGGCGCCGATCTGCTGGCCCGCAAGCAGGACAAGAAGCTGCTGGTGCAGTGGAAGCATCTGCTGGTGCCGCTGATCCCGGTCGCCTTTCTGCTGCTCGGGCTGATCATGCTCGGCGGCGACATGGGCACCGCGATCATTCTCACGGCGATCGTCTTCGGACTGCTGTGGCTGGCCGGCGCCCCCACCCGGCTTTTCGTGGGCGTCCTCGGCGGCGCCGCGGTGATCGGCGCGCTGCTGATCACGACCAGCGCCAACCGGATGTCCCGGCTGGCCTGCATCGGCGCGACCGACCCGGGCCCCGGTGATCAGTGCTGGCAGGCCGTCCACGGGATCTATGCCCTGGCGTCGGGCGGATTCTTCGGTTCCGGGCTCGGCGCGAGTATGGAAAAATGGGGAGAACTCCCTGAACCGCACACCGACTTCATTTTCGCCATCACCGGGGAGGAACTGGGTCTGGCGGGGACGCTGTCGGTGCTCGCGCTCTTCGCGGCTCTAGGCTATGCGGGTATCCGCGTGGCCGGACGCACGGAGGATCCCTTCGTACGGTACGCCGCGGGAGGCGTGACCACCTGGATCACGGCCCAGGCCATGATCAATATCGGTGCGGTGCTCGGCCTGTTGCCGATCGCCGGTGTCCCGCTCCCGCTGTTCTCCTACGGAGGCTCCGCCCTGCTGCCGACGATGTTCGCCATCGGGCTGCTGATCGCCTTCGCGCGTGACGAGCCCGCTGCACGGGCGGCGTTGGCGGCCCGGTCGGCGCGGACACCGGTTTTCGGTAGAAGGCCGGCTGGGGTGAGATGGAAGACGATGAGACGGCGCGTCAAGAAGCGACCGTCCGGAGAGCGGTGAATTTCGGTGCATGTCGTACTCGCCGGTGGGGGGACCGCCGGCCACATCGAGCCCGCGCTCGCCCTCGCGGACGCCCTGCGGAGGCAGGACCCGACCGTGGGGATCACGGCACTCGGCACGGAGAAGGGCCTGGAGACCAGGCTCGTCCCGGAGCGCGGCTATGAGCTCGGCCTGATCCCGGCCGTACCGCTGCCGCGCAAGCCCACCCCCGAACTGATCACCGTCCCCGGGCGGCTGCGCGGCACGATCAAGGCCGCCGAGCAGATCCTGGAGCGCACGAAGGCGGACTGCGTCGTCGGCTTCGGCGGCTATGTGGCGCTGCCCGGCTATCTGGCCGCCAAGCGGCTCGGCGTGCCGATCATCGTCCATGAGGCCAATGCCCGCCCCGGCCTGGCCAACAAGATCGGCTCCCGGTACGCCAAGTTCGTCGCCGTCAGCACCCCGGACAGCAAGCTGCGCGGTGCCCGCTATGTCGGGATCCCGCTGCGCCGCACCATCGCCACCCTGGACCGTGCGGCGGTCCGCCCCGAGGCGCGCGCCGCCTTCGGTCTCGACCCCAACCTGCCGACACTGCTGGTGTCCGGCGGTTCGCAGGGCGCCCGCCGGCTGAACGAGGTCATCCAGGCCGCGGTACCGGCGCTGCAGCGCTCCGGCATCCAGGTCCTGCACGCGGTCGGCCCGAAGAACGAACTGCCGCACGTGGACAACATGCCCGGGATGCCGCCGTATGTCCCGGTACCGTACGTGGACCGGATGGATCTTGCGTACGCGGCGGCCGACATGATGCTCTGCCGTGCGGGCGCGATGACCGTCGCCGAACTGTCCGCCGTCGGGCTCCCCGCCGCGTTCGTCCCGCTGCCCATCGGCAACGGCGAACAGCGGCTCAACGCCCAGCCGCTGGTCAACGCCGGCGGCGGCCTGCTGGTCGATGACGCCCAGCTGACCACGGAGTGGGTGCAGAGCACCGTGCTTCCGGTCCTGGCCGATCCGCACCGGTTGTACGAGATGTCCCGCGCGGCCTCCGAGTTCGGCCGCCGGGACGCCGATGAGCTGCTGGTCGGCATGGTGTACGAGGCGATCGCCCAGAACCGGTAGCGGACGAGAGAGAGCAGGGGAGCGTGGCCGGACCGACAACCGCCCGGCGCGGCGCGGGGAACCAGAAGAAATCGCCGGCCGGCCCGCCCTCTTCCTCGCCGTCCCGCGCGCGGTGGTTCCCCCGGCTCCGGATTCCCTTTCGTACGCCGGGCCGTCGCGGCCTGATGATCACACTGGTTCTCGTGGTGCTGTTCGGAGCGTTCGGCGTCTGGGCCCTGTACGGGTCGAACTGGCTGCGCGTGGAACACGTCAAGACCGAAGGCACCAAGGTCCTGACACCGGGGGAAGTCATTGCCGTGGCCGATGCCCCGGTGAATACGCCGCTGGTCTCGGTGGACACCGACGCGATGGCCGACCGGCTCCGTGCGCGCCTGCCACGCATCAAATCCGTTGATGTCGTGCGCTCCTGGCCGCACACCATCGGTCTCAAAGTGACCGAAAGGACGCCGGAACTCCTGATCCGATCGGGCGGAAAGTTTGTCGAAGTGGACGTCGAGGGCGTCCGTTTCGCCACTGTCGCCACCGCTCCCAAGGGCGTTCCGCTTCTGGAAATGACCGCATCGGACTCCCGGAGTCTGTACCGGTTCGGAACCGACCGGTTGCGACGCTCCGCGGTCGGCGTCATCGCGCGCCTGCCCAAGGCCGTACACAAGGACGTACACAAGGTCCGCGTACGGTCTTACGACTCCCTCACCCTCGAACTGACAGGGGGCCGCACGGTCCTGTGGGGAAGCGAGGAACAGGGTGTTCAGAAGGCAAAGGTCCTCGTCGCGCTGCTGAAAGCGGCGGGTGACGCGCGCCACTTCGACATCTCGGTGCCCAGTGCGCCTGCGGTGTCGGGGAGTTGACGTGTGTAGCCGCAGGCCAGCACCCTGGATGGCTACGACTATGGGTGATCACATAGGGTGAAAAGAAAAACGGGAGGTTCGGCGTGTTCGTTGAACGCGCGCGCCTTGTCGACTTAGTGTCTCGTTCCAAAGGGACTATGGAACCAAGGAACACAGACACAGGTAACCCTAAACTTGAACGTTAGGGTTCGGGTCGGCGATACGGAACCGTCCCAATCGGCATCAGTCGGCGTCCACACGGAATGTGAGGCGACGACACGTAACTCGAGGCGAGAGGCCTTCGACGTGGCAGCACCGCAGAACTACCTCGCAGTCATCAAGGTCGTCGGCATCGGCGGCGGTGGCGTGAACGCCATCAACCGGATGATCGAGGTCGGGCTCAAGGGCGTCGAGTTCATCGCGATCAATACCGATGCGCAGGCGCTGCTGATGAGCGACGCCGACGTCAAACTCGACGTCGGTCGCGAAATGACGCGCGGACTCGGCGCGGGCGCCAACCCGGATGTGGGTCGCAAGGCGGCCGAGGACCACCGCGAGGAGATCGAGGAGGTCCTCAAGGGGGCCGACATGGTCTTCGTGACCGCGGGTGAGGGCGGCGGCACCGGCACCGGCGGCGCGCCCGTCGTCGCCAACATCGCCCGCTCGCTGGGCGCCCTGACGATCGGTGTGGTCACCCGGCCGTTCACCTTTGAGGGCCGCCGTCGCGCCAACCAGGCCGAGGACGGCATCGCGCAGCTGCGCGAAGAGGTCGACACCCTCATCGTGATTCCCAATGACCGACTGCTGTCCATCTCGGACCGCCAGGTGAGCGTGCTCGACGCGTTCAAGTCTGCGGACCAGGTGCTGCTGTCGGGTGTCCAGGGCATCACCGACCTGATCACCACCCCGGGCCTGATCAACCTGGACTTCGCCGACGTCAAGTCCGTGATGTCGGAGGCCGGCTCGGCCCTGATGGGTATCGGCTCGGCGCGCGGCGACGACCGCGCGGTGGCCGCCGCGGAGATGGCGATCTCCTCGCCGCTCCTGGAGGCGTCCATCGACGGCGCCCGCGGTGTGCTGCTCTCCATCTCCGGCGGTTCCGACCTCGGTCTCTTCGAGATCAACGAGGCCGCGCAACTGGTCAGCGAGGCCGCGCACCCCGAGGCCAACATCATCTTCGGTGCGGTCATCGACGACGCGCTGGGCGACGAGGTCCGGGTGACCGTGATCGCGGCGGGTTTTGACGGGGGGCAGCCGCCGGCCCGACGCGACTCGGCGGCGACCGGGCTGACCTCGGCGAAGCGCGAGGAGCCGACGCCGGCCCCGAGCCGTCCGGCCGCCCCGGCCGAACCGCGGTCGTCGGCCTTCGGCGGCCTGGGCGCGGTGCCGGTACGGGACGAAGAGCCGGCCCCGGCCGAGACCTCGTCGCTGGGTGAGGTGCCGGCGCCCCCGGCGAGCGCCCCGCAGGTTCCCCCGGCCCGTCCGTACTCGGACACCGCGGCCGAGGAGCTGGACGTCCCCGACTTCCTGAAGTGACCGAAGCACCCACGTGATAGGGCAACAGCACCACGAGAGCGGCGCGCACTTCGCCTTCACCGACAGGTGGGGCGGGGTGAGCGCCGCTCCGTATGACCAGCTCAATCTGGGCGGCGCGGTCGGCGACGACCCGCAGGCGGTCCGCGCCAACCGCGAACTCGCCGCCAAGGAACTCGGCCTCGACCCGGCCGCGGTGGTCTGGATGAACCAGGTCCACGGCCGGGATGTGGCGGTGGTCGACGGACCATGGCGTACCGGCGAGGTCCCTTGTGTGGACGCGGTGGTGACCGCCCGCCGGGGCCTCGCGCTCGCCGTACTGACCGCCGACTGCACTCCGGTGCTGCTCGCGGACCCGGTCGCCGGGATCACGGGGGCCGCCCACGCCGGCCGGCCGGGCCTGGTCGCCGGAGTCGTTCCGGCGGCCGTCGAGGCGATGGTGGCACTCGGGGCCGAACCGGGACGGATCGTCGCATACACCGGACCCGCGGTCTGCGGGCGCTGCTACGAAGTGCCCGAGGCGATGCGCTCCGAGGTCGCCGCGGTGGTCCCGGAGACCCGGTCGACGACCACCTGGGGCACCCCGGCGGTGGATGTCACCGCGGGTGTACGCGCCCAACTCGCCGCAGCCGGCGTGCAGTTGAGTGATGATTCCCACATCTGCACGCTGGAGTCGGCGGACTACTTCTCCTACCGGCGCGACCGCGCAACCGGGCGGCAGGCGAGCTATGTATGGCTTGGGGGCACCTCCCGGCCGAAGGTTGGGGGAGGGTGAAGCAGTGACGGACGACCGCAGGACGCAACTGGCCGACAACCTGGCACAGGTGGAGGAACGTATCTCCGCAGCCTGTTCCAAGGCCGGCCGCCCACGTGACGAAGTGACCCTGATCGTGGTCACCAAGACCTACCCCGCGAGCGATGTCCGGCTGCTGGCGGAGCTGGGAGTGCGGCATGTCGCGGAGAACCGCGATCAGGATGCGGCACCCAAGGCTGCCGAATGTGCTGATCTGCCCCTTACTTGGCACTTCGTCGGCCAGTTGCAGACCAACAAGGTGCGGTCTGTGGCCGGTTACGCCGGAATTGTTCAATCGGTCGACCGGCCCAAGTTGGTTACCGCGCTCTCCCGGGAGGCGGTGCGCACGGGGAGGGAGCTGGGCTGCCTGATCCAGGTGGCACTTGACGCCGAGTCGGGGAACGCCGGAGGGGTGGGCGGGAGCGGCGCCGGGCGGGTGGGCGGGAGCAGCACCGCGCGGATTGCCGCGCGGGCCGACCGCGGAGGGGCGGCGCCGGACGCCGTTCCGGCGCTCGGTGAGGCGATCGCCGGTGCCCAAGGTCTGCGGCTGGACGGTGTGATGACCGTCGCGCCGCTGTCCGGTCCGTACGCCGGACGCCAACTCGCGGCTTTTGAGCGACTCATGGAAATCTCATCCGACCTGCGCGCGACCCATCCTGCTGCCAACATGGTGTCAGCAGGCATGAGTGCGGACCTCGAAGACGCCGTAGCAGCCGGGGCGACACATGTGCGCGTCGGTACTGCGGTACTCGGAGTCCGACCACGGCTCGGGTAACGTCGCCAAGCAAGTCGGACCACAGCACAAAATATGGTCATTCCCGCAAAAAGCGGGCAGGCCGCGTGGATCCAAGGCGCCCGGTGACGGAGCCGATCCACCACAGAGCGGAGGACGCAGAGAATGGCCGGCGCGATGCGCAAGATGGCGGTCTACCTCGGCCTCGTGGAGGACGATGGGTACGACGGCCGGGGCTTCGACCCCGACGACGAGTTCGAGCCCGAGCTTGACCCGGAGCCCGATCGGGGACGGCGGCAGCAGCACCAAGTGCAGGCCGAAACGCGCCCGGAACGGGAGGAACCCGTCCGAGTCGTGACGCCCCCGGCGCAGCGCGAGCCCACTCCTCTCGCCGCGGAAAGCGGACGACCCGCGCGAATCGCCCCAGTGGCATCCATCACACCCGACCGCCCGAATCTGGAGAAGAACGCACCGGTGATCATGCCCAAGGTTGTGTCCGAGCGGGAGCCCTACCGCATCACCACACTGCACCCCCGGACCTACAACGAAGCCCGTACCATCGGGGAACACTTCCGTGAGGGCACTCCGGTGATCATGAATCTCACGGAGATGGATGACACCGACGCGAAGCGACTTGTCGACTTTGCGGCCGGTTTGGTGTTTGGTCTTCACGGCAGCATCGAGCGGGTGACGCAGAAGGTGTTCCTGTTGTCGCCTGCTAACGTCGATGTCACGGCGGAGGACAAGGCCCGTATCGCAGAGGGCGGGTTCTTCAACCAGAGCTGAGACGCAACACCGGGCACACCAAGGCCGCGAGGCCAGCAAGGATCAAGGGGAGAGGGACGCGCGAGATGAGTGTCTTTGGTCAGGTGATCTATATCGCGCTGTACTGCTTCCTGATCGTGTTGATCTTCCGGCTGGTGATGGACTATGTCTTCCAGTTCGCCCGTTCATGGCAACCCGGCAAGGCGATGGTGGTCGTTCTGGAGGCCACCTACACTGTGACCGATCCGCCACTCAAGCTTCTGCGGCGGGTCATTCCGCCGCTGCGTCTCGGGGGCGTGGCGCTCGACCTGTCCTTCTTCGTATTGATGATCATCGTGTACATCCTGATCACCGTCGTGAGGTCGGTGTTGTTGGTGTGAACGATACGGTCTTGCCGATTGCCGACGACTACGTTGAGGTGAAGTAGAGATGCCGTTGACCCCCGAGGACGTGCGGAACAAGCAGTTCACGACCGTCCGCCTCCGAGAAGGCTATGACGAGGACGAGGTCGATGCCTTCCTCGATGAGGTCGAAGCCGAACTGACCCGCCTGCTGCGCGAGAACGAGGACCTCCGCGCCAAGCTGGCCGCTGCCACCCGCGCCGCCGCGCAGAACCAGCAGCAGCAGGGCCTGCGCAAGGGACCCGACCAGCAGCAGGAGCAGCAGCAGCGTGGCGGGGCCCCCGTGCCCGCCGCCATATCCGGTCCGCAGCCGGTCCCGCCGCAGCAGCAGGGGATGGGTGGCCCGCCCCAACTGCCCGGTGGTGCACCGCAGCTGCCTCCAGGTCCCGGTGGTCATGGCCCGCAGGGCCACGGTCCCGGTCCGATGGGCCCCGGTGGCCCTCTGGGCGGCCCGATGGGCGGCCCCGGTCCGCAGCAGATGCCGCAGCCGCAGCAGCAGGGCGGTCCCGGCGGTGACAGCGCCGCTCGTGTGCTGTCGCTGGCGCAGCAGACCGCCGACCAGGCGATCGCGGAGGCCCGTTCCGAGGCCAACAAGATCGTCGGCGAGGCGCGCAGCCGTGCCGAGGGCCTGGAGCGGGACGCCCGCGCCAAGGCCGACGCCCTGGAGCGGGACGCGCAGGAGAAGCACCGCGTGGCGATGGGCTCGCTGGAGTCGGCCCGCGCGACGCTGGAGCGCAAGGTCGAGGACCTGCGTGGCTTCGAGCGCGAGTACCGTACCCGGCTGAAGTCGTACCTGGAGAGCCAGCTGCGTCAGCTGGAGAACCAGGCCGACGACTCGCTGGCCCCGCCGCGGACCCCGGCGGCCGCTTCGCTGCCGCCGTCCCCCTCGATGGCGTCGGCCGGTGCGGGCACGATGGGCGGCAACCACACCATGGGTGGCAACCAGTCCATGGGCGGCAACCACTCGATGGCCGGCCCGTCCGGCGGCGGTCCGTCCTACGGCGGTCAGCAGCAGATGTCGCCGGCGATGACCCAGCCGATGGCTCCGGTGCGGCCGCAGGGCCCGTCGCCGATGCAGCAGGCGCCGTCACCGATGCGTGGCTTCCTCATCGACGAGGACGACAACTGACGCCCGCGTAGGGCACGCGTAGTCGGCAATCAGGGCCGGGCCCCTGGGGAGTTGCTCCCCAGGGGCCCGGCCCTTTTTGCGGCCGTGCCGCCGAGTCCGCCGCGGATACGGCGAAGCCCCCGGCGCCTGGTGCGCCGGGGGCTTCGTCAGGGGCTGGGGCCGCTTACGCCTTGCGGAGGCGGAACGTCAGGCCCAGGGCCTCGTCCGTGAAGGCCTCGCCGTAGCCGTCCTCGGCCACCTCGCCGGGGGCGAAGTCCGCCGCCAGGACCTCGTCGGAGATCAGACCCGCGTGGTCGGTCAGCGCCGTACGCAGCTCGTCGTCGGCGGACTGCCAGCGCAGCGCGATCCGGTCGGCGACGTCCAGGCCGCTGTTCTTACGGGCCTCCTGGATCAGGCGGATGGCGTCGCGGGCCAGGCCCGCCCGGCGCAGCTCCGGAGTGATCTCCAGGTCGAGGGCGACCGTCGCGCCGGAGTCGGAGGCCACCGACCAGCCCTCGCGCGGGGTCTCGGTGATGATGACCTCGTCGGGGGCGAGGGAGACGGTCTCACCGTCGACCTCGACGCTCGCCGTGCCGTTGCGCAGCGCGAGCGAGAGGGCCGCGGCGTCCGCCTCGGCGACGGCCTTGGCGACCGCCTGGACACCCTTGCCGAACCGCTTGCCCAAGGCACGGAAATTGGCCTTGGCCGTAGTGTCCACGAGGGAGCCGCCCACCTCGGACAGTGAGGCCAGCGAGCTGACGTTGAGCTCCTCGGCGATCTGCGCGCGCAGGTCCTCGGAGAGGTCCGCGAAGCCGGCGGCCGCGACCAGCGCGCGGGACAGCGGCTGGCGGGTCTTCACGCCGGACTCGGCACGGGTGGCCCGGCCCAGCTCGACCAGGCGCCGGACCAGCAGCATCTGGCTGGAGAGGGCCGGGTCGATGAGGGCCTGGTCGGCGACCGGCCAGCTGGAGAGGTGGACGGAGTCCGGGGCGTCCGCGCTCACCGGGGCGACCAGATCCTGCCAGACCCGCTCGGTGATGAACGGGGTGAGCGGCGCCATGAGGCGGGTGACGGTCTCGATGACCTCGTGGAGGGTGCGCAGCGCGGCCGCGTCGCCCTGCCAGAAGCGGCGGCGGGAGCGCCGGACGTACCAGTTGGAGAGGTCGTCGACGAAGGTGGAGAGGAGCTTCCCGGCCCGCTGGGTGTCGTAGGCCTCCAGGGCCTCGGTGACGCCCGCCACCAGCGTGTTCAGCTCACCGAGCAGCCAGCGGTCCAGGAGCGGACGGTCGGCCGGCGCCGGGTCGGCCGCGGACGGTGCCCACTCGGAGGTACGGGCGTACAGCGCCTGGAAGGCGACGGTGTTCCAGTACGTCAGCAGCGTCTTGCGGACGACTTCCTGGATGGTGGTGTGGCCCACCCGGCGGGCGGACCACGGCGAGCCGCCGGCGGCCATGAACCAGCGGACCGCGTCGGCGCCGTGCTGGTCCATGAGCGGGATCGGCTGGAGGATGTTGCCCAGGTGCTTGGACATCTTGCGGCCGTCCTCGGCGAGGATATGGCCCAGGCAGACGACGTTCTCGTACGACGACTTGTCGAAGACGAGGGTGCCGACCGCCATCAGGGTGTAGAACCACCCGCGCGTCTGGTCGATGGCCTCCGAGATGAACTGCGCCGGGTAGCGCTTCTCGAAGAGCTCCTTGTTGCGGTACGGGTAGCCCCACTGCGCGAACGGCATCGACCCGGAGTCGTACCAGGCGTCGATGACCTCCGGGACGCGGGTCGCGGTCCCCTGGCACGTCGGGCAGGCGAAGGTGACGTCGTCGATGAACGGACGGTGCGGGTCCAGGGCGGACTGGTCGGCGCCGGTCAGCTCGGTCAGCTCGTCGAGCGAGCCGACGCAGGTGAGGTGGTTGTCCTCGCAGCGCCAGATGGGGAGCGGGGTGCCCCAGTAGCGGTTGCGGGACAGTGCCCAGTCGATGTTGTTGTTGAGCCAGTCGCCGAACCGGCCGTGCTTGACCGAGTCCGGGAACCAGTTGGTGTTCTCGTTCTCGCGGAGCAGGGCGTCCTTGACCGCGGTCGTGCGGATGTACCACGACGGCTGGGCGTAGTAGAGCAGCGCGGTGTGGCAGCGCCAGCAGTGCGGGTAGCTGTGCTCGTAGGCGATGTGCTTGAACAGCAGGCCGCGGGCGTCGAGATCGGCCACCAGCGCCTCGTCGGCCTTCTTGAAGAACTGGCCGCCGACCAGCGTCAGCCCGTCCTCGAAGGTGCCGTCCGGGCGGACCGGGTTGACCACCGGCAGGTCGTACGCCTTGCAGGTCTTGAGGTCGTCCTCGCCGAAGGCCGGGGCCTGGTGGACGAGGCCGGTGCCGTCCTCGGTCGTGACGTACTCGGCGTTGACGACGAAGTTGGCGCCCTCCAGCTCGACGAGGGAGAACGGGCGCTCGTAGGACCAGCGCTCCATCTCGCGGCCGGTGAAGGACTGGCCGGTGGCGGTCCAGCCCTCGCCGAGGGCCTTCTCCAGCAGCGGCGCGGCGACGACCAGCTTCTCCGTGCCGTCGGTGGCGACGACGTAGGTGACGTCGGGGTGTGCGGCGACGGCGGTGTTGGAGACCAGGGTCCAGGGGGTGGTCGTCCAGATCAGGAGGGCGGCCTGGCCGGCGAGCGGGCCGGAGGTCAGCGGGAGCCGGACGAAGACCGAGGGGTCGACGACGGTTTCGTAGCCCTGGGCCAGCTCGTGGTCCGACAGGCCGGTGCCGCAGCGCGGGCACCAGGGGGCGACGCGGTGGTCCTGGACCAGCAGGCCCTTGTTGAAGATCTCCTTCAGCGACCACCACACCGACTCGATGTACTGCGGGTCCATCGTGCGGTACGGGTCGTCGAGGTCGGTCCAGTAGCCCATGCGGGTGGTGAGCTCGGCGAAGGCGTCGGTGTGGCGGGTCACCGACTCGCGGCACTTGGCGTTGAACTCGGCGATGCCGTACGCCTCGATGTCCTTCTTGCCGTTGAAGCCCAGCTCCTTCTCCACGGCCAGCTCGACCGGGAGACCGTGACAGTCCCAGCCGGCCTTGCGGCCGACGTGGTAGCCCTGCATCGTGCGGAACCGGGGGAAGACGTCCTTGAAGACGCGTGCCTCGATGTGGTGGGCGCCGGGCATGCCGTTGGCGGTCGGGGGGCCTTCGTAGAAGACCCATTCGGGCCGTCCCTCGGACTGCTGGAGGGTACGGGCGAAGACCTTCTGCTCCTGCCAGAACTCAAGCACGGCGTGCTCAAGGGCGGGAAGGTCTACCTGGGCGGGCACCTGGCGGTACTGGGGCTGCGGACTCATCGGGGGCTTCCTCCGGCGGACACCTGCTGCGTTCTCCGTCCGGAGGGACGAGAGCTCGCGCTCCCGCGGTACCACCCTCCTTGGCGGTGCCGTAGCACCGCCCCCTCATTGGGGTCGCGCTGCCGGTTCTACTCGCCCCTGGGACCTGCCGGCCCGTGGGCGGAGCCCACTGTCCAGAGCTTTCTTCCGGCGACTCCGGGGTGATCTTCACGTCGTGCACGCCCCCGGGCTCGCACCGTCCCCGGGTCGCTCCTGGCTGCGTACGACGCTACTCGTCCCATCGATGCCTTTCGCTGGGCCCAGTGTACGGGGCCGCGACGACAGCGGCCGACCGGTTTTCCCGGAGCCGAGGGAGTGGAGGGGAGGGGCGGGGGCCGGGGGGTGCTTGCCGGGTGTGTGCCGCGGCGTGACCCGAATGGCGAGACGCCGGGGGCCGGGGTGCGGGTCTCTCCCCGGCCGGGATGATCTGCCGGATTACGGGGCGGGGAGCGGGGCACAACCGAGGCAGACCCCGCCTTCAGGCGGGGTGGCCCGGACCCGTCGGGCGGTGCGTCCCGTTGCCGCGTGCCGTGCGGCGATTTATCGTTCCCGTCACGATTCGCGAACAAGATCACATATGTGAAGGGGTCGCGGCCATGGTGGCGAAAAAGACCGCCGCGGAGCAGAGCACGACGCCTGCCGACGAGGCCGTCGCGAAACAGCCCGCCCGGACGACAGCGCAGAAGAAGACGGCGACGAAGAAAGCGGCCACGAAGAAAGCGGCCACGAAGAAGACGGCGGCGAAGAAGACGGCCGCAAAGCAGACCGCGGAGACGACCGCAGGGAAGACCGCGAAGAAAGCGGCGAAGAAGACCACGGCCAAGGAGGCAGCGGTGCCTGCGAAGAAGACGGGAGCCAAGACGGTGGTGGCGAAGAAGACCGCGCCGGCGGCCAGGGCGCACGGCAAGGCGCCCCGTCATGAAACCGCGGTGCCCAAGGCCCGGGTGGCCGCGACGCCGGAAGAGCTCGCCGTACGGCCCGGTGAGGACCCCTGGACACCGGGCGAGGTCGCCGCGGCGCGGGCCGAGCTGATGGGCGAGGTGGGACGGCTGCGCGCCGAGATCACCGCGTCCGAGGACGCCATCGCCGGACTGATGCGGGACGGCGACGGCGCGGGCGACGACGAGGCCGACACCGGCACCAAGAACATCGCCCGCGAACACGAACTGTCGCTGGCCTCCAACGCCCGCGAGATGCTCCAGCAGACCGAGCGGGCGCTGGGCCGGCTGGACGCGGGCACGTACGGGCTGTGCGAGAACTGCGGCAAGCCGATCGGCAAGGCGCGGATGCAGGCGTTCCCGCGCGCGACGCTGTGCGTGGAGTGCAAGCAGAAGCAGGAGCGGCGCTGACGCGGCAGCCACCTCGTCGTGACCGGCACCCGTTCCCGCCGCGGCCGTAAGGCTGTGCCGTACTCTCGTCCTCAGAGCTTGCCCTGCGAACCCCGGCCGGAAAGTCCCGGGTTCGCGGACGGGCTCTGAGCCAGGCGCGGCCTGGCGCGGACTCAACGGGCTGAGGGACTCACACGTGGCAGAGGCGGAACGCATCACCGGTACGCCGGAATCCGAGCCGGGTTCCGGAGCGGATCCCGCGCCGGGATCCGAAGGGGGACAGCCGGCGGAGCCGGAGCAGAGCGCGGACCGGGGCAAGCGGCGGATCGTCGCGCTGCTGCTCGTCGCCGCCTTCGTCTACCTGCTGGACCTGGGCAGCAAGATCATTGTGGTCGAGAAGCTGGAGCACCACGCGCCCATCCACGTCATCGGGTCGCTGCTGCGGTTCGAGGTGATCCGCAACCGCGGCGCCGCGTTCGGCATGGGCGAGGCGCTGACGATCTTCCTCACGATCATCGCGGCGGCCGTGATCGTGGTGATCGCCCGTATCGCGCGCAAGCTCTACAGCCTGCCCTGGGCCATCGCGCTCGGGCTGCTGCTCGGCGGCGCCTTCGGCAACCTCACCGACCGGCTCTTCCGCTCGCCCGGCGTCTTCGAGGGCGCGGTGGTCGACTTCATCGCCCCGGCGCACTTCGCGGTCTTCAACCTCGCCGACTCCGGGATCGTCTGCGGCGGCTTCCTGATCGTGATTCTGTCCTTCCGCGGGCTCGACCCGGACGGCACGGTGCACAAGGACTGACCGGCCGTCTCTGTCCGTCCACAGGCCCTCGGGCCCCGGCCCCGGGGCCCAGGAGCCGCCGCTGGGCAGGACACCGTGACGGGACTGCCATACTCGTGGGGTGAGCACCATTCCCGAGATCCGCACCCTGCCCGTACCGGACGGCCTGGAGGGCGAGCGCGTCGACGCCGCGCTGGCCCGCATGTTCGGCTTCTCCCGTACGAAGGCCGCCGACCTCGCGGCAGCCGGGAAGGTCCGGGTCGACGGTGCCGAGGTGATGAAGTCCGAGCGGGTGCGCGGCGGCGCCTGGCTGGAAGTCGAGATGCCGCAGGCCGCGCCGCCCGTGGAGATCGTCGCCGAGCCCGTCGAGGGCATGGAGATCGTGCATGACGACGACGACATCGTCGTGATCGTCAAGCCGGTCGGCGTCGCCGCGCATCCCAGCCCCGGCTGGACCGGGACCACGGTCATCGGCGGCCTCGCCGCGGCCGGCTACCGGATCTCCACCTCCGGTGCCGCCGAGCGGCAGGGCATCGTGCACCGCCTCGACGTCGGCACCTCGGGCCTGATGGTGGTCGCCAAGTCCGAGCGCGCCTACACCCTGCTCAAGCAGCAGTTCCGCGAGCGTACGGTCGACAAGCGCTACCACGCCCTGGTCCAGGGCCACCCCGATCCGATGAGCGGCACCATCGACGCCCCCATCGGCCGGCACCCGCAGCACGACTACAAGTGGGCGGTCACCGCCGAGGGCAAGGCGTCGGTCACGCACTACGACCTGATCGAGGCGTTCCGGGCGGCCAGCCTGCTGGACATCAAGCTGGAGACCGGGCGCACCCACCAGATCCGGGTGCACATGGCCGCGCACCGCCATCCCTGCGTCGGCGACCTGACGTACGGCGCGGACCCCACCCTCGCCAAGCGGCTGGGCGTCGGCCGGCAGTGGCTGCACGCGGTCCGGCTGGGCTTCGAGCACCCGTCCGACGGGGGCTGGGTCGAGTTCGAGAGCTCCTACCCCGACGACCTGCAGCACGCCCTGGACACCGTGCGGGACGAGAGCGCGTGAGTGACCGTAGCGAGGCCGGCGCATGAGCGCCGGCGGCCCGGCATGAACCCGTACGCCATCGAGATCGTCGCCGACGGCGATCTGACGGGCTGTCATGCCGTCCGCCGCGAGGTCTTCGTCGGTGAGCAGGGCGTCCCGTTGGACATCGAGATGGACGCGTACGACGTGTACGCCGTGCATCTGCTGGCCACCGCTCCCGACGGCCGCCCGGCCGGCACCGCGCGCTTCCTGTACGGACCGGCCGCCCGCAAGAAGTACCCGTCCGCCGTCATCGATGACGCGCTGACCGCGGTCCTGGGCCGGCTGGCCGTCACCACCGCCGCCCGTGGCACCGGACTCGGCGTCGCCCTGGTGCGCGCGGTCGAGGACGCGGCGCTGCGGCGCGGGCTCACCGAGGTCTACCTGGAGGCCCAGGTGTCTGCGCTCGGCTTCTACGAGCGGCTCGGATACACCGCGTACGGACCGGAGTTCGACGAGGGCAGCGGTCTCGCCCATCGGGCGATGCGCCGGCGGCTGCGCACCGGCTGAGCGGGTTCCGAACGGCGTCGTGGCAGGCTTGGGGCGGAACCTCCCGTGCCTCGACAGTGATCGAAACCGACCCCGGAGCGTAGCCTCGTGGACCAGCTGGCTCTGATGTTCGTCCTTCTCCTCGGAGCCGTGGTCATGGTCCCGGTCGGCGACCGGCTGGGACTGCCGTCGCCGGTGCTGATGACCCTTGCCGGGGCCGTTCTGGCCCTGCTGCCGTTCGTGCCGAACGTCGAGATCCCGCCCGAGTTCATCCTCCCGGTGGTGCTGCCGCCGCTGCTCTACGCCGCCGTGCAGCGCACGTCCTGGCGGCAGTTCACCGCCAACCTCCGGCCGATCTTCCTGCTCGCCGTGGCGCTGGTCTTCGCCACCACGGCCGCCGTCGCCGCGGTCGCCCAGGCCGTGGTGCCCGGTATGCCGCTGGCCGCCGCGGTGGTGCTCGGCGCGCTGGTCGCACCGCCCGACCCGGTCGCCGCGACGGCCGTTGCCGGCAAGCTCGGGCTGCCCCGCCGGATGGTCTCGATCCTGGAGGGCGAGGGGCTGTTCAACGACGTCACCGCCATCGTGCTCTACCACGTCGCGCTCGCCGCGGCCGTCAGCGGCACGTTCTCGGTGCCCGGCGCGCTCGGCTCGCTGGTGCTGTCCGCGGTGGTCGCCATAGCGGTCGGGCTGGTGCTCGGCTGGCTCACCAACAAGCTGATGGGGATGCTCGGCGACCCGACGCTCCAGATCGGGCTGACGCTGCTGGTGCCGTTCGTCGCGTACGTCCTGGCGGAGGAGTTCCACGGGTCCGGCGTGCTCGCGGTGCTGACCTGCGCGCTCTTCCTGGCCGAGTACGCGGTGGACGCCGACGATGTGATGGGCCGGCTGGCCGGCTACACCTTCTGGGAAATCGTCGACACCCTGGTCACCGGCGTCGCCTTCGGGCTGATCGGGCTGGAGCTGCACAACATCTTCGGGGCCGCGTCCGGCCGTTGGGGCCAGCTGCTCGGTGCCGGCGCCGTCGTCGTCGGCGTGGTCGTCGCGGTCCGCCTGCTGTGGCTGCTGCCCGCGGCCTGGCTGGCCAAGCGGATGCACAAGCGCCGCGACTACGACGAGGACATCCCGATGAGCTGGCGGGAGACGCTCATCATGTGGTGGTCCGGGATGCGCGGTGTGGCCTCGGTGGCGCTGGCACTGGCCATTCCGTACTCCATCGACGGCGGGTCCGGCTTCCCCGTCCGCGACGAGATCCTCTTCATCGCCTTCGCGGTGGTGCTCACCACCCTCATCGTCCAGGGCCTCACCCTGCCGTGGCTGGTGCGCAGGCTCAAGGTGCGGGCCGACACCGATGCCGAGGACGCGCTGGAGCGGGAGCTGGCGCTGCGGGTCATCAAGGCGTCCAAGCGGCGGCTGAAGGAGATCCTGGCGGTCGAGGAGCTGCCCGAGGAGGTCGGCGATCAGCTGGCGCGCCGCGCGTACGACATCGGTGCCCGTATCGCGCCGGACATCGTCGACGACGAGCGGCGCGAGCTCTTCGAGAAGCGCATCACGCGGATGAAGAAGGTGCAGCGCATCCAGGGCGAGATGCTCTCCGCGGCCCGGCACGAGGTGCTCGCGGCCCGCAGCGAGCCGGGCGCCGACCCGGAGGTCGTGGACCGGGTACTGCGGCATCTGGACATAAAGAGCCTGCGGGGCGCGCCGTAGCGGGCGCTCAGTCCGCCGGCCGCTTCGCGTCCGGTTTCCCGTCAGGGCGGACCGCCCGTGCCACCCGGATCTCCTCGGGCCCGGCCGGAGCCGCCGCCGTGCTGATCCGCGGCAGCGCGTAGGCGTGCTCGGCCCGCAGCCACTCGATCATCCGCTCGCGGACCTCGCAGCGCACCGTCCAGATGGTGTCCCCGTCCCGGGCGGTGACCAGCGCGCGCACCACGATCGTGGACGGTGTGGTGTCGGTGACCACCAGGTTCCAGGACCGGCCGTCCCAGTCCGGGGACTCCTGGAGGATCTTGTGCAGCCGCTGCCGCATGGCTTCCACCGGCGCGGAGTGGTCGAGGTGGAAGAACACCGTGCCGGTCATCTGCGCCCCGCCGCGTGACCAGTTCTCGAACGGCTTGCCGGTGAAGTACGACACCGGCATGGTGATCCGGCGCTCGTCCCAGGTCCGTACGGTCAGGAAGGTCAGCGTGATCTCCTCGACGGTGCCCCACTCGCCGTCCACGACCACCGTGTCGCCGATCCGCACCATGTCGCCGAAGGCGATCTGCAGCCCCGCGAAGAGATTGCCGAGGGTGGACTGGGCGGCGATGCCGGCGACGATGCCCAGCAGCCCGGCCGACGCCAGCATGGACGTGCCGACCGCCCGCATCTCGGGGAAGGTCAGCAGCATCGAGGCCGCGGCGACGACGATCACCACGGCCGTCACCACCCGCTGGATCAGCGTCACCTGTGTCCGGACCCGCCGTACCCGCGCCGCGTCCCGGGTGCCCGCCGCGTAGCGCGAGTACCAGGACTCGACGACCGCCGCCGAGGCCCGTACGAGCAGCCAGGCGGCGGCCGCGATCATGATCAGGGACAGCGCCCGGCCGACGGCCGTCGAGTGCCGCTGGACGGTGTCCAGCCCGGTCTCGTCGTACGCGCCGCGCAACAGGGCCGCGCACAGCACCACTTGCAGCGGGATCCGGCAGCGGCGCAGCTGCTCCCACAGCGGCGTCTCCGGGTGCGCGGCGTCGATCCGGTGCAGCGCCCGGTCGGCGAGCCAGCCCAGGATGAGCGTGACCACGATCGCGCCACCGATCACGGCGATCGGACGCAGCACGTCCTCCAGTGACACGGGTCCTCCTCGGTGCGGTGTACGGGACCGCTCGGGCAGCGGTGCGGTGTGCTCGTGCCGGTCCCACCGACCGTAACTGGCACGATGGGGGGAGTGCGATCCAACTCCAGGGAAGTGATGTCAGTGCCGGCCTCCGCCGAGTCCCCGACCAGCGGGTCTTTGACGATTGTCCTGTTTCACTCGGTGTGCGGGCTACGCCCCGCGGTGCATGCCGCGGCGGACCGGCTGCGGGCCGCCGGACACGAGGTGATCGTCCCCGATCTGTTCGACGGACGGACCGCCGAATCGGTGCAGGACGGCATGGCCATCAAGGAAGAGATCGGCAAGGAGGAGCTGCTCAAGCGGGCCGTCACGGCCGTGGCGCCGCACTCCGACCGTGGCCTGGTCTACGCCGGCTTCTCCTTCGGCGGCGCGGTCGCGCAGAACCTCGCGCTCGCCGACGAGAAGACCCGCGGGCTGCTCCTGCTGCACGGCACCTCCGACATCGCGGACGGCACCGAGGCCGACGACCTGCCCGTACAGCTGCATGTCGCCGACCCGGACCCGTACGAGCCGCACGACTGGCTGAACGCCTGGTACCTCCAGATGCGCCGGGCCGGCGCGGATGTCGAGGTCTTCCGCTACGCCGGCGCCGGCCATCTCTTCACCGATCCCGACCTGCCGGACTACGACGCGGAGGCGGCGGAGAGCGCCTGGAAGGTGGCGCTGGGGTTCTTGGCCGGGCTGTGACTCCGGGGCCGGGGCCGCACGGCGAGGGGGCCCGGGGCTGAGACCGGGCTCCCGGCGTCCCGGGCTCAGCCCACCGGCTGGTCGGCCCGCTCCACCTGCTGGGTCCCCGACCGTGTGCGGTACGAGCGCAGCAGCTCGCTGGTGGCGTTCGGGTCGGTCTTGTCGGAGATGCCGAAGTAGTCCATCTGTGTGCGCTCGGCGCTGACGTCGAGGACGCCGTAGCCGTGCGAGTCCATGTCCAGCCACTTCACATGCCGGTTCGCGGCCCTGATGGCGGCGACGCCGGCGAGCGAGACGGTGTGCGGGGCGACATGCAGGAAGTCGTCCACGTTGTCGGAGGTGACGGAGGTGACCACGAACTCCGTCGCCACCGGCCGGGTGGCCGGGTAGGTCGCCGCCTTGAGCGGCACATCGTTGGCCCACGCCATGTGGATGTCGCCGGTCAGGAAGACCGTGTTGTCGATGCCGCGGTCGCTGAGGTGGCTGAGCAGCTCATGGCGGTCGTCGGTGTAGCCGTCCCACTGGTCGGTGTTGACCGCCAGGCCCTCCTTGGGGATGCCGAGGATCTCGGCGAGCGGGCCGAGCAGATGCGCGGGTATGGAGCCGAACGCCATCTGCGAGATCATCATCGAGGTGCCGACCAGCCGCCAGGCGGTGTCCGAGCGCTCCAGACCGGCCTTGAGCCAGTCCAGCTGGGCCCGTCCGGTGAGCGTCCGGCTCGGGTCGTCGACCGCGCCGCTGCCGGGCTTGGCCTGCTCGTCGCGGAACGACCGCAGGTCCAGCAGATGCAGATCGGCGAGACTGCCGAAGCGCAGCCTGCGGTAGGTCGTGCCGGCGATGGAGGGGCGGACCGGCATCCACTCGAAGTACGCCTGCTTCGCGGCGGCCATCCGCGCCGACCAGGCGCCCTCGCTGTCCGGGGTGTGGTTGACCGCACCGCCCGACCAGGCGTTGTCGGCGAACTCATGGTCGTCCCAGATGGCGATGACCGGGTGCGCGGCGTGCATGGCCAGCGCGTCGGGGTCGGTCTTGTGGAGGCCGTGCCGGGTGCGGTAGTCGGCGAGCGTGAGCAGCTCGTGGGCGGGGGAGTGCGGGCGTACTACGTACTTGAAGTCCGGGTACTCACCCGACTTGTACTCGTAGATGTAGTCGCCGAGGTGCAGCACCGCGTCCAGGTCGGTACGGGCCGCGAGGTGGCGGTACGGGGAGAAGTAGCCGGACTCCCAGTTGGCGCAGGAGACCACGCCGAAACGGACGTTGCCGGCCGCAGAGCCGTGGGCGGGCGCGGTGCGGGTGCGGCCGACGGGGGAGTGCTCGCCGTCCACGGTGAAGCGGTAGTAGTAGCGGGTGGCCGGGCGCAGGCCGCGGACGTCCGCCTTGACGGTGTGGTCGGCGGCGGCGGAGGCGGTCACGCTGCCGTGCGCGACGACGGAGGCGAAGTCTGCGTCTGTCGCGATCTGCCAGCCCACCTTGGTGGCCGGGCCGCGGCCGGAGCCGGGGGTGGCCGCGGCGGTCGGCGTGACGCGGGTCCACAGCAGGACGCCGTCGGGGAGCGGGTCACCGGAGGCGACGCCGTGCTGGAAGAACCCGCTGTGGTCCTTGGTCTCTTGGGCGTACGCCGTGGCGGCGCCGGCGAAGGGCAGCAGTGCGGCGGTGGCGGCTACGGCCGTGACGGCGGTGCGGCGGGAGATCTGCTCATGATCGGTCACGGCCGATCACCCTACTGGCCGGTAGGAAGGTTCGGGAGGGCGATTCACGGGGAATCCCGAGAATTCGCCCACCCGTTCCCTACGGGGCACTCAAAACCCGCACGTTGCGGACCGTGCCGGGCGCTCAGTTCTTGCGCGTCGGGTCCTTTTCGCCCTCACGGATGCCCTTTCCGCCGTCCGTGCCCTTGTCGTCGCCCTTGCCGTCGTCCTTGCCCGCGTCCGTCCCCTTGGCCGGGCCGAACTCCTTGTCGATCATCTTCTTGAAGTTGGCGTCGGCGAGGGCGTTGTACTGCGCCTGCGTCATCTGCTGCTGCGGGATCTTGTCCATCACCAGCTTCTTGTCGCCGTGCATGAAGGTCGGCGTGCCCCGGACACCCTTGCGGCCGAACAGGTCCGACATCTTCATCGCCCAGGGGTCGTAGGTGCCCTTCTTGACCGCCGTCGCGAAGGCCTTGTCGTTCTTCAGCTCCGGTACCGCGGCGGCGACCTTGAGCAGTTCGGAGTCCTTGCCGTAGACGTCCTCCCGCTCATCGGGGTGGTACTTGACGGAGTACAGCGCCGCCTTGTACTTCAGGAAGGCCTCCGGACTGACGTTCAGCGCCGCGCCGAGCGCGCTGAGCGCGTTCTTGGAGCCCTCGCCGCCCGCCATGCCGTCGATGAACGAGTACATGGTGAAGCGGACCTTGTAGCGGCCGTCCTTGATGTCCTTGTTCAGGGTCTCGCCGGTGCTCTGCTCGAAGGAGGCGCACGACGGGCAGCGGATGTCCTCGAAGACCTCCAGGGTCTCCTTGGCGTTCTTGTCGCCTATCAGGATCTCGGTGCCGTCCTTGCCCTGGGTGTGCGCCGGTTTGATCAGCTTGGCCTCCTTGGCGGCCTCCCAGCCGGTGGGCTCGTTCGCCTTCATCACGGCGAAGCCGACCCCGGTGGCCAGCGCCAGCACGCCGACCACCGTGCCGGCCACGATGAGTTGGCGGCGCAGCTGCTCCTTCTTCTTCTGCCGCTCGCGCTCGGCGCGGATCCGCTCGCGGGCGGCCGACTTGTTGCTCTGGCTGTTGCGGTTGCTCATGGGTGTGTCCCGATCCCCTCGGTGCTGTGAAGAGCTGATGGCTTGTACGGACTGCTCAGGCGGCGGCCGTACGGGGAGGGCCGCGCCGCAGTACGCAGTGCGCGAGCAGGGGGAGCGGGCGGGCGGGCGGCGCCGGGTGCGGCGGCCGGATCCCGCGGCGGAGCCGGGGCGGCGCGCCCGCGGCCACCGCTACCGCGATGAGCAGCGGCCGGAACGCGTGGGCGGCCGTCGCACGCAGCAGAGCGTCCAGCGCGGCGTCCCCGCGGTGCAGCCAGAGGGCGGCGAGCAGGCCGACGGCCACATGGGCGGCGAGCAGCAGCCAGGGAGCGGCTGCGGGTACCACGGGAGGGCTCTCAATGGGGGCACCTCCCATGCCTTTGAGGCTGTGGGGGAGTGCCGCCACCCGGGCCAGCGGAGTGCCCAACTCGCCGCCCCGGCACAGCAGATCGACGCCGACCGAGTGCAGCGGGCCGGTGACCGGGCCGCCGGCCGGTCCGTAGCAGGTGTGCTGCCCGGCGGTGAAGACGGTGTCGGCGGCCAGCTCCAGCGGCACCAGGAGCGCGGCGACCCGGCCGTATCCGCGTGCCCGGCCGGTCAGCGCGTACGCCGCGGTGAAGACGGCGGCGCAGATCGCGGCGACCGTCACGGGCGGCAACGGGGCGCCGGAGAGCAGCACATGGGACGTGGCGGACAGGGTGACGCACAGCGCGGTGAACAACGCGGCCCGCACCGCCCTGAGTTGAACTCCCGGCGAGGCCCCTGGCCGGGCCCCGGGGCGAACTCCCGTCCCCTCCATGCCGGGAGTCTGCCATGGGCACGGCACCGGCCCGGGTCAAGATTTGGCATCGAGATGGGTCCCGGGACGTGGCAACGGCCGGCGCGGGAGGCGCGCCGGCCGGGGTCACGACCTGATGGGGCCCATTGGGCCAGGGCTTGGCCGGGTCGGTGGCCGGGCCAAGCCCTAGGCCGGGGTCAGGACTTCATGGCCTTGTCGACCATGGTGGTGAAGGCCGCCGGATCGGACGGGGCCGCCTTGCCCTGCGGGGTGTCGGTGCCCAGCACCGTGTCGTCGAGCTTGACGGTCGGGGTGCTGGTGACGTCCTTGACCTTGTTGAACGCGTCGGACACGGTCAGCGCCCACCGGTCGTAGGTGCCGGTCTTGACGGCCTTCTGGAACGCGGCGTTGCCCTTGAGTGCCGGGACGGTGTCCGCGACCTTGATCAGGTAGCTGTCGTCGGCGAACTTGTCCGGGCCCGCCTCGTCGGGGTGGAACTCCTTCGAGAACAGCGCCTGCTTGTACTCCAGGAAGGCGTCCGGGCCGACGTTGAGGGCGGCGCCCATCGCGCTCAGCGCGTTCTTGGAGCCGGTGCCCTGGAGGTTGGCGTCGAGGAACGTGCCGAGGTGGAAGGACGCCTTGTACTTGCCGTCCTTGATGTCCTTCTGGACCGTCTCCCCGACCTTCTGCTCGAAGTTGGCGCAGCCGGGGCAGCGCGCGTCCTCGAAGAGCGAGAGGGTGTGCTTGGCGTCCGGCTTGCCGATGACGATGGCCGTACCACCGGTGCCGCTGGTGTTGGCCGGCTTGACGAGCGGGGCCTTCGCGGCCTTCGCCCAGACGTCGCCGCTCGCGCCGCCGCCACCGTTGCCGCCGCCCGCATTGACGACCGCCAGGCCGATCCCGCCGGCGACCGCCAGCACCGCGACGACCGCGCCGCCGACGATCAGCTGCCTGCGGGTCCGCTCCTTCTTCGCCTGCCGCTCACGCTCGGCGCGCAGCCGCTCACGGGCTGCCTGCTTGTTGGCCTGGTTGTTGCGATTGCTCATGACTGATCCTGCTCCGTGGGAATCCGTGGGACGGGTGCGTGCTGTCGGAGGCGTACGCGCGCGTTACGGGCGAACGCCTGCTGCGGGCCGGGGCCTCAGGCAGCGAGCGCGCAGGGCGGTCCACGGCGCACGACACAGTGCACCAGCAGCGGGACGGCGTGGGCGGCCGGACCGGGCCGTACGGGGGCGGGCGCCGGGCGGCGCGGCGCGGCCGACGCGCCGATGACCGCGACGGCGATCAGCAGCGGGCGGAACGCGAAGCCGGCCACCGCGCCCAGCAGCCGCGTCAGTGCGGCCTCGCCGCGGCGCAGCCAGGCGGCCGCCAGCAGCCCTATCAGCAGATGCGCCGCGAGGAGCAGCGTCCAGGTCGAGGCGGGCGTGGCGTTGTCCTCGGACAGCTGCGCCAGCGGTGCGCCGACGTTGCCGCCGCCGCACACCAGGTCCACGCCCAGGGAGCGCAGCGGGCCGGTCACCGGGCCGCCGCCCCGGCCGTAACAGGTGTGCTGGCCGAGGCTGAAGACGGTGTCGGCGGCCAGCTCCAGGGGGAGCAGCAGCGCGGCGATCCGCCAGTAGCCGCGCTCGCGGCCCGCCAGCGTGTAGGCGATGGCGAACACGCCGGCCGAGAGAGCGGCGACGGTGGTCAGCGGCAGCGGCATACGGGACAGCAGCACATGGGACGCCGAGGACAGCGTGACGCACAGCGCTGTGAAGAGCGCTGCGCGCAGTGCCCGCAGGTGTGCCGCCGAGAGGTCCATTCCTGCGAGTGTGCCATGGGCCGGGGTATGCGGCACCTAAGGGTGGTCGAAACCGCGCATACCGGACCACCGGACCATTGGACCACCGGTCCTACAGGCCCGGGATCCGGCCGTTGCGGAACAGATCCACGAAGATCTGGTGGTCGGCGCGGGCACGGGCGCCGTACGCGTGCGCAAAGTCCACCAGCAGCTGCGCGAGGCCGTCCTCGTCGGCCGCGATGGCGGCGTCGATGGCGCGCTCGGTCGAGAACGGGACCAGGGAGTGGCCGCTCTCGTCGTCCGCGGCGGCGTGCATGGTGGCCGTGGCCCGGCCCAGGTCGGCCACCACCGCGGCGATCTCCTCCAGGTCGTCGATGTCCGACCAGTCCAGGTCGACGGCGTACGGCGAGATCTCGGCGACCAGCTGGCCCGCGCCATCCAGCTCCGTCCAGCCCAGCCACGGATCGGCGTGGTCCTGCAGGGCGCGCTGCGAGATCACCGTGCGGTGGCCCTCGTGCTGGAAGTACTCGCGTACCCCGGCGTCGGTGATGTGCCGCGAGACGGCCGGGGTCTGCGCCTGCTTCATGTAGATCACCACATCGTTCTCCAGGGCGTCGCTGTTGCCCTCCAGAAGGATGTTGTACGACGGCAGACCGGCCGACCCGATGCCGATGCCGCGCCGGCCCACCACGTCCTTGACGCGGTAGGAGTCCGGGCGGTCCAGGCTCGACTCCGGCAGCGTCTCCAGATAGCCGTCGAAGGCGGCCAGCACCTTGTAGCGGGTCGCCGCGTCCAGCTCGACGGAACCGCCGCCGGCCGAGAACCGCCGCTCGAAGTCGCGGATCTCCGTCATCGACTCCAGCAGCCCGAACCGGGTCAGCGAGCGGGCGTCGCGCAGCGCGTCCAGCAGCGGGCCCTCGGCGGTGTCGAGCGAGAACGGCGGCACCTCGTTCTTGTCGGCGCTCTTCCCGCCGGAGGCCAGCGCGTGGATCCGCTCGCGGTAGGCGGCGGCATAGGTCCGCACAAGTTCGGTGATCTGCTCGTCGCTGAGTGCCTTGGCGTAGCCGATCAGCGCGACCGAGGCGGCGAACCGCTTGAGGTCCCAGGTGAACGGCCCGACGTACGCCTCGTCGAAGTCGTTGACGTTGAAGATCAGCCGGCCGGTGGAGTCCATGTACGTGCCGAAGTTCTCGGCGTGCAGATCGCCGTGGATCCACACCCGGGAGGTCCGCTCGTCCAGATACGGTCCGTTGTCCCTGCCGTCCTCCAGGTCCCGGTAGAACAGGCACGCCGTGCCCCGGTAGAAGGCGAAGGCGGAGGCCGCCATCTTCCGGAATTTCACACGGAAGGCCGCGGGGTCGGCGGCGAGCAGCTCCCCGAACGCGGTGCCGAAGACATCGAGGATTTCCTCGCCGCGCTGCGCGGCGTCCTGCGCCGGGGCGTGCTGGGACGACATCGCTGGGTGCCTCCTGAAGTGCGGAAACGAGTCGGTGATCAGGGCGCGTCGAGCGCTCGGATCTGCCTGTGACAACGGGCGAGGCTACCCGTGAGTGCCCCGCGTCTGTCAGTCGGGAGCCGTAGACTTCGGGACCGTCTCACCAGTCCGTCGCCCGCCCACCCGTCGCCCGACCGCAGCTCCTCATCGAGGCGTCGCGCGCCGCACCGTTCATCTCATCCGGAGGTCCCCCGCCGTGGCAAAGCCGCCCTTCACGCACCTGCACGTCCACACCCAGTACTCGCTGCTGGACGGTGCCGCGCGGCTCAAGGACATGTTCGCGGCCTGCAATGAGATGGGCATGACGCATATCGCCATGTCCGACCACGGCAACCTCCACGGGGCGTACGACTTCTTCCACTCGGCGAAGGGCGCGGGCGTCACGCCGATCATCGGTATCGAGGCCTATGTGGCGCCCGAGTCGCGGCGCAACAAGCGGAAGATCCAGTGGGGCCAGCCGCACCAGAAGCGCGATGACGTATCCGGTTCGGGCGGTTACACACACAAGACGATCTGGGCGGCGAACAAGACCGGTCTGCACAATCTCTTCCGGCTCTCCTCGGACGCGTACGCCGAGGGCTGGCTGCAGAAGTGGCCGCGGATGGACAAGGAGACCATCTCCCAGTGGTCGGAGGGGCTCATCGCCTCCACCGGCTGCCCCTCCGGCGAGCTGCAGACCCGGCTGCGCCTCGGCCAGTTCGACGAGGCCCTGAAGTCGGCCGCCGAGTACCAGGAGATCTTCGGCAAGGACCGGTACTTCCTGGAGCTGATGGACCACGGCATCGAGATCGAACGCCGGGTCCGCGACGGCCTGTTGGAGATCGGCAAGAAGCTCGGCATCCCGCCGCTGGTGACCAACGACTCGCACTACACGTACGCCCATGAGTCGACGGCCCATGACGCCCTGCTCTGCATCCAGACCGGCAAGAACCTCTCGGACCCGGACCGCTTCCGCTTCGACGGCACCGGCTACTACCTGAAGTCCACGGACGAGATGTACGCCATCGACTCCTCGGACGCCTGGCAGGAGGGTTGCCGCAACACGCTCCTGGTCGCCGAGCAGATCGACACCGCCGGGATGTTCGAGAAGCGCGACCTGATGCCGAAGTTCGACATCCCGGAGGAGGGCTACACCAACACCACCTGGTTCAAGGAGGAAGTGCGGCGCGGCATGAACCGCCGCTATCCGGGCGGTGTCCCCGAGGACCGGCAGAAGCAGGCCGAGTACGAGATGGACATCATCATCCAGATGGGGTTCCCGGGGTACTTCCTCGTCGTCGCCGACTTCATCATGTGGGCCAAGAACAACGGCATCGCGGTGGGACCCGGCCGTGGTTCCGCCGCAGGCTCGATCGTCGCGTACGCCATGGGCATCACCGACCTCGACCCGATCACGCACGGGCTGATCTTCGAGCGGTTCCTCAACCCCGAGCGCGTCTCCATGCCCGATGTCGACATCGACTTCGACGAGCGTCGGCGCGTCGAAGTGATCAGGTACGTGACGGAGAAGTACGGCGCCGACAAGGTCGCCATGATCGGCACGTACGGAAAGATCAAGGCGAAGAACGCCATCAAGGACTCGGCCCGTGTGCTGGGCTACCCGTACGCGATGGGCGACCGCCTCACCAAGGCCATGCCCGCCGACGTCCTCGGCAAGGGCATCGACCTCAGCGGCATCACCGACTCCAAGCACCCGCGCTACAACGAGGCGGGAGAGATCCGGGGGATGTACGAGAACGAGCCCGACGTCAAGAAGGTCATCGACACCGCGAAGGGCGTCGAGGGCCTGGTCCGGCAGATGGGCGTGCACGCCGCCGGCGTCATCATGTCCAGCGAGCCGATCATCGAGCACGCCCCGATCTGGGTGCGGCACACGGACGGCGTGACCATCACGCAGTGGGACTACCCGCAGTGCGAGTCGCTCGGCCTGATCAAGATGGACTTCCTGGGCCTCAGGAACCTCACCATCATGGACGACGCCGTGAAGATGGTGGAGGCCAACAAGGGCATCAAGCTGGAGATGCTCGACCTCCCGCTGGACGACCCCAAGACGTACGAACTGCTCTGCCGCGGTGACACGCTCGGCGTCTTCCAGTTCGACGGCGGCCCGATGCGCTCGCTGCTGCGCCAGATGCAGCCCGACAACTTCGAGGACATTTCCGCCGTATCGGCCCTCTATCGGCCGGGCCCGATGGGCATGAACTCCCACACGAACTACGCGGAGCGCAAGAACGGCCGCCAGGAGATCACCCCGATCCACCCGGAGCTGGAGGAGCCGCTCAAGGAGACCCTGGGTCTCACCTACGGCCTGATCGTCTATCAGGAGCAGGTGCAGAAGGCCGCCCAGATCATCGCCGGATACTCCCTCGGCGAGGCCGACATCCTGCGCCGTGTGATGGGCAAGAAGAAGCCCGAGGAGCTGGCGAAGAACTTCGTTCTCTTCCAGGAGGGAGCGAAGAAGAAGGGCTTCTCCGACCAGGCGATCCAGGCCCTGTGGGACGTCCTGGTCCCGTTCGCCGGCTACGCCTTCAACAAGGCGCACTCCTCGGCGTACGGCCTGGTCACGTACTGGACCGCCTATCTGAAGGCGAACTACCCGGCCGAGTACATGTCGGCGCTGCTGACCTCGGTGCGCGACGACAAGGACAAGTCGGCGGTCTATCTGAACGAATGCCGCCGCATGGGCATCAAGGTGCTGCCGCCGAACGTCAATGAGTCCGTGGCGAACTTCGCCGCCCAGGGTGACGATGTGATCCTCTTCGGCCTCACCGCGGTCCGTAACGTCGGTCAGAACGTCGTCGATTCGATCATCCGCTGCCGCAAGGCGAAGGGGAAGTACGCCTCGTTCCCCGACTACCTCGACAAGGTCGACGCGGTCGTCTGCAACAAGCGGACCACGGAGTCGCTGATCAAGGCCGGCGCCTTCGACGAGATGGGCCACACCCGCAAGGGGCTGACGGCGCACTACGAATCGATGATCGACAATGTCGTCCAGGTCAAGCGCAAGGAGGCCGAGGGGCAGTTCGACCTCTTCGGCGGCATGGGCGATTCCGCCGACGGTGCCTCCGAGGGGCCCGGCTTCGGGCTGGACGTCGAGTTCTCCGACATCGAGTGGGACAAGGCGTATCTCCTCGCCCAGGAGCGCGAGATGCTCGGGCTCTATGTCTCCGACCACCCGCTCTTCGGCCTGGAACACGTGCTGTCCGACAAGGCGGACGCGGCCATCGCCCAGCTGACCGGCGGCGACTACTCGGACGGCTCGATCGTCACCATCGGCGGCATCATCTCCGGCCTCCAGCGCAAGATGACCAAGCAGGGCAACGCCTGGGCCATCGCCACCGTCGAGGACCTCGCCGGCTCCATCGACTGCATGTTCTTCCCGGCGACGTACCAGCTGGTGTCCACCCAACTCGTCGAGGACACCGTCGTCTTCGTCAAGGGACGGCTCGACAAGCGCGAGGACATCCCGCGCCTGGTCGCCATGGAGATGATGGTCCCCGACCTCTCGGAGGCGGGTACGAACGCCCCGGTGACGATCACCATTCCGACGGTCAAGGTCACCCCGCCGATGGTCGAGAAGCTCGGCGAGGTGCTCAGCAGCCACCGCGGCTCCACGGAGGTGCGGATCAAGCTCCAGGGGGCGCGGAAGACCACGGTGCTACGGCTGGACCGGCACCGCGTGACCCCCGATCCGTCGCTGTTCGGCGATCTGAAGGTGCTGCTCGGCCCGTCCTGCCTGGCGGGCTGAGTCACCGGCGTCGGTCCGTCGTGAGGGGCGCGCCCGCATCGGGCGCGCCCTCAACTCATCTGTGGCATAAGTCAGTTGTGACCGAAGCGCTTCTCGCGGCTCTTGCGGGCCATGTCCCCCGGGGTGGTTGCGGCGGACTGGGAGTGCGCCTCCATGGCCGACTTCTCGGCGTTCTGGCGGCCGCGCTCGGCCGCTTGGGCGTCCTTCTGCTGATTACGGTCACGGTTCTTGTTCTTGGCCATGATCGTGCCTCCTGACGGGGATCCTGGGATCGGGCCGGAACCAGAGTTACACGCGGGACAGAACCGTGCATTTCGGGCAATTACCGTGCGTATTGTGGCCGGTTACGCGCCGTACCCAAGATCCCTGCCGAATCCGCCACGCCGATGATCCAGTTGGGGCAGATAACCCTCGTACGGTCGGGCAGACTCGAAGGAAGCCGAAGAGAACTCGCGCCACAGGCCGAGCCGGGGGGCGACCGGACTTCAGCACCTCAGGGAAGAGGGTGGAACGTGGATCGCTGCGTCGTCCTGGTGGACGCCGGATATTTGCTCGGCGCCGCCGCGAGTCTGCTCGCCGGAGAGCCTGCCCGGTCCCGGATCACCGTCGATCATGCCGCCCTCATCCAGGGCCTGCGGCAGCGCGCCGAAGCCGATACCGAACGGCCGCTGCTGCGGATCTACTGGTTTGACGGCGCCCCCGACCGCGTCCCGCAGCCGGAGCACCGCCGGCTGCGGGTCATGCCCCGGGTCACCGTCCGGCTCGGCGCCCTGACCCGCAGCGACGGCCGCTGGGCACAGAAGGGCGTGGATGCCGCCATGCACGCCGAGCTGACCGAGCTGGCCCGCAACCGCGCCTGTTCCGACATCGTGCTGGTCACCGGCGACGGTGATCTGCTGCCCGGCCTGATGTCCGCCAAGGAGCACGGCGTCGCCGTCCACCTCTGGGCCGTGCAGGCCGCGGACGGCGACTACAACCAGTCCGAGGACCTGGTCGCGGAGGCCGATGAGCGGCGGGTGCTGGACCGCGCCTGGATCACCGGCGCGGTACGTGCCAAGGAGCTCGGCGGGCCCTGCGCCCCGCCGCCCGCGCCGCGGCCCGAGATCGCCGCGATCCTCTCCGCGCCGCTGCCCGAGTCCGCGGTCGCGGCGGCAGCGGCGGCCGCCGCCTCGGCGTCCGTACCGGGCGCCGACGAGCGCACCCACGAACGCAACGGCACAAACGGCACCCGGCGGCCCGCCACCCAGGACGACGCCGCCGACGAGCCGGGCAGCGGCGGCGGCAAGGTCGTCCCCACCCCCAAGGACCTGGCCGGACTGGGCCGCGCCCACGCCGCCGGACAGGGACCGGCCGGGCCCGGCGGCGGCCAGCCGGTGCCCGCGCCCAGCGCGACCCTGCGCTGGTCGTCCGACAAGGGCTGGGTCGAGCGCGGCGGCCCGGTGGGCGAGCCGTCCGAGACGGCCTCCCTTCCGACCCTGGCCCAGCTGACCAGCGCCGAGCAGCGCTGGGCTGACCGCGAGGAGGACATCACCGCCGTCAGCGGCGACCCCTTCGAGGTGGGCCAGGTCTTCGCCCGCCGCTGGACCGAGCGGCTCTCCGACACCGCGCATCTCCAGCAGCTCTCGACGGAGTACCCGCGCATCCCGCACCGAATCGACGGCGAGCTGCTCCGGTACGCCGCCCGCTTCGGGCTGCTGGCCCACAAGGACGACCAGATCGACGAGCACGACCGCTACGCCATCCGGGCCGGATTCTGGCGCGAGGTCGATTTGCGCACCGCCGCCGAACACGTACCGGCCGGCGACTGAGGAACCGTGCCCGGCCGCCCGCCCCGTGGAGCCCCCGCGGCCGGGAGGCGCCCCGGGGACGCGTACCCTCATAGCTCGTGAGGACGGGCGCAAAGCAGGTGGAGCGCGGCGGGACGGTCTGCGTCGTGCGGGACCTGGTCAAGACGTACCCCGCGACGCGCGGGCGCCGCGGGGCCGATCGGGCGCCCGCCGTACGCGCCAGCGACGGCATCAGTCTGGACGTACGGCGCGGAGAGATCTTCGGCCTGCTCGGCCCCAACGGAGCCGGCAAGTCCACCCTGGTCCGCCAGCTGACCGGACTGCTGCGCCCGGACTCCGGCAGCATCTCCGTACTCGGCCACGACCTGGTGCGTCACCCGGAACGGGCCGCCCGGCTGCTCGGCTACCTCGGCCAGGAGTCCACCGCCCTGGACGAGATGACCGTCGCGCTGGCCGTGGAGACCACCGGCCGGCTGCGCGGACTGGGCGCCCGCGAGGCGCGCGCCGAGCGGGACGCGGTGGTCCGCGAGCTGGGCCTGGCCGATATCGCCGGACGCGCCCTGAAGAAACTCTCCGGCGGGCAGCGGCGGCTGGCCTGCTTCGCGACCGTACTCATCGGAGAACGGTCGCTCCTGGTGCTGGACGAGCCGACCACCGGCATGGACCCCGTCGCACGGCGCGCCGTGTGGGACGCGGTGGACCGGCGCCGGGCCGAGCGGGGCGCCACCGTCGTGCTGGTGACACACAACGTGCTGGAGGCGGAGAGCGTGCTGGACCGGGTCGCGGTGATCGACCGGGGCCGGGTCATCGCCTGTGACACGCCGGGCGGACTGAAGGAGATGGTGGGCGAGGAGGTCCGGCTGGACCTGGTGTGGCGGGACCACCCGCCCCTGGACGTACCGGAGGTCGCCGCCCTCGGCGCCGCCGCCCGCGTCTCCGGCCGCCGCTGGACCCTCCGCCTCCCCGCGGACCAGGCCCGCTCCGCGGTGGCATCCGTCACCGCCGGCCCCGCCTTCGCCGCCCTCGACGACTTCACGCTTGCCACGCCGAGCCTGGAGGATGTGTATCTGGCGCTCGGTGGGCGTGCGGAGGGGTTGGTGAGGGCGTGAGCGGGGGTGGTTCCCGGCCGGGGGACCGGGGGTTGCCCCCGGAGGATTGCAGCACGTTGGCGACGCCGAGCCTGGAGGATGTGTATTTGGCGCTCGGTGGGCGTGCGGAGGGGTTGGTGAGGGCGTGAGCCGGGGTGGTTCTCGGCTGAGGGACCGGGGTTTCGACACCTGGGGATTGCAGTGCAGCGAGGAAGACGTGGTGAAGGCGTGAGTGTGATTCCCGCGCAGGCGGTGGCCGGGGCTGGGGCACGGGAGGCCCGGGACACCTCGGCGTGGCCCGAGGACGGCCAAGCCGCCCCGCTGGCGCCGAGCGCCCGTCTGCTGCCCGCGCTCTGCGCCGTCTACCGCGCCCAGCTGTCGCGCGCCCGGGTCGCCCGGATCCCGCTGCTGTTCGTCGCCACCTTCCAGTCCATCGGGATCATGGTCCTGATGCGTGGCGTGGTCGACGGCGGCGACGAGGCACGGGCCGTCGTCTCCGGTTCCGCCGTGCTGGTCGTGGCTTTTGTCGCGCTCAATCTGCTGGCGCAGTACTTCGGGCAGCTGCGGGCCAGCGGCGGCCTCGACCACTACGCGACGCTGCCGGTGCCGCCGGCCGCCGTGGTGCTCGGGGCGGCCGCCGCCTATGCGTCGTTCACCGTGCCGGGGACGGTCGTCACCGCCGTCACCGGTTGTCTGCTCTTCCAGCTGCCGATGGCCCACCTCTGGGTGCTGGCCGCCGTGATCCCGCTGTCCGGAGCGGCCCTCGCCGGCCTCGGCGCGGCCCTGGGCCTGCTCGCCCCGCGCCAGGAGCTCGCCACGCTCTGCGGCCAGTTGGGCATGTCCGCCGCACTGCTGCTGGGCGTACTGCCGGCCGGCCGGCTGCCCGCGGCGATCGCTTACGCCCGCGATCTGCTGCCCTCGACCTACGGCGTGGAGGCGCTGGCCCGCAGCTTCGACGCGCATCCGGACTGGCTCGCGGTCGCCGCCGATCTGGGCGTCTGCGCGGCCGTCGGCGCGCTCTCGCTGGCCGTCGCGACCTGGGCATACCGCCGCGCGGCGACCCGATGACCGGCGCCACGGGCCCCAACCGGCGTCCTGGTTCCGGCCGCACCACGCCGACCTGGCACGATGACGGGGTGATCGCACCGCTGACGCCACGCAACAACCAGCCGCCCGAAGAACCGCAGCACCCCTTCGCCGCACCTGCGGCCGGGGGCTCCCCGGCCGATCCCGGCGCGTACGCGTCGCACCGCCCGTCCGAGGACGACGGCAGTCCGGATCACCTCCCGGACCACGCCCGCGAGCTGCGCGAGAGCGCCGTGATCGCGCTCGCGGTGGCGGTGAGCGGTGCGCTGCTCGGCGTGCTGTGGGCGTGGCTGGCGCCGCATGTGCCGTTGATCGCGGACAGCAAGAGCGTCTACCTCAAGAACACCGAGGGCGAGGAGGCGATCGGCGCGGACAGCGTGTTCGTGCTGCTGGCCATCGGTTTCGGGCTGCTCAGCGCCGGTGTGGTGTTCTTCTTCCGCCGGCGTGGCGGGATTCCGCTGGTCGTGGCGCTGGCGGTCGGCGGGGTGCTCGGCGCGATCCTGGCCTGGCAGCTGGGCATGTGGCTGGGCCCCACGGAGGACGTGGTCGCGCACGCCGAGCAGGTCGGACCCGGGGTGCCCTTCGACAGCCCGCTGCGGCTGGGAGCCAAGGGCGCGCTGCTGGCCTGGCCCATCACCTCGATGCTGGCGCAGCTGCTGCTGACCGCGCTGTTCGCGCCGCACGACCCGGAGCCGACGGCGCGGGTGGTGCCGGACTGGTCCGGTCACCACCAGCAGAATCCGCCGCAGCCGGACTGACCTCAGGCCGGACGGCGTCCGTGGTTGGCCCGGCCCTTCCTGACGCGCCACTTCCGCTTGCGGGTCCTCTTCGACACGGCGTGCCTCCTCCCCGGGCGCAGGCCCTCTTCCCGGGCCGGCCCTCTCTCCCCGGGTCGTAGCCGAGGAGGAGTACGCCGTAAAGGCCCCGCGTCGGTATACGGCCGGGCGCAGCCACCCGAAACGGCCGTTCCCGGCCACTCCGCGGCACCGCCTGATACGGGGCGAATAGCGGCGGCCGCCGCCTCAGACGCGGGCGATCGGCGCGATCCGGGCGTCCGTGAGCGCGGCCAGATCGGCGGGCGACAGCTCGACCTCCAGGCCGCGCCGCCCCGCCGAGACACAGATCGTCGGCCGGTCCTCGGCCGACGCGTCCAGCACCGTACGCAGCCGCTTGCGCTGCCCCAGCGGCGAGATCCCGCCCAGGACATAGCCGGTGCTCCGCTCGGCCGCCGCCGGATCGGCCATCGTGGCCCGCTTGCCGCCCACCGCGGCCGCCAGCGCCTTGAGATCGAGGGAGCCGGACACTGGCACCACCGCGACGGTCAGGGTGCCGTCGACATCCGCGAGCAGCGTCTTGAACACCTGGTCGGGCGCGACACCGAGGGCCTCGGCGGCCTCCTCCCCGTACGAGGGAGCGGCCGGGTCGTGCTCGTAGGAGTGCGTGGTGAAGGGGACACCCGCCTCGGTGAGGGAGACGGTCGCGGGAGTACCGGCGGACTTCTTGGACTTCTTGGCCAACGTCTTCTTCGCCAACGTCTTCGTGCCTCGCGTCAGTTGGGGCTGGTCGGCTGCCGGGTCAGATCCACCGCGGGCAGCGACGGGAGCTTACCGAGCAGCGCCGACTCATGGCGAAGGAGTTTCAGCTCCTGGGCGAGCCGGGCCGCGGTGTCCGGCGCCTGGAGCAGCTGCTGCTTGGCGGGCACATCCAGCACGGCCGCGGCGGCGACGAGATACGACAGCACCGACGGGTCGGCCGGCAGGTCCTGGCTGCTGGACAGGGTCCGCTCGTGCGCCCAGGCCAGCCGCTTCTGGTAGGTGCGAAAGGCCCGTACGACACCCGAGGCGAGCGCGCCGGCGCCCTCGCCCTGGCTCTCCTCCAGCTCCTCCAGCTCGCCCATCAGATACGGACCCGAGGCGTCCACCGACCGCAGCCGGAAGCGGGTGGTGCCGGTGGCCAGCACCTCATAGCCGGTGTCGTCGGCGGCCGACTTCTCCCGGATGGTCGCCGCGTCCGCGATACAGCCCACCGAGTGGAACGCCTGCATCGGGTCGTCTCCGAAGCCCGCCGCGGGGCCGTCGGCGGCCGGCAGCGTGGCGTCCGGCATGCCCTGCGCGGTCGGCGCGACCTCGCGGCCGTCCCGGATCGCGATCACGCCGAAGCGGCGCTCGTCCTCGGGCTGGGCGAGCAGATCGCGCATCATCGCCCGGTACCGCGCCTCGAAGACGTTCAGCGGGAGCACAAGCCCCGGGAACAGCACCGAGTTCAACGGGAAGAGCGGCAGGCGCACGGAAGTCACAACCGGTAAGCCTATTGCCTGTGGCCCCGGGGTCCGTCAGCAGACCCTTCCCACCCGCTCGCTGACCTTCTCCCGCCCGCCCCCCAGAGGTCACGGCTACTGCCGCCGCAGCAGCCGTGACGCGCCCGCCGCGACGGTCGTGGCCAGCACCCAGCCCGCGAGGATCAGCACCGCCGCCACCCACTGCGCGCCACCGGACGGCTTCCACGCGGCGCCCTGATAGAGGTCGATCACCGGCAGCAGCAGGTCCAGGGCGTAGAGATACGGATTCCAGGGCGGCGACTCGCCCGGCTTGAGCGGAGGCGGCGGGGACTGGGTGAAATAGACCGTGCCGATCGCCCACAGGATCGCCATCCACACCGCGGCCCGCCCCGGCCGGTACCCGTACGCCACCGTCCACTCCTGGAGGAACCCCCAGGCCTTGCCCGCCAGCGGCAGCGTCTCCCGGCGGCGCCGCTGCTTGGCCAGCAGCACCTCCCGCGCGTCGGCGTCCTCACCGCTGGTGCGCAGCGCGGTGGCCAGCATCTCGTACGGCTCCGGCGCGTACTCGGGGGTCGCCGCGGCCACCCACTGGAGCCGCAGCGCGAGCGGGAAGTGGCCGCGGGGGATCAGCGTCTCGTACGAGAAGCCCGCCATCCACAGGCCGCCGAGGCCCGGCCAGCTCGCCGACTTGTCGACGAGATTGACGACCCGGGCGCCGGAGAGGATCACCCGGCCGCGCTGCGGACGTTCCCCGAGGAACCGCAGCTCGGGCGTCTGGATGCGGCGCAGCGACAGCTCCTGGTCTGACTCCAGGATGAACCGCGCGTGCTCGAAGTCGACCGCGTCGCCGAACCGTCCGTCGTCGAGCCGCATCCCGCCCTCGCACTCGAAGCGCTGCATACGGGTGCCGCGGGAAGGGGTGTGCGCGATGCCGTACGGGGGAGTGGCGCTGCTGGAGAACGGGGAGTTCGCCAGGCCGGCGGCGGTCAGATAGAGGGTGCGCTCGACGGTCAGCTGCGGGGCGTTCAGCGCCCGGCGGCCGAACGGATTGCTCAGCCGGCTGCCGCGCAGGCTCAGTGACACACCGATCGTGGCGCCGCGCAGCGACAGCTCGCCGTAGGACTCCATCATCTCGGCCTGCAGATCCTGTGCGACGGTCATCCCGTCCGCCATGATCGACCGGCCCTGCCGGTCCTTGTGCACCACGGCTTGGCTGAGCAGCAGATCCGTGCCGATGTGCGCGTCCGTGAGCCGGATGCCGGAGTGCACCACACAGCGCGGCAGATGCAGATCGCCCTCGGTGTGCAGCCGGGCCGCCTCCACCCGGGGTATCGCGCAGTTCACCATCCGGAGCGTGGTGAACCGGCTCTCGGGCAGTATCACCTCGGCCTCGAAGCGGCAGTCCCGCAGTTCCACGAATGGCTTGATCGTGCCGCCCGCGACGTCCAGAGTGTCCGTGATGTACGCGCCGGTGAGCTTGAGCGCGGAGACCCGGCCCGGCTGGGCGGGCGGCCCGTCGAGCAGCAGCAGCGCCACGACACGGCCGCGCACCCGGCGCTCCGGTCCCCACAGATGCTGTCCGTGCGGATCGTCCCTGGCCGGATCGCCGATGTGCAGATCGCAGGTGCTGCCGTTCCGAAAGGCCTGCCACATGCTCCATTCCGCCGATGTCAGCTGCAGGCCGGCGGGCGCGTCACCGTCCCCGGGCTCGGTCACTGTGGGATCCTCCTCCCCCTGGTCGTGCGGTGCCGCGAGATCCGCGCATGTCCGCGATGGTCTGCCGGGCCGGGCTCACACCCGTCCCGTGCGTGTCCCCGTAACGCCCTGTGGACCCCCTGCCCGCCGGGTGACTGCTTGAACACGAGCGGTCAGGGCCAACTCCGGTCAACTTCGCGTGACCGGTCCACCGTGCGTCCGGGTGGCGCATCGCTGTGTATCACTGAGTGATACGCGCGGACGGGCGCGAGATCGGGTCTGAGACACTGGGGGCGTGATCTCCCGAATCGACCTGCGCGGTGACGCCCTCCCCGAGGGCGGCGCCCTGCGCGATCTGCTGCCTCGTGCCGAGTTCGACGTGGAAGCCGCCCTGGAGAAGGTGCGGCCCATCTGCGAGGACGTACGCCATCGCGGCACCGCGGCGCTGATCGATTACGCGCGGCGGTTCGACGGTGTGGAGATCGAGCGCGTACGGGTCCCCGCCGAGGCCCTGCAGAGCGCCCTCGCCGAGCTGGATCCGGCCGTACGGGCCGCCCTTGAGGAGTCCATCCGGCGCGCCCGGATCGTGCACCGCGAGCAGCGCCGTACGGACACCACGACCAAGGTCGTCCCCGGCGGCACGGTCACCGAGCGCTGGGTCCCGGTCGAGCGGGTGGGTCTCTACGTCCCGGGCGGCCGCTCGGTCTACCCCTCGTCCGTCGTCATGAACGTCGTCCCCGCGCAGGAGGCCGGCGTCGAGTCGTTGGCCGTCACCTCGCCGCCCCAAGCTGACTTCGACGGCCTGCCGCACCCCACGATCCTCGCGACCTGTGCCCTCCTCGGCGTGGACGAGGTCTATGCGGCCGGCGGCGCCCAGGCCATCGCGATGTTCGCGTACGGCACCGACGAGTGCCTGCCCACCAACCTCGTCACCGGCCCCGGCAACATCTATGTCGCCGCCGCCAAGCGGCTGCTCAAGGGCCGGATCGGCATCGACTCCGAGGCCGGGCCCACCGAGATCGCGATCCTCGCGGACGACACCGCCGACCCGGTACACGTCGCCGCCGATCTGATCAGCCAGGCCGAGCACGACCCGATGGCCGCCGCCGTCCTGGTCACCGACTCGGTGGAGCTGGCCGAGAAGACCGAGAAGGAGCTGGAGCCGCAGATCGCGGCGACCAAGCACGTCGAGGACCGGATCGTCCCCGCGCTGTCCGGCCGGCAGTCCGCGATCGTCCTCGTCGACGGCCTCGACGAGGGCCTCAAGGTCGTGGACGCCTACGGTGCCGAGCACCTCGAAATCCAGACCGCGGACGCCTCCGCCGTCGCCGCCCGGGTCCGCAACGCCGGCGCGGTCTTCGTCGGCCCGTACGCGCCGGTCTCGCTCGGCGACTACTGCGCCGGCTCCAACCACGTCCTGCCCACCGGCGGCTGCGCCTGCCATTCCTCGGGGCTTTCCGTGCAGTCCTTCCTGCGCGGTATCCACGTCGTGGACTACTCGCGTGACGCGCTGGCCGAGGTCGCCCACCATGTGGTGACCCTCGCCGAGGCCGAGGATCTTCCGGCCCATGGCGCGGCCGTCATGGCGCGTTTCCCTGAGGGGGAACGCGAGGATCGCAATGACTGGAAGGTTCCGCAGAGCAAGTGAGCAGGCACGTGACCCGCATCGACGATCTCCCCATCCGGGACGAGCTGCGCGGCAAGTCCCCGTACGGCGCGCCGCAGCTGGATGTCCCCGTACGCCTGAACACCAACGAGAACCCCTACCCGCTGCCCGAGCCGCTGGTCCGGCGGATCGCCGAGCGGGTCACCGACGCAGCCCGGCAGCTCAACCGCTACCCCGACCGGGACGCGGTCGAGCTGCGCACCGAGCTGGCCCGGTACCTCACCCGCACCGCCGGCCATGAGGTCACCACCGAGCAGGTCTGGGCCGCCAACGGCTCCAACGAGGTCATCCAGCAGCTGCTGCAGACCTTCGGCGGTCCCGGCCGCACCGCGATCGGCTTCGAGCCGTCGTACTCCATGCACGGGCTGATCTCGCGCGGCACCGGGACCGGCTGGATCTCCGGACCACGCACCGACGACTTCACCATCGACGTCGAGGCGGCGCTGGCGGCCATCGCCGAGCAGCGGCCCGATGTGGTCTTCATCTGCTCCCCGAACAACCCCACCGGCACCGCCGTCGAGGCCGAGACGGTCCTCGCCCTGTACGAGGCCGCGCAGGCGGCCAAGGCGGACACCGCCGGGGCGCTCGTGGTGATCGACGAGGCCTACGGCGAGTTCAGCCACCGCCCCTCGCTGCTCCCACTGATCGAGGGCCGGCCGAATCTGGTCGTCTCCCGGACCATGTCGAAGGCGTTCGGCGCCGCCGGTCTCCGCCTCGGCTATCTGGCCGCCGACCCCGCCGTGGTCGACGCCGTCCAGCTCGTCCGGCTCCCGTACCACCTCTCGTCCGTCACCCAGGCCACCGCGCTCGCCGCCCTGGAGCACACCGACACGCTCCTGAAGTACGTCGAGCAGCTCAAGGCCGAGCGGGACCGCCTGGTCACCGAGCTGCGCGCGATCGGTTACGACGTGACCGAGTCGGACGCCAACTTCGTGCAGTTCGGACGGTTCCGGAGCGCGCACGAGGTCTGGCAGAAGATCCTCGACCGGGGCGTCCTGGTCCGTGACAACGGCGTACCGGGGTGGCTGCGGGTCACCGCCGGCACGCCCGCAGAGAACGACGCGTTCCTCGATGCGGTTCGCGCACTGAAGAAGGAGCAGAGCTCATGAGCCGCCTAGGACGGGTCGAGCGCACCACCAAGGAGACGACGGTCCTCGTCGAGATCGATCTCGACGGCACCGGGCAGGTCGACGTGTCGACCGGGGTCGGCTTCTACGACCACATGCTCGACCAGCTCGGCCGGCACGGCCTCTTCGACCTCAAGGTCAAGACCGACGGCGATCTGCACATCGACACCCACCACACCATCGAGGACACCGCCCTCGCGCTGGGTGCCGCCTTCAAGCAGGCCCTCGGCGACAAGGTCGGCATCTACCGCTTCGGCAACTGCACCGTCCCGCTGGACGAGTCGCTCGCCCAGGTCACCGTCGACCTCTCCGGCCGCCCGTATCTGGTGCACACCGAGCCGGAGAACATGGCGCCGATGATCGGCAGCTACGACACCACGATGACCCGGCACATCTTTGAGTCGTTCGTCGCCCAGGCCCAGATCGCGCTGCACATCCACGTCCCGTACGGCCGCAACGCCCACCACATCGTGGAGTGCCAGTTCAAGGCGCTGGCCCGGGCCCTGCGTTACGCCAGCGAGCGCGACACGCGCGCGGCCGGCATCCTCCCGTCCACGAAGGGCGCCCTGTAGTGAACGGCCTCTCCACCGTCTTCATCATCGTCGGCCTCTTCCTCCTCGGCGGTGTCTACTCCTTCTGGAAGCAGCAGCTGCCCAAGAGCGTCATCACGCTGGTCGCGATCGGCTCCGCGATGTGCCTGGTCGCCGGCGTGCTGCGGCTGGAGGTGTGGAATTGACCGCCGCTGCATCCCGTAAGAAAGTCGTCGTCTTCGACTACGGCTTCGGCAACATCCGCTCCGCCGAGCGCGCCCTCGCCCATGTCGGCGCCGATGTGGAGATCACCCGGGACTACGAGCGGGCGATGAACGCCGACGGCCTGCTGGTGCCCGGCGTCGGCGCCTTCGCCGCCTGTATGCGGGGGCTGAAGGAGGCCCGCGGCGACTGGATCGTCGGCCGCCGGCTGTCCGGCGGCCGCCCCGTCATGGGCATCTGCGTCGGCATGCAGATCCTGTTCGCCCGCGGTATCGAGCACGACGTGGCGACCGAGGGCCTGGACGAGTGGCCCGGCACGGTCGGCCCGCTCAAGGCCGATGTCGTCCCGCACATGGGCTGGAACACGGTCGACGCCCCCGAGGGCTCCCAGCTCTTCGCCGGCCTGCCCACCGACGCCCGCTACTACTTCGTGCACTCCTACGCGGTGCACGACTGGGAGCTGGAGGTCGGCAACCCGCACATCGTGGCGCCGCGGGTCACCTGGGCCCGGCACGGCGAGCCGTTCGTGGCCGCGGTGGAGAACGGGCCGCTGTGGGCCACCCAGTTCCACCCCGAGAAGTCCGGCGACGCCGGCGCCCAGCTCCTGACCAACTGGATCAAGACCCTGTGAGTCCCGAAATGCCGAAGCTTGAACTCCTCCCCGCCGTGGACGTCCGCGACGGCCAGGCCGTCCGCCTCGTGCACGGCGAGTCCGGCTCCGAGACCTCCTACGGCGACCCGCTGCAGGCCGCCCTCGCCTGGCAGCAGGCCGGCGCCGAGTGGCTGCACCTCGTCGACCTCGACGCGGCCTTCGGCACCGGCGACAACCGGGCGCAGATCGCCGAGGTCGCCCGCTCCATGGACATCAAGGTCGAGCTGTCCGGCGGCATCCGCGATGACGCCTCGCTGGCCGCGGCGCTCGCCACCGGCTGCAAGCGCGTCAACCTCGGCACGGCCGCCCTGGAGACCCCCGAGTGGGTCGCCAAGGTCATCGCCGAGCACGGCGACAAGATCGCGGTCGGCCTGGACGTCCGCGGCACGACGCTGCGCGGCCGCGGCTGGACCCGCGACGGCGGCGACCTCTACGAGACCCTGGCCCGCCTGGACGCCGAGGGCTGCGCCCGCTACGTCGTCACCGACATCAACAAGGACGGCACGCTCCAGGGCCCCAACCTGGAGCTGCTCAAGAACGTCTGCGCGGCCACCGACCGCCCCGTCGTCGCCTCCGGCGGCGTTTCCTCACTTGACGATCTCCGGGCGATTGCGACCCTGGTACCCGAGGGTGTCGAGGGCGCGATCGTCGGCAAGGCGCTCTACGCGAAGGCGTTCACCTTGGAAGAGGCGCTGGCAGCAGTGTCGTAAACGGTGTACCGAGAGGCGGCGTGATGACCATCGAGCGCGTACGGACCGGCAGTCCCTGGGAAGAGGCCATCGGCTTCGCACGCGCCGTGGCAGCCGGCGACCGGGTCCTGGTCGCCGGCACGATGCCGCTGGTCGACGGCGTCCTGCAGGGTGAGGGCGACCCGTACGAGCAGACCAAGGCCGCCTTCGGCAACGCGCTCGCCGCGCTCACGCCGTTCGGCCTCGGTGCCGACGCCGTCCTCCGCACCCGTATGTATCTCACTCACCTGCGCGACGTGGACGCGGTCAGCCGCGCCCACAAGGAACTCTTCGGCGCCGTACGCCCCGCCGCGACCCTGGTCGTGGTCTCCGGCTTCGTCGATTCCCGCGTCCTGGTCGAAGTGGAACTAGAAGCCTTCAGAGAACCCGAAGCCTTCAGAGAACCTGCAGAGAGGCCCGAACAGACATGACCCTGGCGGTCCGAGTCATCCCTTGCCTGGACGTCGACAACGGCCGGGTCGTCAAGGGTGTGAATTTCCAGAACCTGCGCGACGCGGGTGACCCCGTCGAGATGGCCAAGATCTACGGCGAGGAGGGCGCGGACGAGCTGACCTTCCTCGACATCACCGCCTCCTCCGGCGACCGCGAGACGACGTACGACGTGGTCCGCCGCACCGCCGAGCAGGTCTTCATCCCCCTCACGGTCGGCGGCGGCGTCCGCACCACCGAGGACGTCGACAAGCTGCTGCGCGCGGGCGCCGACAAGGTCGGCGTCAACACCGCCGCCATCGCGCGCCCCGACCTGATCCGCGAGATCGCCGAACGCTTCGGCAGCCAGGTCCTGGTCCTGTCGGTGGACGCCCGCCGGATCCCTTCCCGCAGTGGCTATCCTGGCTCCTTCGAGGTCACCACCCACGGCGGGCGCCGCTCCGCCGGCATCGACGCCGTCGAATGGGCCCACCGCGCCGCCGAACTGGGCGCCGGCGAGATCCTCCTCAACTCCATGGACGCCGACGGCACCAAGAACGGCTACGACATCGAGATGATCGAGGCCGTCCGCAAGCACGTCACCGTCCCCGTCATCGCCTCCGGCGGCGCCGGCCGCCTCGCCGACTTCGCCCCCGCCGTCTCCGCCGGCGCGGACGCGGTCCTCGCCGCCTCCGTCTTCCACTTCGGCGACCTCCGCATCGGCCAGGTCAAGGAGGCGCTGCGGGAGGCTGGGCATCCGGTGCGCTGAGGGGGCGTGAGCGGGGCGGCCCGGAGCGCTGACTCAGCGTCCCCTGCGCGCCGCCCGTACGAACTCGCGGTTCATCTTGGTGATGCTGAACAGCGGGATGCCCTTGGGGCAGGCGGTCGCGCATGCGCCGGTGTTGGTGCAGCCGCCGAAGCCCTCGGTGTCCATCTGCTCCACCATGTCCAGGACCCGGCTCTCGCGCTCCGGGGCACCCTGGGGCAGGGAGTTGAGGTGGACGACCTTGGCGGAGGTGAAGAGCATCGCCGAGCCGTTGGGGCAGGCCGCCACGCAGGCGCCGCAGCCGATGCACTCGGCGTGCTCGAATGCGGTGTCGGCGGCCGGCTTGGGGACGGCCGTGGCATGGGCCTCGGGCGCGGCGCCGGTCGGTGCGGTGATGTAGCCGCCGGACTGGATGATGCGGTCGAAGGCGGAGCGGTCGACGACCAGGTCCTTGACCACCGGGAAGGCCGAGGCCCGCCACGGCTCGACGTCGATGGTGTCGCCGTTCTTGAACGACCGCATGTGCAGCTGGCAGGTGGTGGTCCGCTCCGGGCCATGGGCGTCGCCGTTGATGACCAGGCTGCATGCGCCGCAGATGCCTTCGCGGCAGTCGTGGTCGAAGGCGACCGGGTCGTCACCGGCGAGGATCAGTTCCTCGTTGAGGGTGTCGAGCATCTCCAGGAACGACATGTCGGAGGAGATGTTGTCGACCTGGTAGGTGGCCATGGCGCCGGGGGCGTCGGGGTTCTGCTGGCGCCAGACGCGCAGATTGAGCCTCATGCGTAGCTCCGCTGAGTGGGGTGGACGTACTCGAAGACCAGGTCTTCCTTGTGGAGGGCGGGGGCCGCGCCGGTGCCGGTGCTGTGTTCTCCCGGGGGACGACCCCCGGACCCCCCGTATTCCCAGGCGGCAACGTAGGAGAATGCGTCGTCGCGGCGGGCGGCCTCGCCGTCCGGGGTCTGGGACTCCTCGCGGAAATGGCCGCCGCAGGACTCGGCGCGGTGCAGCGCGTCGAGGCACATCAGCTCGGCGAGCTCCAGATAGTCGACAACGCGATTGGCCTTCTCCAGCGACTGGTTGAATTCCTCGCCGGTGCCCGGCACCTTGATGCGCCGCCAGAATTCCTCGCGGATCTGCGGAATCCGGTCGAGGGCCTTGCGCAGGCCCTCCTCGGTACGGGCCATTCCGCAGTATTCCCACATGAGTTCGCCGATCTCCCGGTGAAAGGAGTCGGGCGTACGGTCACCGTCGACGGCCAGCAGCCGGGCCAGCCGCTCCTGGGTCTCCCGCACCGCCGCGACCGCCGCCGGATGTCCGGCATCGACCTCGTGGTGGTGCGGATTGCGGGCGAGGTAGTCATTGATGGTGGAGGGGAGGACGAAGTAGCCGTCGGCCAGGCCCTGCATCAGGGCCGAAGCGCCCAGGCGGTTCGCGCCATGGTCGGAGAAATTGGCCTCGCCGATCGCGAACAGTCCCGGGACGGTGGTCTGCAAGTCGTAGTCGACCCACAATCCGCCCATGGTGTAGTGCACGGCGGGGTAGATCCGCATCGGTACCTCGTACGGATTCTCCGCGGTGATCCGCTCGTACATGTCGAAGAGGTTGCCGTATTTCTCCTCGACCTTGGCCTTTCCCATGCGCGCGATGGCGTCCGCGAAGTCCAGGTATACGCCCTGCCCGCCGGGCCCGACACCGCGTCCCTCGTCGCACACGTTCTTCGCCGCCCGGGAGGCGATATCGCGCGGCACGAGATTGCCGAACGCCGGATAGATCCGCTCCAGGTAGTAGTCGCGCTCGTCCTCGGGAATGTCCTTCGGTGACCGTGCGTCGCCCTTCGCCTGCGGCACCCAGATACGCCCGTCATTGCGCAGCGATTCGCTCATCAGCGTCAGCTTGGACTGGTGATCGCCGGTGCGTGGGATGCAGGTGGGGTGGATCTGGGTGAAGCAGGGATTGGCGAAGTAGGCGCCGCGGCGGTGCGCCCGCCAGACGGCGGTCGCATTCGAATTCATGGCATTGGTGGAGAGATAGAAGACATTGCCGTAGCCACCGCTGGCCAGGACGACGGCGTCCGCGAAATACGTATCGATCCGCCCGGTGACCAGGTCGCGGGCGACGATGCCCCGCGCCCGTCCGTCGACAACGATCACATCGAGCATCTCGGTACGGGCATGCAGATTCACCGCCCCGCCCGCTATCTGCCGGGAGAGCGCCTGATAGGCGCCGAGCAGCAGCTGCTGCCCCGTCTGGCCGCGGGCGTAGAAGGTACGGGAGACCTGGACGCCGCCGAAGGAGCGGGTGTCGAGCAGCCCGCCGTATTCGCGGGCGAACGGCACACCCTGGGCCACGCACTGGTCGATGATCTCGACGGAGATCTGCGCGAGACGGTGGACGTTCGACTCGCGGGCGCGGAAGTCGCCGCCCTTGACGGTGTCGTAGAAGAGGCGGTGGATGGAATCCCCGTCGTTCCGGTAGTTCTTCGCCGCGTTGATTCCGCCTTGCGCCGCGATGGAATGCGCCCGGCGCGGCGAGTCCTGATAGCAGAACTGCTCGACGTGGTAACCCTGTTCGGCGAGCGTGGCCCCCGCCGCACCGCCCGCGAGACCGGTGCCGACGACGATCACCGTGTGCTTTCGGCGGTTGGCCGGATTGACCAGCTTCGCTTCGAAGCGGCGGGTGTCCCAGCGTTCGGCGATCGGGCCCTGGGGCGCCTTTGTGTCGGCGACCGGTGCGCCGGCGGTGTAATCGGAGTAGGCGGTGTGGTTCACGTCAGCTCACCAATCCGGTCATGACGGCGACGGGTACGGAGATGAAGCCCACCGTCAACAGCAGCGCGAGGGCGTTGGCGGTGTTCTTGAGAGTGCGGTCGCGGCCGGGCCGGTTGGCGCCCAGGGTCTGTGCGGCGCTCCAGAACCCGTGCCGGACGTGCAGCCCGAGAGCGAGCATCGCGACGATGTAGACGACGTTGCCGTACCAGGTGGAGAACGTCGCGACGACATTCGCGTACGGGTGGCCGGACTCGGCGCGCGGATTCACCGTCAGCGTCGTCAGATCCAGAATGTGCCAGACGATGAAGAGTCCGAGGATGACACCGCCCCAGCGCATCGTCCGGGTGGCATAAGAAGCCCGCTGCCGTTTGTGCGCATACTGCGTCGGCCGGGCCGCGATATCCCGTCGGCTGAGCTGAAACGCCGCCACCGCATGCGTCACCACCGCGGCGACCAGCACCACCCGGGCGATCCAGAGAAACCACTCATGGTGCAGAAAAGGCCCACCGATCGTCCGCAGCCAGGCCGCATAGGCATCGAATTCCACGGCCCCGAAGAAGATCTTGAGATTGCCCAGCATATGGACGACCAGATACAGCAGCATCACGATGCCGCTGACGGCCATCGCCGTCTTCTTGCCGACGGTCGAGCGCCACAGAAGGCCCGCGAAGGACGGCCGTCGATCCGTCCGAGTGTCCAGTGCCATGAGTCCTGACGTTAGGGACCGTCGGTCCGATCAGTCCAAGACATGGTCCGGCTCATATCCATAGGAAGAGGCTATCGTCGCCTAACATCGCGGGCATGCAGCTGCAGCAGCTCCGCTACTTCACCGCGGTGGCGGACACCCGTCACTTCACCCGCGCCGCCGAACGCGAGCATGTGGCCCAGCCCTCGCTCTCCCAGCAAATCCGCTCCCTGGAACGGGAGTTGGGAGCCGACCTGTTCCACCGCGCCCGCGGCCACATCACCCTCACCGACGCCGGCGAGACCCTCCTGCCGCTGGCCCGCCGCATCCTCGCGGACACCGAGACCGCCCGCCGCGAGGTCCAGGAGGTCGCCCAGCTCCGCCGTGGCCGGCTCCGCCTCGGCGCCCCGCCCAGCCTCTGCGCCAGCCTCGTCCCCGACGTCCTGAGCGCCTTCCACGCCACCTACCCGGGCGTCGACCTGATCGTCAACGAGGACGGCTCACAGGACCTGGTCCGCGCACTGGCCGACGGCGAACTCGACCTGGCCCTGATCATCACCCCGCTCCCCGGCCAGGCCCCCGCCCTCGCCACCTCCGACCTGCTGCGCGAGGAACTCGTGGTGGTCTCCGCCGCGGACCGCCCCTCCCCGGCGGGCCGCCGTACCCGCATCCGCATCGAGGATCTGCGCGACCGCCCGCTGGCCATGTTCCGACGCGGCTACGACCTGCGGGAATTCACCACCGCGGCATGCCGCGCGGCGGGCTTTGAGCCCACCTTCACCGTGGAGGGCGGCGAAATGGACGCCGTCCTCGGCTTCGTCCGCGCCGGCCTCGGCATCGCCGTGGTCCCCAGCATGGTCGCCGAACGCTCCGGTCTGCGCGTCACCCGCTTCTCGACCCCCGGCATGCACCGGGTCATCTCGGTGGCCCACCGCGGCGACGTCTCCCCGCCCCGGGCGGCCCGGGAACTGGAACGCATCCTGATGGAACACCTGGATCTGGGGATGTCCTGACGGGGATGTGCTGATGGGGACGGCTCGATGGGGATGCCTTGATGAGGATGTCGTGACGGGCATGTCCTGACCCGGCGGACCGTGCGCCGGGACGGCCGCCCGGGGCGCGGCGCCGTGGCAGCTCCGGTACCCCGGTCGTACGCTGGCCGTATGTCGACCCATGCGAAGCGTGAACGGCTGCTACTCGCCGACCTGTTGGAGAGCGCGGGCCCAGACGCGCCGACGCTGTGCGAGAACTGGACGACGCGGCAGCTGGCCGCGCACGTGGTGGTGCGCGAACGGCGGGCGGACGCGGCCGCGGGCCTCCTCGTCAAGCCGCTGGCGGCCCGGTTGGAGCGGGTGCAGGCGGAGTTCGCAGCCAAGCCGTACGAGGAACTGATCCAGCTGATCAGGACCGGGCCGCCCGGGATGTCGCCGTTCTCCCTCAAGCAGATCGACGAGGCCTCCAACACCGTCGAGTTCTATGTCCACGCCGAGGACGTCCGGCGGGCGCAGCCCGACTGGACCGCCCGCGAACTCGATCCGGTCTTCTCGGACGCGCTGTGGTCGAGGGTCGAGCGCATGGCCCGGGTGCTGGGACGCGGTGCACCGGTGGGGCTGGTGCTGCGGCGGCCGGACGGCCGGACGGCGGTGGCCAACCGCGGCACCCCGGTGGTCACGGCGACCGGGGAGCCGGGGGAGCTGACGATGTTCGTGTTCGGCCGGCAGGCCGTGGCAGAGGTGGAGCTGGACGGGGACAAGGACGCCGTCGCCAAGTTGCTGGAGGCGAAGCTGGGGCTCTGACGCGGCCTTTCCGACCCTGACCCACCGGACACCCCAACCGCCGCACCCTCCACCGCCTCACCGCCGCAGCAGCAACACCACGCCCACACCCACCGCCGCCAGGAACACCACCCCCAGCACAACCACCGCGACCCTCCCGGCCCGGTCCGGATCCGGCGGCGGTGGCGGCACGGGCGGCTGCTGATCCATGCCAGCAGGATGCCGCACGGCACAATGGACACCATGAGCAGCCGCGCCTCCGACACCGACACCTCTTCCCTCACCACCCTGGACCCCGCCATCGCCGCCCGCCTCAAGCGCAGCCCCGACGGCCTGGTCCCCGCCATCGCCCAGCAGTACGACACGGGCGAGGTGCTGATGCTCGGCTGGATGGACGACGAGGCGCTGCACCGCACGCTCACCACCGGCCGCTGCACCTACTGGTCCCGCAGCCGCCAGGAGTACTGGGTCAAGGGCGACACCTCCGGCCACTTCCAGCACGTCAAGTCCGTGGCCCTGGACTGCGACGCCGACACCGTCCTCGTCAAGGTCGACCAGGTCGGCGCCGCCTGCCACACCGGCGCCCGCACCTGCTTCGACGCGGACGTGCTGGTCACCGCCCCGGCCCCCGGTGCCGCTTCTCCCGCCGCCCCGACGCAGTCTTCCCCCACCACCCCCACCCGGTCTTCCCCCGCCGCCCCCGCCCAGTAGGCTCCGCTGCCATGACCACGGGAACCACCGGCACCGCCAATCCGGACCTCGACACCTTCCGTACGCTCGCCAAGGACCGGCGGGTCATCCCCGTCACCCGCCGCCTGCTCGCGGACGGCGACACCCCGGTGGGGCTGTACCGAAAACTCGCGGCCGAACGCCCCGGCACCTTCCTCCTGGAATCCGCCGAGAACGGCCGTACGTGGTCGCGCTACTCCTTCATCGGCGTCCGCAGCGCCGCGACGCTGACCACCCGCGACGGCCAGGCGCACTGGCTCGGCACCCCGCCCGTCGGCGTGCCCACCGACGGCGACCCGCTCGCCGCCCTGCGCGCCACCGTCGAGGCGCTGCACACGCCCCGGGACCTCATCGAGGGCGCGGGCCTGCCGCCGTTCACCGGCGGTATGGTCGGCTACCTCGGCTACGACATCGTGCGCCGCCTGGAGAAGATCGGCGAGCAGACCACCGACGATCTCCAGCTGCCCGAGCTGACCATGCTGCTCACCTCCGACCTGGCGGTCCTCGACCACTGGAACGGCACGGTCCTGCTGATCGCCAACGCGATCAACCACAACGACCTCGACACCGGCATCGACGAGGCGTACGCGGACGCGGTGGCCCGGCTGGACACCATGGCCGACGACCTGGCCCGCCCCGCGCCCGCCAGCGCCGCCGCCCTGCCGCCCTCCGTGGTGCCCGCGTACACCGCGAAGTGGGGCGGCGAGGCCTTCCAGGAGGTCGTCGAGGACATCAAGGAGCGCATCCGGGCGGGCGAGGCCTTCCAGGTGGTGCCCTCCCAGCGCTTCGAAACGCCGTGTACGGCAAGCGCGTTGGACGTCTACCGGGTGCTGCGGGCCACCAACCCGAGCCCGTACATGTACCTCTTCCGCTTCGACGGCGGCGGGGAGGGAACGGCCTTCGACGTGGTCGGCTCCAGCCCCGAGGCGCTGGTCAAGGTCGAGGGCGGCCGGGCGATGGTGCACCCCATCGCCGGTACCCGCCCGCGCGGCGCCACCGTCCAGGAGGACCAGGCGCTGGCCGACGAGCTGATGGCCGACCCCAAGGAACGCGCCGAGCATCTGATGCTGGTCGACCTGGGCCGCAACGACCTGGGACGGGTCTGCGAGCCCGGCAGTGTCGAGGTCGTCGACTTCATGTCCGTGGAGCGCTACAGCCATGTCATGCACATCGTGTCGACGGTCACCGGGCAGATCGCCGAGGGCCGTACCGCATTCGACGTGCTGACCGCCTGCTTCCCCGCGGGCACCCTCTCCGGCGCCCCCAAGCCGCGCGCCATGCAGATCATCGAGGAGCTGGAGCCGACCCGGCGCGGCCTCTACGGCGGCTGTGTCGGCTATCTCGACTTCGCCGGCGACTCCGACACCGCCATCGCGATCCGCACCGCCCTGCTGCGGGACGGTACCGCCTACGTCCAGGCCGGCGCCGGCATCGTCGCCGACTCCGACCCGGTCGCCGAGGACACCGAGTGCAGGAACAAGGCGGCGGCGGTGCTGCGCGCCGTGAACACGGCGAACCACATGGGGAAATAGCCGGCACCACCCCCGCGCGGGGGGCCCCGCAGACCGGTGCGCGATAGTGGTACGCGTGAGTGCCGTACCCCAGCCCCGTACAGATGCCGAGGACCGCGACAAGGCCGTCCCGCAGCCTGCCGCGCCCCGCGGCGCCAAGCGCAGCCTCGCCCTCGCGCTGCTGGCCGGTGCGGCCGGCGCCGGCCTCGCGCTGCTCGCCGCCGGCCGCACCTGGGCCGAGGGCACCGCGGTCCTCGCCCAGGGCGAGCTGCCGAGCAGCGTGACCGGCGGCGATGTGACGGGCGTGCCCGGCGCGCTCGCCGTCGTCGGCCTGGCCGCGCTGGTCGCCGTCTTCGCGGTACGCCGGGTCGGCCGGATCGCGGTCGCCGCGCTGCTCGCGCTCAGCGGACTGGGCATCGTCGTCGCCGCGGCGCTCGGCAACGCCGACACCGCGGCGCTGCGTGAGAAGGCGTCCACCGCGGTCGGTCTGTCGGGCACCGATGTGCATCACGTCACGCATACCGTCTGGCCGTGGGTGGCCGCGGCCGGCGGCCTGCTGCTGCTGATCGCCGGACTGCTGGCACTGCTCCACGGCCGTCACTGGCCTGCTATGTCGGGCAAATACGAGCGCACGCCGGGCGGCGCCCGCGGCCCGCGGCGTGCCGCAGCCCCGCCGGATCCGGACCGTCCGGAGGAGATCTGGAAGTCCCTGGACCGCGGTGAGGACCCGACCCGGTAATCGGGCCGCCTCCGGCATCGGTGACAATGGTCGGCGAGGATCAAGCGCCCGGACCCCGGCGCGAGAGAGCAACGAGGAGCACTCATGTCGAGCAGTGGCCACGGACACACCCCCGCCGCCTGGACCGGCGTCATCATCTCGTTCATCGGCTTCTGCGTGGCCGGTGTCTTCATGGTGATGGCGAACGTGCCCGGCTTCTGGGCGGGCAGCGCCCTGATCGGCCTCGGTGCCGTCGTCGGTGGCCTGATGCGGATGGCCGGCCTCGGCTCGGAGCCGAAGCGCTCCGCGCAGCCGCGTCCCCAGGCGCAGGCCCAGCCGCAGGAGGGCTGACCACCGCTCCCGTGGCGCCGGGCCCGGCGCCACCATCCCGCACTCCTTCACGAAGGCGCCGTTTCCCGGCCCGTGCCGGTGTGTCCCCCGTGACCACCCCGTACGGCGGCTGAGAAGCTGCGCCTTCGCGTATGCCACAGGACAATCGGCAGCGTGAGCGACCCCGTGGCCCAGGTCCGGCCGGAAACCCCGCCGGCGGCCCCACCGGATCCGTCAGAGCCCCTGCCGGCGGCCCCGCTGCGCCGCCTCGCGGCGCCACTCGGCACGCTGGCCGCCGTCACCGCCGCCGTCGGCCTCGTCGGCGCCGTCGACCCCAATGAGCCCGGCCATTACCCCGTCTGCCCGCTGCTGCACCTCACCGGCATCTACTGCCCGGCCTGCGGCGGCCTGCGCAGCACGCACGCCCTCGCGCACGGCGACCTCGGTACGGCGCTGGGCGCCAATGCCCTCGCGGTGGCCGGCTACGCCGCGTTCGCGGTCTTCTGGCTGGTCTGGCTCGGCCGGTCGGCGCGCGGACTCCGTACGGCGGGCCCGCGGCCGCGAGCCGTCCACTGGTGGGCGCTGGCCGGGCTGCTGCTGGCCTTCACGGCCGTCCGCAACCTTCCCTTCGGCACCGGCCTGAGCCCATGACCGGCCTACGGCGGCGGACGGCCGTGCGTGCCGCCGCACCTGGCGCCGTACAAACCGCCACGAAACCTGGAGATGTCCAGGTTGTGGGACCACGGTCAACCGGATGCGGGACCTGCGCCCCATGGCGGATACCATCGGAGTGCCTGCTGGGACGGCTTTTCGCCCCACGGGTCACTGTCCACCTCCACCCTTCTAGAAGGAGGCCGCTCGCGTGAGTGTGCTCGACGAGATCATCGACGGAGTCCGCGCCGACCTCGCCGAGCGGCAGGCACGTGTCAGCCTCGACGAGCTCAAGGAGCGGGCCCAGAACGCCCGCCCGGCCAAGGACGGCGTGGCGGCCCTCAAGGGCGAGAACGTGACGGTGATCTGCGAGGTGAAGCGCTCCAGCCCGTCCAAGGGCGCGCTGGCCGCGATCGCCGACCCCGCCGGGCTCGCCGCCGACTACGAGGCGGGCGGCGCGGCGTGCATCTCCGTGCTCACCGAGCAGCGCCGGTTCGGCGGCTCGCTGGCCGACCTGGAGGCGGTACGCGCCCGGGTCGACATCCCCGTCCTGCGCAAGGACTTCATCGTCACCGCCTACCAGCTGTGGGAGGCCCGTGCCTACGGCGCCGACCTGGTGCTGCTGATCGTCGCCGCGCTGGAGCAGGAGGCGCTGGTCTCGCTCATCGAGCGGGCCCAGTCGATCGGGCTGACGCCGCTGGTCGAGGTGCACGACGAGGACGAGGTCCAGCGTGCCGTGGACGCGGGCGCGCGGATCATCGGGGTCAACGCCCGCAATCTGAAGACCCTTGAGGTCGACCGCGGCAACTTCGCCCGGGTCGCCCCCGAGATCCCGGACCATATCGTCAAGATCGCCGAGTCCGGGGTGCGCGGGCCGCACGACCTGATCGCCTACGCCAACGACGGCGCGGACGCCGTCCTCGTCGGCGAGTCCCTGGTCACCGGCAAGGACCCCAAGACCGCGGTCGCCGACCTGGTCGCCGCGGGCTCCCACCCGGCGATCCGCCACGGCCGGTCCTGAGCGGCCGGGACGAGAACACCGACATGACCGCCACCGTCGCAGGCATCCGCCGCCCGGCCCGGGGACCGCACCCGGGCCCGGCCGGCGTGCGCGCCGCGGCGGGGGCCGCCCGCGTTCCGTATCCGGCGCTGGGTCGCGGCTGCCGGCCGCGCGGCTGCCGGGCCCCCGCACGACGGGTACACGGACGCCGGGTCAGGTACCACATCGGATCCGAGCCGGGACAGATCAACGGCATGCGATGGCGACCGGGGTCCGCGCGCTGACGCGTCGGCCCCATGCCGCACCACCGGCGCCAAAGGGCACGGCGGTCCGCTGACCGCGGGCCCGCTCCCACGGCGGCCGCCCGCCGTACCCGTACGCGGCGATTCCCCCGCGCAGCGGCATCGGCCACCGTGGCGGACCCGCCGCGGCGGCCCACCGTGGCAGCGGCCCGGCACAGCGCGCGACGCATACCGTAATGCTCAGATCCCGAGACAACCGGACTTCCGGGGCGGCTGCCCCGGCCTAGGAGTGCGTCAGATGTCCTCCGAGTTCTTCATTCCCGACCCCGAGGGTCTCGTGCCGACCCCCGAGGGCTATTTCGGTGCCTTCGGCGGCAAGTTCATCCCCGAGGCGCTGGTCGCCGCGGTCGACGAGGTCGCCGCCGAGTACGAGAAGGCCAAGGCGGACCCCGCGTTCGCGGCCGAGCTCGACGACCTGCTGGTCAACTACACCGGGCGCCCCAGCGCGCTCACCGAGGTGCCCCGGTTCGCGGAACAGGCGGGCGGCGCCCGGGTGTTCCTCAAGCGCGAGGATCTCAACCACACCGGCTCACACAAGATCAACAACGTGCTGGGCCAGGCGCTGCTCACCAAGCGGATGGGCAAGACCCGGGTCATCGCGGAGACCGGCGCCGGCCAGCACGGCGTCGCCACCGCCACCGCCTGCGCCCTCTTCGGCCTCGAATGCACCATCTACATGGGCGAGATCGACACCCAGCGCCAGGCGCTCAACGTCGCCCGGATGCGGATGCTCGGCGCCGAGGTCATCGCCGTGAAGTCCGGCAGCCGCACCCTCAAGGACGCCATCAACGAGGCGTTCCGGGACTGGGTCGCCAACGTCGACCGCACCCACTACCTCTTCGGCACGGTCGCCGGACCGCACCCCTTCCCGGCGCTGGTCCGCGACTTCCACCGGGTCATCGGCGTCGAGGCCCGGCGGCAGATCCTGGAGCGCGCGGGGCGCCTGCCGGACGCCGCCGTCGCCTGCGTCGGCGGCGGCTCCAACGCCATCGGCCTCTTCCACGCCTTCCTCGGGGACGACACCGTCCGCCTGATCGGCTGTGAGCCGGGCGGACACGGCGTCGAGACCGGCGAGCACGCGGCCACTCTCACCGAGGGCACCCCCGGCATCCTGCACGGCTCCCGCTCGTACGTCCTCCAGGACGAGGACGGCCAGATCACCGAGCCGTACTCGATCTCGGCCGGCCTGGACTACCCCGGCATCGGCCCGGAGCACGCCTACCTCAAGGACGTCGGCCGCGCCGAGTACCGCGCGGTCACCGACGACGCCGCGATGCAGGCGCTGCGGCTGCTGTCGCAGACCGAGGGCATCATCCCGGCGATCGAGAGCGCGCACGCGCTGGCCGGCGCCCTGGAGCTGGGCCGCGAGCTGGGCCCCGAGGGCCTGCTGCTGGTGAACCTCTCCGGCCGTGGCGACAAGGACATGGACACCGCCGCCCGCTACTTCGGGCTGTACGACGGCGACAACGCCGACGGTGCAGACGACGATGCCGACAACGCAGCCGCGCACCACGAGAGCAAGGGGGAGAAGTGATGGCGGGCAATGTGGAACTGCTCAATTCCGTGCTGGCCCAGGCCCGCACGGAGAACCGTGCCGCGCTCGTCGGCTATCTCCCGGCCGGCTTCCCGACCGTGGACGGCGGCGTACAGGCCATGATCTCCATGCTGGACGGCGGCTGCGACATCGTCGAGGTCGGGCTGCCGCACAGCGACCCGGTCCTGGACGGCCCGGTGATCCAGACCGCCGACGACATCGCTCTGCGCGGCGGCGTGAAGATCGTCGATGTGATCCGTACGGTCCGCGAGGTGCACACCGCCACCGGGGCGCCGGTGCTGTGCATGACGTACTGGAACCCCGTCGACCGCTACGGCGTCGAGCGGTTCGCGGCCGATCTGGCCGAGGCGGGCGGCGCCGGCTGCATCCTGCCCGACCTGCCGGTCGAGGAGTCCGAGGTATGGCGCAAGGCCGCCGAGCAGCACGGACTGGCCACCGTCTTCGTGGTCGCGCCGAGCAGCCGGGACGAGCGGCTGGCCAAGATCACCGCAGCCGGCAGCGGCTTTGTCTACGCCGCGTCGCTGATGGGTGTCACCGGCACCCGTGAGTCGGTCGGCCGCGAGGCGCAGGACCTGGTGACCCGTACCCGTGCCACCACCGAACTGCCGGTCTGTGTCGGGCTCGGCGTCTCCAACCCCCGACAGGCCGCCGAGGTGGCCCGGTTCGCGGACGGCGTCATCGTCGGCTCGGCGTTCGTCAAGCGGCTGCTCGCGGAGGACGGCGATCTGACGGCCGGCGTCGCCGGGGTCCGTGCCCTGGCGGGCGAGCTGGCCGAGGGCGTACGCAAGCGCGCCTAGGACTTGCTCGCCTAGGACTTACTCGTCTGGGGTGTGTCCGCCCTGGGCGTCCGTCTGGCAGAGGCCGTGGTCCCTCGATAGGGCGAACATCGGTGCGGAGGGGTGCGAAGGCGCCCCTCCGCTTCGTTGTCCAGGGGCGTGAGCCAGAAGAACCATGACGGACAGAGCAGCGCCCGTGAGCGGCTGCAGGCACAGCGTGAGAAAGAGAAGGCGCGCGCCCGGCGCCGACGCCAGGCGGTCGTCGCCGGATCGGTGGTCGCCGTACTGGCGGTCGCCGGTGGTATCGCCGTCTGGGCGGCGTCCAGCAGAAGCAACGGCGACGGCGGCAGCACGCAGGTGGCCTTCCCGAAGGAGGTCAGCGGCGGCGACAAACCCGCCGTCCCGGTGGGCGCGGGCGACGCCCCGTCCACGCTGACGGTGTGGGAGGACTTCCGCTGCCCCGCCTGCCAGCAGTTCGAGACCGGATTCCGGTCGACGATCCATAAGCTGGTGAATTCCGGCCAGCTCAAGACCGAGTACCACCTCGCGACGATCATCGACGGCAACATGGGCGGGAAGGGTTCCCGCAACGCCGCCAACGCCGCGCTCTGCGCCCAGGACGCCCGTAAGTTCCGCGAGTACCACGACGTGCTCTACTCGAACCAACCGCCCGAGCAGCAGGACAAGTTCGCCGACAAGCAGTACCTCGTCCAACTCGCCGGCAAGGTCAAGGGCCTGGTGACCGGCCCCTTCACCAAGTGCGTCAACGACGGCAAGTACGACAGCTTCGTGGAGAAGTCCAACACCGCCTTCACCAACTCCGGATTCCACGGCACACCGACCGTCCTGCTCAACGGCAAGGACCTGTCGACCGTCAATGGCGGGCGGTTCAGCCCGGTGGAGTTCAAGAAGATGGTGAAGGACGCCAACAAGGGGAAGCAGCCGGGGAAGCAGCCGGGGAAGCCGGCGAATTCGGCGCCGGTCAAGCCCGGGAATCCGGCCGTGCCGTCGACGTAGTGGCCGGACACGCGGTGTCACGGCGGAATACGGCGGGGTCGTTACTGAGCCGTTGCCGGGTGGGTTGTCGCCGACCCCGCCCGGCGCGGTAGCGTCGGTCCTGCCATGGACCTCGCATTCATTCCCAGCCCGTCGACCGGTGTCGTACATCTCGGCCCGATTCCGCTGCGCGGCTACGCATTCTGCATCATCATCGGCGTCTTCGTCGGCGTCTGGCTCGGCAACAAGCGCTGGATCCAGCGCGGTGGCCGCTCCGGAACCGTCGCGGACATCGCCGTATGGGCCGTGCCCTTCGGGCTCGTCGGCGGACGCCTCTACCACGTCATCACGACGTACCAGCCGTACTTCGGCAAGGACGGCCATCCCCTCGACGCCTTCAAGGTGTGGGAGGGCGGCCTCGGCATCTGGGGCGCGGTCGCGCTCGGCGCGGTGGGCGCCTGGATCGGCTGTCGCCGGCGCGGTATCCCGCTCCCCGCGTACGCCGACGCGCTGGCGCCCGGCCTGGCCTTCGGGCAGGCGATCGGCCGCTGGGGCAACTGGTTCAACCAGGAGCTCTACGGCCGCGCGACCGATGTGCCGTGGGCGCTGGAGATCAGCTCCGACCCGGCCATCGGACGGGTCGGCGGCACCTACCACCCGACCTTCCTCTACGAGTCCCTGTGGTGCATCGGCGTCGCGGTGCTGGTGATGTGGGCCGACAAGCGCTTCAAGATGGGCCACGGCCGCGTCTTCGCGCTCTACGTCGCCGCCTACTGCGCCGGCCGCGGCTGGATCGAGTACATGCGCGTCGACGAGGCGAACCACATCCTGGGCATGCGGCTGAACGTCTGGACCTCGCTGATCGTCTTCGCACTGGCCATCGCCTACCTGGTGATCTCCGCGAAGAAGCGGCCGGGCCGGGAAGCGGTCGTCGAGCCGGGGGCGCAGCTCGCGGTGGACGAGGGCGCGGATGAGTACGCCGAGGCCGAGGCGGAGGAGTTCGATCGCCTCTCGGGCGGCAAGGCCGCCGGGGACGCCGCAAGCGACAAGATCTCGGTCGAGAAGGCGGCTGAGGCCAAGCCGGACACGGAGTCGGGTGCGAAGGCGGACATGAAGCCTGACGCCGAGGCGGACACGAAGCCTGACGCCGAGGCCGGATCCCAGGAGTCGGCCGACGCCGACGACTCCGCTGATGCCGATGGCGACGCCGAGGCCGCCGGGAGCAGCAACACCAAGAAGCCCTGACGCCACGCGCCACCCGGCTGATGAGCGCCGGGCGGACTCGACACGCCGAGTCCGCCCGGCGCTCTGCTGTTCCCGGCCGGGAGCCCGGTCTCAGCGGCGGCGGTGTGCCAGGGCCAGGACGCGCTGGGCACCGGCGACCACCGCCGCGTCCACGAACCGGCCGTCCGGCAGGGCCTGCGCCCCGGCGTCCGTCGCGGCGGCCTTCACGATCTCCTCGGCCGCCTCGATCTCTCCGGCGGACGGCAGATAGGCCGCCTCGATGACCGGCAGCTGGCGTGGATGGATCGCCGCCCGGCCCAGGAATCCCAGGTCCCGGCCGTGCGCGCAGGTCCGGGCCAGACCGTCCAGGTCGCGTACGTCGGGGTGGACCGACTGCGGCGGCGGGGCCAGTCCGGCCGCGCGGGCGGCGATCACCACCCGGCTGCGCGGCCAGGCCAGCCCCGCCTCGTCCCGCAGCCCCAGCTCCGCCCGGAGATCGGCCTCGCCGAGCGCGATGCCGCGCAGCGACGGGTGCGCGGTGGCGATGGCGAAGGCGTGCTCGATCCCGAGGGCGGATTCGAGGAGCGCGTAGAACGAGGGGAGGGCGGGGACGGTGCGTCCTGCGGTGGCCCAGGCCGCTGCGCGCTGGATGTCCTCCGGACCGTGCACCTTGGGCAGCCGCAGCCCCGCGAGGCCCGGCAGCGGGGCGAGGGTGCGGATCTCGGTCTCGGCGAGCGGGCCGTCCAGCGCGTTGACGCGGACGTGTACCGGGACGGGGCCGGGCACCGGGTCGCTCAGCAGCTCGGCGGTGGCGCGCAGTGCGTGCTCCTTGCGGTCCGGGGCGACCGCGTCCTCCAGGTCGACCACGAGCACATCGGTGTCGCAGCCGAGCGCCTTGGCGACCCTGTCCGGCCGGTCGCCGGGCACATAAAGCCAGGTCAGAGGCGTCGAGTCCGGTTCGGGCGGCAGGCTCACAGGGCACCCGCCGCGCGCAGCCCGGCGATCTCGCGGCCGGTCATGCCGAGGCCGGTGAGCACCTCGTCGGTGTCCGCGCCGTGTGGGCGGCCCGCCCAGCGGATGGCGCCCGGCGTCTCGGACAGCCGGAAGAGGACGTTCTGCATCCGCACGGTGCCGAGCTCGTCGTCCGGGACATCGGTGAGCGACCCGAGCGCCTGGTACTGCTCGTCCGCCATCACGTCCCGGATGTCGTAGACCGGTGCGATGGCCGCCTCGGCCTTCTCGAAGGCGGCGAGCACCTCGGCACGGTCATGGCACGCGATCCAGCCGCCGACCGCCGCATCGAGCTCGTCCGCGTGCCCGGCCCGCCCGGCGCCGGTCGCGAACCAGGGTTCGTCGATCACATCGGGCCGGCCGACCAGCCGCAGCACCCGTTCGGCGATGGACTGCGCCGAGGTGGAGACGGCGACCCAGGAGCCGTCGGCGGTGCGGTAGGTGTTGCGCGGCGCGTTGTTGGCGGAGCGGTTGCCGGTCCGCTGCTGGACATAGCCGAGCTGGTCGTACCAGAGGGGCTGCGGGCCGAGGACGGTCAGCATCGGCTCGATGATCGCCATGTCGACGACCTGGCCCCGGCCGGTGGTGTCCCGGCCGCGGAGCGCGGCCATCACGGCGTACGACGTGACGAGCGCGGCGATGGAGTCGGCGAGGCCGAACGGCGGCAGGGTCGGCGGGCCGTCCGGCTCGCCGGTGATCGCGGCGAAACCGCTCATCGCCTCGGCGAGGGTGCCGAAGCCGGGGCGGCGGGCGTACGGGCCGAACTGCCCGAAGCCGGTGACCCGGGTGAGCACCAGCCGCGGGTTGACGGCGGAGAGTTCCGCCCAGCCCAGGTCCCATTTCTCCAGGGTGCCGGGCCGGAAGTTCTCGATGACCACATCCGCTTCGGCGGCGAGCCGGAGCAGCACCTCGCGGCCGCCGGGCCGGGACAGATCAAGGGTGATCGTCTTCTTGTTGCGGCCCAGCAGCTTCCACCACAGGCCGACGCCGTCCTTGGCGGGCCCGTGGCCGCGTGACGGGTCGGGCCGGCGCGGATGCTCGACCTTGATCACCTCGGCGCCGAAGTCCCCGAGCATGGTGGCGGCGAGCGGACCGGCGAACAGCGTGGCGAGGTCGAGCACCCGCAGTCCGGCGAGCGGGCCGGGGGAGCAGGGAGAGCCAGAAGAAGAGGAGCCGTGACGGGGGCGAGCGGATGGGGGTCCCCCCGTGCCCTTCAGGCATGGGGGAGGGTCTGCGGGGTGTGGGCCGGTCATGGTGCGGGTGCCTCCGGGGGTCGGGTGCCGGGCACGGACCGGTCGAGTGAGGCCCGTGTCCTTTCTGGCCAGCGGTGTCCTACGGGTGGACGACGAGACGGGGGACTTACTCGACCAGTGCCGCGGTGCGGGCCGCGAGCGTGTCGAAGCCGATGCCGTCCAGTCCGCCGACCGTCGTCGTGAGCCGGTTGCGCAGTGGCTCCGTCCAGCGGGCGGGGAGCGCGGCGGGTGTGCCGGCGAGCAGCCCGGTGATCGAACCGGCCGTCGCGCCGTTGGAGTCGGTGTCCCAACCGCCGGACACCGCACGGCAGATGGAGCCGCTGAAGTCACCGTCGGCGTGGGTGAGCGCGGCGGCCAGGAGCGCGGCGTTCGGCACCGCATGCACCCAGTGGTGGTGCCCGTAGGCGGTGTGCAGGCGGTCGACGACGGTCGCGAAACCGGCCGCCGTGCCGGTCGCTTCGTCGCGCGCCGCCGCGATACCGAAGCGGACGGCCCGCGCCAGCCGGGACCGCCCGGGGATCACGGCGAGTCCGGCCCGCAGCGCGTCGTGGACGTCCGCGCCTCCCGCTGCCGCGGCGACCGCGGCCGCCGCGAACATCGCCCCGTACACCCCGTTCGCGGTGTGGCTGAGCGTGGCGTCCCGCCAGGCCGCCGCGGCCGCGGCCGCCGGGTCACCGGGGTGGGTCCAGCCGAAGATGTCCGCGCGGATCTGCGCGCCGATCCACTCCCGGAACGGGTTGCGGTGGCGTGCGGTGTGCGGCGGCTCGATGCCGTCCAGGAGATTGCGGTACGCGATGCGCTCCGCGGTGAACGTCCGGCCGGCGGGCAGCTCGTCCAGCCACAGCCGCGCCACATCGGCGGTGCGGAAGCCATGACCGTGGCGTTCGAGGAGCAGCAGGCCGAGGAGGGGGTAGTTGAGGTCGTCGTCCTCGGGCATCCCGTCGATGTTCTCGGCGAGCGAGGTGGACCGGCTGCGGCGGTTCCAGGGGTGTTGCGCGGCCACTGCCCGGTCCAGGCCGAGTTCGGTGAACCACGAGGTCAGCGGCCAGTTCCCGGTCGAGCGGGCGAGCGCCCGGATGCCGCTCAGCGGCAGCTTCTCGACCGGCTTGCCGAGCAGGCAGCCGGCCGCCCGCCCGAGCCAGCCGGCCTCCAGCCGGGCGGTCAGCGGGCCGGCTGCCGGGAGGGCGGCGCTACGGAGGCCGACGGCCGCATCGTCCTCGCGCACCGCCTCGATCGCCGCCAGGTCGGTGGGCTCGTCGACGTCCAACGGGCAAGGCAGCAGGGTGAGTTCATCGAGCAGCTGACCGGCGAGCGCGCGCAGCGACGGGTCCGCGGGTGCCGGGGAGGCGCCCGCCCGGCCGGGTGCCGGGGTCCCGCCCGCCGCTCGCCACCGGTGCTCGATCCCGGCGGCTTCCCGGCCGTCCTCGGCCGCCTGCCGCAGCTCGTGCCCGATCAGGTCCTCGGGCTGCACCCAGGTCAGCCGCAGTGGGCGGGGCCGCGCCGGGTCGGAGGGGAGTACTGCCGTGACGGTCACCTCATGCCTCCGCGATGGCCGCGAAGGCCCGTTCGTGCGCGCGGCGTCGGGCCCGGTCGCGGCTGAAGATCTCCCGGGCGACCGTGGCCAGCGCCGTCGCGGGGGCGTACAGGTCGAGGCGGCTGGCCCGCGCGACCTCCGCGCTCCACTCGTCCGGCACGGCCGACGCCCCGCGCAGCGCGCCGACCAGCGCCCCGCTCATCGTGGCGATCGAATCGCAGTCCCTCCCATAGTTGACCGACCCGAGGACGGTGGTGCGGAAGTCGCCGTCGCCGACGAGCAGCATGCCGAGCGCGACGGGGAGTTCCTCGATGGCGTGCAGCCGGGACGGGCGGCGCGCGCCCAGCGACGGGTTGCGATAGTCCGGGCCCACCGTGTCGAAGGGGATGACGGCCTCGCGCAGCGGCGTCAGCGCGGACTCGAAGTCACGGTGCGGCGCGGCGGCTTCGCAGACCGCCTCGATCGCGGCGCGGGTGCCGTCCTTGGCGAGCCGGAGCGCGCTGTCGACGACGGACGCCGGGGTGGCGTCCGGCACGCACGCGGCGGCCACGGCCGCGGCGAAGACGCCCGCCGCCTCCCGGCCGTACGACGACTGATGGGCACCCGAGATGTCCAGCGCCTCGGCGTAGGCCCGGTCCGGATTACCGGCGTTGACGACACCGACCGGCGCCATGTACATCGCCGCCCCGCAGTTGACGATGTTGCCGACGCCCGCCTCACGCGGGTCGGCGTGCCCGTAGTGCAGCCGGGCCACGATCCACTTCTCGGCCAGGAAGATCCGCTGCAGCGGCAGCGCCTCGGCCTCCAGCTCGGGGATCCAGCGCGGGGTGCCGATCAGATCCGGTACGAGATGGTCGGCGACGTCATAGGCGTCGAGGTGGTCGCGGACCTTCTCGTAGACCCGTACCAGCGCATGCGTCATGAGGGTGTCGTCGGTGACATGGCCATCGCCCTTGTGGTACGGCGCGATCGGGCGTGCGGTGCGCCAGTCGTGGTGGAACGGGCCGACGATGCCGGTGACCCGGCCCCCGTGCCGCGCCACGATCTGCTCCGGAGTCCAGCCCTCGACGGGCCCGCCGAGCGCATCGCCGACGGCGGCGCCGGCCAGGCACCCGGCGGCCCGGTCCTCCAGGGTCGGCGAGGGGATGTCCGGTGCGGCCGGTGTGCGGGTGGTGGTGTTCGCAGTGGTCGCCGTCATGTGCGGGTGAGTCCTTCCAGGGTCTTGCCGGTCGGCGGGGGAGTCGGGCCGGGCGGGCGGTGAGAAGAGGAGTCCGGGGCGGCGCCCTCGGGCCCGGGGAGGGCTTCCGGCGCGGTCAGTTCCGTCCCGGCGAGCAGGCCCGCCAGTTCGACGAGATCGGTGCCGGCCAGCCGCGGCAGCGCGCAGCCGGAGAGCACCCGGCAGGCGTCGCGCCAGGTCCGGGGAAGCGCGCGGGCGCCGCCGAGCGCACCGGTCAGCGCCCCGGCGAGGGCGGGCGCGGAGTCCGCGACGCGGGACAGGCAGGCGGCGGCCGGCACCGCCTCGGCGACCAGCCCGTCCGATGCGAGGACGAGGGCCAGCGCGACGGGGACGGTCTCGGCCGCGGCGATTCCGTAGCTGTAGACGTGGTCGACGATCTCGTGCTCCAGCACGGGAACCAGCGCGAAGGCGTTGCCCGGACGGCCGGGCCGGTCGGCGGCGACGGCGCCGGCGAGCCGGACCGCGTGCAGCGCGTTGCGGCGGATCTCGGTGCCCTCGGGGAGCTGGACGAGCGCCGTGTCCACACAGCCGCCGGCCGTCGCACCGCCGAGCGCGGCCGCCACCGCCGCGGCCATCGCGCGGGCGCCGTGCACCCCGTCGCCGTCCTGGGTGTAGCGCGCGTCGTACTCGGCCAGCTCGGCCGCCGCGGACGGGTCGCCCGGGTGCACGACGGCGAGGACGGCGGCCCGGATGCAGGCCGCGTCGTCGAAGAAGTGCGGGTTGTCATGGCCGGTGGCGGGCGGCCGCAGCCCGGTCGCGAGGTTGCCGAGCCCGGCCCGTACGGAGATCCGGGCGCGCAGCGGCAGCACCGCGGACTCCACTTCCGGCGCCCGGTCGGCGGCCGCGGCGACCTCGCTGGCCAGCGCGTTCCAGGCGAGGTCGATGGCGGCACGCATCCGGCGGTCCCGGCCGAGGTCGCTGAGCAGTGCCCCGGCCGCGGTGAGCACCGACTCGGCGGTGAAGGCCGCCCACTCGGCGTCGTCGGAGGGGCCGAGCCGCAGTGGCTCGGGAGGCTGGTTGAGGGCGATCGGGACGGGCAGCGTCGTGGTGGCGTTCTGCTCGGCGAAGGTGTCCAGCTCGCGGGTCAGCCGCCGGGTCCACTCGGGCATCCGCGCCGCCCGGTGCCGCGCCGCGGGCCATCCGGCGGCGTCACCGGCGGCCAGCCCGAGCAGCAGCCCTTCGATACGGGCGCGGGCGGCGCCGGCCTGGTCTGCCGCGCCGGGCCGCTCGCCGTTCATGCGTCGACCACCCCCGCCGGCGCCCCGGCGCCCGCCCCTGCCGGCGCCAACAGCTCCGCGATGTCCAGGACGTGGTAGCCCGCCATCGACGGCAGGCAGCTGCCGCGGGCCGGGCCGATGGCCGCGGTCCAGGACTCGGGGATCGCGGCGGCTCCGGCCAGCGCCCCGGCCAGCGCCCCGGCGACCGCCGCCGTGGTGTCGGCATCCCGGCCCATGTTGACCGCGGTCAGCACCGACGCGGTGAAGTCGCCGCGCGCCGCGGTGAACGCGCCGAAGGCGAGGCCGACGGCTTCGGGCGCCAGATCCGTCCAGGGGTAGCCGCCGACGACGACGGCGGAGCGCACCGCGCGCTCGGTGCCGAGCTGGGTGATTCCCGGATCGTGCCGGGACCGCTGGGCCGCGCCGACCGCCCGGCGCAGCGAGCGCGCCGTCCAGGAGTCCTCGGGGACGACGGAGAGCGCGGCGGCGATCACCGCGTCGACAGAGCCCGCGACCATGGCGGTGGCGACCCCGGCGGCGACCGCCCGGCCGCCGTAGATCCCCTCGCCGTCGTGGCTGACCGTGCCGTCGATGGCGACCAGCCGGGCGGCCTCCGCGGGCCGGCCGGCGGCGAACACCCCGAACGGCGCGGCGCGCATCGCCAGGCCGTCGCTCCAGGCGTGCCGGTGCTGTGCCGAGATGGGGGCGGCGAGGCCGCGGCGCAGGTTCTCCAGGGTGCCGCGCTCGCTGAACCCGGCGCCGCGGAACGGCCCCTCGTCGCGGTCCGCGATCCACTGGTGCCAGGCGGCCTCGACATGGGCGACGGTCAGCGCCGAGCCGTGCGCGGCGAGCAGCAGCCCGGAGAAGATCGCGTACTCGGTGTCGTCGGTGCCGGCCGGATCGTCCTCGACATACCCCTCGATACGGCCCCAGCGGCGCCGGATCTGGGAGGGCTTCATGTTCTCCGCGGGCGCGCCGAGCGCGTCACCGACCGCCAGGCCGAGCATCGCGCCCCGCGCCCGGTCGCGCAGCGCCTCGGCGACGGCATCGGGGGCATCGTCGGGCGTGCCGTCGGCGACGGTGAGCCCTTCGGCATGTGGCGCCGGGAGTTCCGGTGCGCTCATGGGTGCGCGCCCTTCTGTCCGTCATGTGGGTCGAACCACTGCGCTGTATCCGTCCCACGCCGGGGCCCCGCTTTCCTCCCCGGACCGGCAGGGTCACCCGGTCGACTCCCTGGGGAGGCATCCGCCCGCATCCCGGGATGCCGCCATGACGGTCGTGTGACTCAGATCACTAGCTACCTCTCCTCGTAAAGCCGCAGGTCAGGGCGGTAAGTACGGCCTTCCTTGCTAGCGGAGAGGGTGATTTCGCGCATACCTTCGAAGCGTTCCAGGGGGAAGTGCCGGCATCGGCCCACACCTCGCTGAAGGGAGTAGGTCCCGATATGTCCGTCATGGAGATCATGGACACCGCGGCGCCGACACATGTCGCCCACCGTGACAACCACACCCACCGCGATGTGAACGGCGGCTGGCTGCGCCCCGCGGTCTTCGGTGCGATGGACGGCCTGGTCTCGAACCTCGCCCTGATGACGGGCGTGGCCGGCGGCTCGCTGCCGCCGCAGACGGTCGTCCTCACCGGCCTCGCGGGCCTGGCCGCCGGCGCCTTCTCCATGGCCGCGGGGGAGTACACCTCGGTCGCCTCGCAGCGCGAGCTGGTCCTCGCCGAGCTGGCCGTCGAGCGGGCCGAGCTGCGCAAGCACCCCAAGGATGAGCTGGAGGAGCTGGCGGCCCTCTATGAGTCCCGCGGCGTCGAGCCGAAGCTCGCCCGGCAGGTTGCCGAGCAGCTCTCCGTGGACCCCGAGCAGGCGCTGGAGATTCACGCCCGCGAGGAATTGGGAATTGACCCGTCCGACCTTCCGTCGCCGGCCGTGGCCGCCGTTTCCTCCTTCGGATCGTTTGCGCTGGGCGCGATTCTGCCTGTCCTTCCTTATCTTCTGGGCGCAACGGCAATCTGGCCGGCGGTGGCGCTCGCGCTGCTCGGACTCTTTGCCTGCGGGGCGGTTGTGGCGCGGGTGACGGCGCGCTCCTGGTGGTTCAGCGGACTGCGCCAACTGGCCCTGGGTGGTGCCGCCGCAGGTGTGACGTACGCCCTGGGAGCTCTCTTCGGAACCGTCGTAGGGTGACGCGTCATGCGGGTGACCGCATAATTAACGCGTTACTCAGCGGTTTCGGTTTGTTGACCTCGGGGCATAAGGCCGAAGCGTCGCGGGCAATGTCGCCTGGCGATCGCCGCCTTGTGGGATGGCAATGTCCGTCCGCGTCCTTGATCCACCGCTATGCGCGGTGTCCGCATGTTGGAAGGCCCTATCCACTTCTTGGGAATGGCGCCATCCTGTAACCTGCACGAAAATTTCGCGGAGGGCCAACGTCGTCCCTCGGCAATGCCTATGCCACGACGACGTTGGGAGAGCTTGATGCGCTTCGCGTCCACGCACTCCGCGACCACCAGCAGCGCCAGCGCCGCCGCATGGTCGCCCATGGACGGGCGCCCCGCCCAGCAGGGGATGTACGACCCGCGCAATGAGCACGACGCCTGCGGCGTCGGGTTTGTGGCCACCCTCACCGGCGAGGCCAGCCACGCGTTGGTCGAGCAGGCGCTCACCGTCCTGACGAATCTGGAGCACCGCGGTGCCACCGGCTCGGAGCCCGACTCCGGTGACGGCGCCGGCATCCTGCTCCAGGTCCCGGACGCGTTCCTGCGCGAGGACGTCACCTTCGAGCTTCCCGAGGCCGGCGCGTACGCCGTCGGTATCGCCTTCCTGCCGTCCGACGCCCAGGACGCGGCCGCTGCCGTCGCGCGCATCGAGACAATGGCCGTCGAAGAGGGCCTGGACGTCCTCGGCTGGCGCGTCGTCCCGGTCGCCCCCCAGCTGCTCGGCAACGGCGCCCGCGCCACCATGCCGGCCTTCTCCCAGCTGTTCGTTTCAGGCAAGCACAGCGTCGCGGACGGCGAGAACACCGGCCTCGCGCTGGACCGCAAGGCCTTCGCGCTGCGCAAGCGCGCCGAGCGGGAGGCCGGTGTCTACTTCCCGTCCCTCTCCTCGCGGACCATCGTCTACAAGGGCATGCTGACCACCGGCCAGCTGGAGCCCTTCTTCCCGGACCTGTCCGACCGCCGCTTCGCCACCGCCGTCGCGCTGGTCCACTCGCGGTTCTCCACCAACACCTTCCCGAGCTGGCCGCTCGCCCACCCGTACCGCTTCGTCGCGCACAACGGCGAGATCAACACGGTCAAGGGCAACCGCAACTGGATGCGCGCCCGCGAGTCGCAGCTCGCCTCCAAGCTCTTCGGCAACGAGGACCTGGAGCGGATCTTCCCGGTCTGTACGCCCGACGCCTCCGACTCCGCCTCCTTCGACGAGGTCCTGGAGCTGCTGCACCTCGGCGGCCGGTCGCTGCCGCACTCGGTGCTGATGATGGTCCCCGAGGCGTGGGAGAACTCCACCGCCATGGACCCGGCCCGGCGCGCCTTCTACCAGTACCACTCCACGATGATGGAGCCCTGGGACGGCCCGGCCTGCGTCACCTTCACCGACGGCATCCAGGTCGGCGCGGTCCTCGACCGCAACGGTCTGCGCCCCGGCCGCTACTGGGTCACCGACGACGGCCTCGTCGTGCTCTCCTCCGAGGTCGGCGTCCTGGACATCGACCCCGCCAAGGTCGTCCGCAAGGGCCGCCTCCAGCCCGGCAAGATGTTCCTCGTCGACACCGCCGAGCACCGCATCATCGAGGACGACGAGATCAAGGCGCAGCTCGCCGCCGAGCACCCGTACCAGGAGTGGCTGGACTCCGGCCTGATCGACCTGGCGGACCTGCCCGAGCGCGAGCACATCGTGCACACCCACGCCTCGGTCACCCGCCGCCAGCAGACCTTCGGCTACACCGAGGAAGAGCTGCGCGTCATCCTCGCCCCGATGGCCAAGGCCGGCGCCGAGCCCATCGGCTCGATGGGCACCGACTCGCCGATCGCCGCGCTCTCCGAGCGCCCCCGGCTGCTCTTCGACTACTTCACCCAGCTGTTCGCGCAGGTCACCAATCCGCCGCTGGACGCCATCCGCGAGGAACTGGTCACCTCGCTGATCTCCTCCCTCGGCCCCCAGGGCAACCTCCTGGAGCCGACCGCGTCGTCCTGTCGCAGCGTGACCCTGCCGTTCCCGGTCATCGACAACGACGAGCTGGCCAAGCTGGTCCACATCAACGCCGACGGCGACATGCCCGGCATGAAGGCCGTGACCCTCTCCGGCCTCTACCGGGTCTCCGGCGGCGGCGAGGCACTGGCCGCCCGGATCGAGGAGATCTGCGCCGAGGCGGACGCCGCCATCGACGACGGCGCCCGGCTGATCGTCCTCTCCGACCGCCACTCGGACGCCGAGCACGCGCCGATCCCGTCGCTGCTGCTCACCGCCGCGGTCCACCACCACCTCATCGGCACCAAGGAGCGCACCCAGGTCGGTCTGCTCGTCGAGGCCGGCGATGTGCGCGAGGTGCACCATGTCGCGCTGCTCATCGGCTACGGCGCCGCGGCCGTCAACCCGTACCTGGCGATGGAGTCCGTCGAGGACCTCGTCCGCGCCGGTACGTTCCTGCCCGGCGTCGAGGCCGAGACCGCCATCAAGAACCTCATCAAGGCGCTCGGCAAGGGCGTCCTGAAGGTCATGTCCAAGATGGGCATCTCGACCGTCGCCTCCTACCGCGGCGCGCAGGTCTTCGAGGCCGTCGGCCTGGACGAGGCCTTCGTCGCGAAGTACTTCAACGGCACCGCCACCAAGATCGGCGGCGCGGGTCTGGACATCATCGCCAAGGAGGTCGCCGCCCGGCACGTCAAGGCGTACCCGGTCTCCGGCATCGCCGCCAGCCACCGCGCGCTGGAGATCGGCGGCGAGTACCAGTGGCGCCGCGAGGGCGAGCCGCACCTCTTCGACCCGGACACCGTCTTCCGCCTCCAGCACTCCACCCGTTCGCGCCGCTACGACATCTTCAAGCAGTACACCGAGCGGGTGAACGAGCAGTCCGAGCGGCTGATGACGCTGCGCGGCCTGTTCTCCTTCGACTCCGGCCGCCCCGCGGTCCCGCTGGACGAGGTCGAGTCGGCATCCGAGATCGTCAAGCGCTTCTCCACCGGCGCGATGTCCTACGGGTCGATCTCCCGCGAGGCCCACGAGACCCTCGCCATCGCCATGAACCAGCTGGGCGCCAAGTCCAACACCGGTGAGGGCGGCGAGGACCCGGACCGGCTGTACGACCCGGCGCGCCGCTCGTCCATCAAGCAGGTCGCCTCCGGCCGCTTCGGTGTGACGTCCGAGTACCTGGTCAACTCCGACGACATCCAGATCAAGATGGCCCAGGGCGCCAAGCCCGGCGAGGGCGGCCAGCTGCCCGGCCACAAGGTCTACCCGTGGGTCGCCAAGACCCGGCACTCGACGCCGGGCGTGGGGCTGATCTCCCCGCCGCCGCACCACGACATCTACTCCATCGAGGACCTGGCTCAGCTGATCCACGACCTCAAGAACGCCAACCCTGCGGCCCGCATCCACGTGAAGCTGGTCTCCGAGGTCGGCGTCGGCACGGTCGCCGCGGGTGTGTCCAAGGCACACGCGGACGTGGTCCTGATCTCCGGCCACGACGGCGGTACGGGTGCTTCTCCCCTGACGTCTCTGAAGCACGCCGGTGGCCCCTGGGAGCTCGGCCTCGCCGAAACCCAGCAGACGCTGCTGCTCAACGGCCTGCGCGACCGCATCGTCGTGCAGACCGACGGCCAGCTCAAGACCGGCCGCGATGTCGTCATCGCCGCCCTGCTGGGCGCCGAGGAGTTCGGCTTCGCCACCGCCCCGCTGGTCGTCTCCGGCTGCGTCATGATGCGCGTCTGCCACCTGGACACCTGCCCGGTCGGCATCGCCACCCAGAACCCGACGCTGCGCGAGCGGTTCAGCGGCAAGGCCGAGTACATCGTCAACTTCTTCGAGTTCATCGCCGAAGAGGTCCGCGAGCTCCTCGCCGAGCTGGGCTTCCGCACCCTCGACGAGGCCATCGGCCACGCCGAGATGCTCAACACCGCCAAGGCCGTGGACCACTGGAAGGCGCAGGGCCTGGACCTGGCCCCGCTGCTGCACGTCCCCGAGCTGCCCGAAGGCGCGGTCCGCCACCAGGTCACGGTCCAGGACCACGGCCTGGAGAAGGCGCTGGACAACGAGCTCATCAAGCTCGCCGCCGACGCGCTGGCCGCGGACTCCGCCGAGGCCGCGCAGCCGGTACGGGCCCAGGTCGCGATCCGGAACATCAACCGGACCGTCGGCACCATGCTCGGCCACGAGGTCACCAAGAAGTTCGGCGGTGCCGGTCTGCCCGACGACACCATCGACATCACCTTCACCGGCTCGGCCGGCCAGTCCTTCGGCGCGTTCCTGCCGCGAGGTGTCACGCTGCGCCTGGAGGGCGACGCCAACGACTACGTCGGCAAGGGCCTGTCCGGCGGCCGGGTCGTGGTCCGCCCGGACCGCGGCGCCGACCACCTCGCCGAGTACTCCACCATCGCGGGCAACACCCTCGCCTACGGCGCGACCGGCGGCGAACTGTTCCTGCGCGGCCGGGTCGGCGAGCGGTTCTGCGTCCGCAACTCCGGTGCCACGGTGGTCTCCGAGGGCGTCGGCGACCACGGCTGCGAGTACATGACCGGCGGCCACGCCGTCGTCCTGGGCGAGACCGGCCGCAACTTCGCGGCGGGCATGTCCGGCGGCACCGCGTACGTCATCGACCTCGACCCGCAGAACGTCAACCGCGAACTGGCCGACGCGGTCACCGCGCTGGACGACACCGACAAGCAGTGGCTGCACGAGGTTGTGCGCCGCCACCAGGAGGAGACCGGCTCGACCGTCGCCGAGAAGCTCCTCGCTGACTGGGACGCGGCCGCCGTGCGCTTCAGCAAGGTCGTCCCGGCCACCTACAAGGCAGTGCTCGCCGCCAAGGACGCCGCCGAGCGAGCAGGACTCTCCGAGTCCGAGACCCACGAGAAGATGATGGAGGCGGCGACCAATGGCTGACCCCAAGGGCTTCCTGACCACCGACCGCGAGGTCGCCAAGACCCGCCCCGTCGGCGAGCGCGTCAAGGACTGGAACGAGGTCTACGTTCCCGGTTCGCTGCTGCCGATCATCAGCAAGCAGGCCTCGCGCTGCATGGACTGCGGTATCCCGTTCTGCCACAACGGCTGTCCGCTGGGGAACCTCATCCCCGAGTGGAACGACTACGCCTACCGCGAGGACTGGAGCGCCGCCAGCGAGCGGCTGCACGCCACCAACAACTTCCCGGAGTTCACCGGGCGGCTGTGCCCCGCTCCCTGCGAGTCGGCGTGTGTCCTCGGCATCAACCAGCCGGCCGTCACCATCAAGAACGTCGAAGTCAGCATCATCGACAAGGCGTGGGACAAGGGCGATGTCACCCCGCAGCCGCCGGAGCGCCTGTCCGGCAAGACCGTCGCCGTCATCGGCTCGGGCCCGGCCGGTCTCGCCGCCGCCCAGCAGCTGACCCGCGCCGGCCACACCGTCGCCGTCTACGAGCGCGCGGACCGTATCGGCGGTCTCCTCCGCTACGGCATCCCCGAGTTCAAGATGGAGAAGCGCCACATCAACCGCCGCATCGAGCAGATGCGCGCGGAGGGCACCAAGTTCCGTACGGAGGTGGAGATCGGCCGCGACATCGACGCCGCCAAGCTGCGCAAGCGCTACGACGCCGTCGTCATCGCCGCCGGCGCCACCGCCTCCCGCGACCTGCCGGTGGCAGGGCGTGACCTCAAGGGCATCCACTTCGCGATGGAGTACCTGCCGCTCGCCAACAAGGTGCAGGAGGGTGACCTGACCGTCGCCCCGATCACCGCCGAGGGCAAGCACGTCGTCGTCATCGGCGGCGGCGACACCGGCGCGGACTGCGTCGGCACCGCCCACCGCCAGGGCGCGGCCTCCGTCACCCAGCTGGAGATCATGCCCAAGCCGGGCGAGGAGCGGAACCCGGGCCAGCCCTGGCCGACCTTCCCGATGCTCTACAAGGTCACCTCCGCGCACGAGGAGGGCGGCGAGCGGGTCTACTCCGTCTCCACCACCCACTTCGAGGGCGACGAGGACGGCAACGTCAAGGCGCTGCACCTGATCGAGGTCGAGTTCAAGGACGGCAAGCTGGAGCAGAAGCCCGGCACCGAGCGGACCATCCCCGCCGACCTGGTCACCCTCGCCATGGGCTTCACCGGCACCGACCAGGAGAACGGCCTGGTCGCCCAGTTCGGCCTGGAGCTGGACGCCCGCGGCAACATCGCCCGCGACGCGGACTTCGCCACCAACGTCCCCGGCGTGTACGTCGCCGGTGACGCGGGCCGCGGCCAGTCGTTGATCGTGTGGGCCATCGCCGAGGGCCGCTCCGCCGCCCGCGGCGTGGACCGCTTCCTGACCGGAGCCAGCGCCCTGCCGGCTCCCATCAAGCCGACGGATCGCTCGCTGACCGTGTGACCGTCACCTGATGTCCCGTACAACGTCGTGCGGAACAACCCGGCGCCTGCCCCCTCCCCGACCAGGGGGCAGGCGCCGCGTGTCATTCCGGCTGCGGGTGAGATTCCCGGGCCGTGACTGATCTGTGGTCCGGCCGATCCGTGGTCCATGGATCGATCCGCGGTCTACGGGGCGTGGGTGGCCGATGAGCCGGCCCGCTGCCCCGGGAACCGCCGACCCAACCGCTCCGCCAGCTCCCGCGCGGGCGCCGGAACCGGCTCGTACGGCGGCGTGCCCGAGGACCGGAAGTCATACACCGGCGGGCACCACGCCGACAGATCGACACCGCGATCGCCCATCGGCAGCACCCACCGGGGATCCGCGTGCACCCGCAGCACCTGCGCCTCGATATGCGTCCATGCGCCGTCGGTCACCGTCAGCTCGGCGACGCAGCGCGCCTCCAACTGCAGTGGGCAGTCCGCCAGTCGGGGCGGCCGCACCATCTCGGACGGTTCCGTCAACGGCGTGTCCGACGACGACGGGCAGCCGCCCGTTCCCGCCCGCTCCTCCTCGGACCCTGTACCGGCCGGTGAGAGGTTGAAGACCACCTCCGGGCGCACCACGAGATTGCGCGCGGCGCGGCCGCGCGCGGGCAGCCAGGCACTCACAACCGGGCCGAATTCCCAGGTGATCTGCAGGGCGACCAGCCCGAATGTTCCGTCGTCGTTCTCCGTGGACAGCAGCGCCCGAGTGACCGAACTGCTCTTCTCCAGCACGCATTTCATGATTCTTAGGATAGAAGCCGAATCATTCGGCGATCACCGAAGTGTGATGACCGCTTACTCTCTGCATAATCTCTGCACATGAACCGACGGGATGCCGATCACGAAAGCACCGCCGAAACCCCGGACCTGGCCGCCCTCGCGGCGCTGCTCGCGGACCGCACACGCGCCGCCATCTGCATCGCCCTGCTGGACGGCGGCTCCTGGTCCGCGGGTGAACTGGCCGAATACGCCGCGGTGGCGCGCTCCACCACCACCGAACACCTCAACCTCCTGGTCGCCGGCGGCCTGCTCACAGAGGAACGACAGGGGCGGCGGCGCTACGTACGCCTGGCCGGACCCGACACCGCGGAAACCCTGGAGAACCTCGCCGGACTGGCCCCCTACCGCCAGGTCCCGGTCCGCTCCCTCGTCGAGGCCAACCACCGCAGAGCCCTGCACCACGCCAGAACCTGCTACGACCACATCGCGGGCGCGCTCGGCGTCGCCATCGCCGAGACGATGACCGAACGCGGCCTGCTGGTCAGGGAATACGGCCTGATGCTGACCCGGGACGGTGCGTCCTGGCTCGCCGACCTCGGCATCCCCGACGCCGGCCCGTCCGCCGCCCACCGCGCCCACGTTCGCACCTGCCTCGACTGGACCGTGCGCCGGCAGCACCTCTCCGGCGCGGTCGGCGCCGCCCTGTGCCGGCACGCCCTGGACCAGAGGTGGATCGTCAAGGTCGCGTCCACCCGCATCATCACCGTCACCGAGGCGGGCCGTGCGGCGTTCCGCCACCTGGGGCTGGCCGAGAGCGCCCTGTCACCGTCCCTGACGCTGGTACCGCCCGGCGTGTGACGGCGCTCGCCGCCGGACAACTCGCCACGGGACCTTCCTGGAGTGTGACGTTCAGGACTGAATCCGGCTCTCGTCTAGGCGAGCCGGGCCGGGAAACCGCCCGTGGCGACCGGTCCCCAGCGCACCGGCGTCACCCGGATCAGTGACTTGCCCTGCTTGAGCATCGCCGCCCGGTACTCGTCCCAGTCCGGGTGCTCACCGGAGATGCTGCGGTAGTACTCGACCAGCGGCTCGACCGAATCCGGGGCGTCGATGACCTCGGCATCTCCGTCGATCTGCACCCAGGGACCGTTCCACTCGTCGCTCAGCACCATCACACTGACCGACGACACCCGGCGGGCGTTACGGACCTTGGCGCGCTCCGGATACGTCGACATCACCAGCCGCCCGGAGCTGTCCACCCCGCACGTCAGCGGCGACCCCTGCGGAGTGCCGTCGGCCCGGCGGGTGAGCAGGATCGCACGGTGGCGGGGGCGGACGAACTCCAGTAGTTCGGGCAGCTCGACACGGGTGTTCGTAGCGATGGAGGGGCTCATACGGGCGAGACTAGGTGGTGGAGCGCGCTCCAGGGTAAGGCCGGGCACGGGCGTGGCGTCCGGGGGAGCGGCGGCCGGCGATCACTTGAGGAGCTGCTTACCGGTGGCCGCGTCCACGACCTTGCGGTCGTCCAGCGGGCTCTTCAGCTTGACCTTCACCTTGTTGGTGACCAGCTGATCGGTGCACATCCCCTTCGGATCCTTCTTCTTGCCCCAGCCGGAGACCACCACGAAGCCCTTTGACTCATGGGTGTGCACACCGTACTCGGCGTCGCACGCACCGTGTCCGACGGTCACCGTGATCTCCCGTACCGCGGTGTTCTTCGGGCGGTCGGCGCCGGCCAGCGGCAGCATCGTGTCCTTCCGCCCGGAGACGGGGGAGACCTTCGGCCAGTCCCGCGCGATCTGCTCCGCCCGCTGCTCGAACGGGTCTTGCTTCTTCGGGGGCGCGGTGCCCACCGTCTGCTTCTCACTGCCGCAGCCGGACAGCGCGACGGTGCCGGCGGCCGCCATCGCGAGCACGGCGGTCAGCGAGCGGGAATGGGGACGAGTACGGGTCATGTCCTACCTCCTCAGGTCATCGATGGGACGTGGCAGGAGGGGGACGGGTTCCGCCGCGTTCGCCGTGCGCTCAATCCGCCCAGGGCGCAAGGCAGGGGCAGGCGGTCCCTGCACCCGTTAGCGTCCGAGCCATGGACTCGATCACGCTCACCGAAATCACCCCGGACATCTGGCAACTCCCCTTCCCCGTAGGGCATGTGTACGTCGTCGCACTGCCCGACGACGGGTACGCGGTCGTCGACACCGGCATCCCCGGCTCCGCGCCCGCCATCCTCGACGCGCTCGCCCGGCTCGGCGCGGCGCCGGGCGATCTGCGGCAGATCGTGCTGACCCACTCCCACCTCGACCACATGGGATCGGCGGCCGACCTGGCGGATGCCACCGGCGCCCGCATCCTGGCCGGCGTACACGACGCACCGGTCATCCGGGGCACCACCCCCGAACCCCCGCCCGTGTACACCCTGGCCGAACGGGTCCTGCACGAAGGCATCTTGGCGGACTTCGCCGACGCCGGGCTCCCGCCGCTGCGCCACGTCGCGGTCGACGTCGAACTGCACGACGGGGACACCCTGGACGACTGGGCGGAGCCCGTCCGGGTGCTGCACGTCCCCGGCCACACACCGGGCGGGATCGCCCTGTACCTGCCCGAGAGCGGCCTGCTCTTCCCCGGCGACATCATCGGCTGCGGCGGTGGCCGTGCGGTCCTCGGTCCGTTCAACGTCGACCGCGAGGTGGCGATCGCGTCCTTCCGCCGCCTCGCCGCGCTCGACGGCCTGGACACCGTGTGCGTACCCCACGGCGAGCCGATCCGTACGGGCGCACGCGCCGTCCTGGCGGCGGCCACCCCGGAGAAGGACTGGCTGTGAGGGAGGGGCCGGGACCTCATGCGCCGCACGGCCGGACGGCGTGCTGCGGCGCCGTGAGACGGTGTGCACGCTGATGCGGAAGGGGCTTTGGCCGACGAGGCGTGGCGCAGCGAAGGGCGCCACGCCGGGCTACGGGAGAGGGGCACGAGCATGCAGTTGCACACCCATGAGTGGGGCGCCGGCGGCCGGATCGCGGTGCTGGTCCACGGGATGATGTCGGACCACCGCACCTGGCGCCGGGTCGGGCCGGCGCTGGCCGAACGCGGCTACCGCGTCATCGGTGTCGATCTGCGGGGCCACGGCCGCAGCCCGCGCGGCGAGTACGGCGCCGAGCTGTTCGCCGACGACCTCGTGGACACCCTGCCCACCGGCGCGGAGGTCGTGATCGGGCATTCGCTGGGCGGGCTGGCACTGTCCCTCGCGGCGGAGCGGCTGCGGCCCAAGCGTGCCGTCTACAGCGATCCGGCATGGACGCTCGGCACCTTGGGCCGGCGTGTGACTCCCGACGCCTTCGTCTTGTTCAAGAGCGCCTCCCGCGCGGTGGTGACCGGTTTCAACCCGCGCTGGGAGGACGCCGATGTCGACATCGAGCTGGCGACGCTGGCGGCCTGGGACACCGGCACGGCGTACGCCCTGTCCGGCCCGCATCTGAAGGACCGTACGCCGGAGCGTCCGGTCGTCCCCTCCATGGTGCAGATAGCGGGGAACGGGTTCCTCTTCCCCGAGGGGGCGGCGGCCGGACTGACGGACCGCGGCTTCGAGGTCCGTACCGTTCGGGACGCGGGCCACACCATCCACCGCGACGACTTCGACGGCTTCATGGCGGGGCTGGACGGCTGGATCTAGCCCGTCTATCAGCTCCACACGTGCAATCCATACAAGTCACGCCCTACGTATCGCAGTCCAGCAGTGTCTTGCACAGGCCGCAGCGCGCTTGCAGGCGGCCGCGGACCGGGACGCGGATCCGCTGGTGGCATGTGGGGCAGGGGAACGACACCCGCAGCGGCGCCGGGCCTTCAAAGGCATAGCCGTCGCCGGGGCCGCGGACCGGGCCTCCGCGCTTTGGATCCTGCGCCGTACGCCGGTCCTTGGCGTAGCGGAGCCGGGCGGTCCAGCCCGCGGCGGCCAGCGGCGGACGGCGGGCGTCCTCGCGGGCGCGCGCCCGTCCCGCCGCGTAGGCGTCGTACGCCTGCGGGCTGGTGAACCACGGCGCGGGGTCCTCGCCGAAGAACTGCGCGCGCTTGGCCAGGACGTAGCCGAATTCCTCCGGTGTCAGATAGCCGAGCTTCTGCGAGAACGGGCCGTGTTCGCGGTACGCGTCCAGTAGCAGCCAGCCCGCGCCGAGGAACGTGGCGGCGGTGTCGGTGAGGATCTCGTTGTCGGGGGTGCCGGGGAACGACAGGTCCAGGCGGTGCAGATAGACATGCATCACTTCGTGGGCGAGCGCGGCACCGATGTCCTTGCGGTGTGTCTTGAAGCGGTCGTTGAGTTCGATGAAGTACTCGGGTCCCGCGGTGAGTTCGACGAACGCGGCATGGTCCATCTCGCGGAACGAGACGACCATCCGGGCATCCGGCAGTCGCAGGTGACGGACCATCACATGGGCTACCCGCTGCACCCCCAGATACAGGTCCTCGCTGTCGTCGAAAGCGACGTCGACGGGCGGCACGGCGGCGGCGAAGGTGCTCACCGTGTCGTGCGACAGGCGTTTGAAGAGCGCCGTGATGGCCGAACGCACCCTGTCGATATGGGGAAATCCGTGCTTGATGTCACCGGTACCCGTTGCCACCCGGCCACTGTACGGGTGGCCGGGATTGCCCGGTATGCGCCGTACGGGGTGTGGGTAGTACGGAAGTTGGCCGGATGCACACCCTTGTCACCCTGATCGCTCTCTCCACATAATCACAGGGCGCTTTACGGACTCATCCCCCACTGGGTCCGGACGCCTTGCGGCGTGCTGCCTTCTTTCACGCGTTCTCTTCGGCGGCCACGTCCGGCTCCGGTGGTTGGCATGGGCTCGTCATCGACGTGCAACCCCCCACGAAAGGAAGCCCGTTGCGCAGCTACCTGAAGCACCTCAAGAGAAGCACCGCAGTCGGCGCGGTCGCCCTGGCCGCTTTCAGCCTCCAGCCCGGATCCGCCTTCGCCGCCCACGAGCCGACCCCCAGCGGCGGCAGCCAGACCAAGGTCGTCGGCGGCACCAAGGCCGAGCAGGGTGAATTCCCCTTCATGGTCCGCTTGTCGATGGGCTGTGGCGGCGCTCTGTACGCCAAGGACATCGTGCTCACCGCGGCGCACTGCGTCGACGGCAGCGGCCCGAACACCTCCATCACCGCCACCGCCGGTGTGGTCGACCTGGAGGACTCGAACGCGGTCACCGCCAAGTCCACCGAGGTCCTGCAGGCCCCCGGTTACAACGGCAAGGGCAAGGACTGGGCGCTGATCAAGCTCGACAAGGCGATAGACCTGCCCACTCTGAAGATCGCCGAGGACGACAAGCTCAACAACGGCGACTTCGAGATCGCCGGCTGGGGCGCCGACAAGGAAGGCGGCGACCAGCAGCGTTACCTCCTCAAGGCGACCGTGCCGTACGTCGACGACGCCGCCTGCGAGAAGGCCTACGGCGACCAGCTCACGCCCGGCGAGGAGCTCTGCGCCGGCAAGCTGGACACCGGCGGCGTCGACACCTGCCAGGGCGACTCCGGTGGCCCGATGTTCCGCAAGGACGACTCCGGTGCCTGGCTCCAGGTCGGCATCGTCTCCTGGGGCGAGGGCTGCGCACGGCCCGGCAAGCCCGGTGTCTACAGCGAGGTGAGCACCTTCGCCAAGGACATCCAGAAGGCCGCCGGAGAGCTGGGCGGCAGCTGACCGAGTGATGTGACATGCGGGGCCCGGGGAGGTGATCCCCGGGCCTTCCGCGTTGCGGTCGTGCACGACGGCCGCCGACCACGCACCCGTTAGTCCAACACCTGTCCCCCCTTTGTCCATAGGCGCATGCCCCGCGCGCCCAGCACGCTGTCCGGCGACAGGCAGTGCAGCCGACAGGCAACAGGCAACGCAGCCAACAGGCAGTGCAGGTGCGAAGGAGGACAGCGCGCGTGAACGAACAGACAGGTGCCCGCCGCGGGCCCAGCCGCCGAAAGGTTGTCGCGGCCACCGCGCTCGCCGGGGTCGCCTCCGCCCTCCCGCTCGGCGCGCACACCGCGACGGCAGCGCCGCGCGCCGGCGAGGCGGTGCTGCGCTCCGACGAGCTGGAGGTCCGTGTCGACACCGCGTTCCCGCGCATCGTCTCCTACACCGACCGCGGCACCGGCGCCGTCCTGCACGGCCAGGAGACACCGGTCGGGCAGGTCCTCATCGACGGCACCGCCCGCACCCCCGAGGTCACCCACCGGGCCGGCGCCGACCGTGCCACGTACACCCTCGCCTTCGACGGCGGCACCACCATCGATGTGGCGATCACCGTCCGGGGCTGGCGGGTCACCTGGCAGGTCACCGGCATCACCGACACCGCGGCGCTGCGCGTCGGCACCCTGGAGATACCGGCTCTCGCGCTGCTGAGCGTCCGCAGCGACCAGCCGGGCGCCGCGCTGCTCGCCGCCCGCATCGACCTGGACAAGACCAAGAGCGGCGACACGCTGGTGCAGGTCGCCGCCGGCACTCCGGTCGAGGCGTCGCCCACCGGATGCGCGTACGCGGTGGTCGCCACCGACAAGCTGGCCGCCGCCGTCGAGACCAACACCGTTCACGACAAGCCCGCCGGCGCCACCACCTGGGAGAACGGCCGACTGTGGCGGCAGACCGTCAAGGGCGACGGCTTCGTCAAGGCGCAGCTGGCCTGCGGTCAGTGGACGTACCGGGCGGCCGGGCAGCCGTCCCCCACTCTCGACCTCGCTCGAGCGGGAGGTGCCCCCATCGCCACCGACCCGCTGCCGTACGCAACCGTCATCGTCACCCGTGACCGCAACGGCGACGGCAAGGCCGACTGGCAGGACGCCGCGATCGCGCTGCGCGACATCATGGTGACGCCGCTGGGCGCCGACGAGCAGCATCTGCGGGTCGTCCCGCACATCCCGTTCAACTTCGCCAGCCAGGCCACCAACCCGTTCCTCGCCACTCTCGACAACGTCAAGCGGATCTCCCTGGCCACCGACGGGCTGCGGCAGTTCACGCTGGTCAAGGGCTACCAGTCGGAGGGGCACGACTCCGCGCACCCGGACTACGGCGGCAACTACAACAAGCGGGCGGGCGGCCTCGCCGACCTCAACGCCCTGGTCCGCGCGGGCAAAAAATGGCACAGCGACTTCGCGGTGCATGTGAACGCCACCGAGTCGTACCCGGTGGCGCACGCCTTCTCCGAGACGCTCGTCGACAAGGACGACAAGCAGTGGGACTGGCTCGACCAGTCCTACCGCATCGACGCCCGCCGCGATCTGGTCTCCGGCGATATCGCGAAGCGCTTCGCACAGCTGCGCAAGGAGACCGACCCGGCCCTGAACACCGTCTATATCGATGTGTTCCGCGAGTCGGGCTGGAATTCCGACCGGCTGCAGCGGCACCTGCGGGACCAGGGCTGGCAGGTCACCACCGAATGGGGCCACGGCCTGGAGCGGTCCGCCCTGTGGTCGCACTGGGCGACCGAGACCGACTACGGCCCCGACACCTCGCGCGGCATCAACTCCCAGCTGATCCGCTTCGTCCGCAACCACCAGAAGGACGTCTTCGCCGACAAGTGGCCGACGCTGCTGGGCGCCGCGCGGATGGGCAACTTCGAGGGCTGGGTCGGCAAGACCGACTGGCACGCCTTCCACAAGATCATCTGGACCGAAGCGCTGCCCGCCAAGTACCTCCAGGCGTACCCGATCAAGACCTGGGGCGCCCACGAGATCACCTTCGAGGGGCCGACGAAGACCTCCGTGAGCGACGCGGACGGCACCCGCAAAATCACCACGGACGGGCGGCTGGTCTACGACGGCGGCGCGTATCTTCTGCCCTGGGAGCCGCGCCGGGCCACCGATCCGGGTCGGCTCTACCACTACAACCCCCGTGGTGGTACGACCAGTTGGGCGTTGCCGCGCGGCTGGTCGGGCACTGGTGAGGTGTATGCCTACCGGCTCACCGACCAGGGCCGTACCAAGGAGACCCGGGTACCGGTCAGCGGCGGCCGGATCACCCTCACCGCGGAGGCCGGTGTGGCGTATGCCGTCCACCGGAGCAAGGCCCCGGCGCAGGGCGACCCCGGCTGGGGCGAGGGCACCGGCCTGACCGACCCCGGCTTCCACTCCGGGACGCTCGACGGCTGGCAGCACACCGGCCCGGCGTCCGTCGAACTCAGCGCGCTGGGCGACTACGAACTGGTCATCGGCGCGGGCGCCGCCGCCACCGTCGGCCAGCGGCTCGCCCGGCTGGCTCCCGGAGGCTATGCCGCGTCGGTGCAGATCGAGGTCGGCGCGAAGGCGGGGGAGCGGCGCCGCGCGGGCCTTGAGGTCCGTACCGCCGACGGCGTCACCGCGGCCAACTGGACCGAGACCTCGACGGCCGGCAACTACGTGGCCGCCGACCGCAAGTCCGGCACCCGCTTCCAGCGGCTCTTCACCTACTTCACCGTCCCGGAGGGCGGCGGCCCGGTCACCCTCACCCTGACCACGGCGGCCGGCCGGGCCCGGGTCAGATTCGACAACGTACGGGTCGTGCCCGCGGTGCGCAGCGCCAAGAAAGGAGCACTGGTCCACGAGGACTTCGAGCACGTGCCGCAGGGCTGGGGCGTCTTCGTCAAGGGCGACGCCGGGGGCATCACCGACCCGCGCACCCATATCGCGCAGCGGCACGCGCCGTTCACCCAGCGCGGCTGGAACGGCAAGGCCGTCGACGATGTCGTCGACGGCGGCGAATCACTGAAATCACGCGGCGAGAACGGCGGGCTGGTCTACCGGACGGTGCCGCACACCGTGCGCTTCACCGCGGGCCGCCGCTACCGGGTCGCCTTCCGCTACGCGAACGAGAAAGCCGGGCAGTACGCCTGGGTCACCGCCGTCGACGAGCCCAAGGCCCGCGAGCTGACCCGGGAGCCGCTGCCGGTCGCCACTCAACCGGCCGCACACTCCTACGAGTTCACCGCGCCGGCCGGCGGTGCGGCGTGGGTGGGGCTGCGCAAGGTGGGGGACGACGGCACGGCGGAGTTCGTGCTGGATTCCTTCGAGGTGCAGGAGCTGTAGCGCGGGGCGGGCCGCCCGGCTCCGGCCCGCCCCCTACGGCACATCCCCTGCGGGCCCCTCAGCGCGGCGCGCAGGGATACAGACCGGGCGCCCCCGCCCCTTCCCCCACGATGGGCGGGGCGCCCTCCAGCTCCCACACGAGCAGCTCGTTGTCGCCCTCGCGCAGCACCGGGCCCGGCACGAACAGGGTGCGCTGCGGGCCGACGGCCCAATAGCGGCCCAGGCAGAAGCCGTTGATCCAGACGAAGCCACGGGTCCAGCCGGGCAGCGCGAGATCGGCGTCCCCGGGACGGCAGCGCAGGGTCAGCGTGCCCCGGTAGAGACCCTCGCTCCCGGCGGCCTCACACCCGGCTCCCGCCACTGCCCGGAACGGGACCTTGCCCAGCGCCCCGGCCTCCTCCAGCGCGTCCAGCCGCAGCCCGCGCGCCCGCACACCGTGCAGAAACTGCCGCTCGTGCAGCAGCCCGCCGGTGATTCCCTTGGACTCCGCCAGCCGCGGCCCGTAGTTGACGCGACCCAGGGACTCCACCCACAGCTCCACCGACGCCGGCCCCGGCACCTCCCCGACCAGCGCGTCCTCGCTCTCCAGCACCCCCTGCCGCACCCCGTCGACGTACACCACCGCCCGGTCCCGCAGCCCGGCCACCCGCAGCGGATACGGGCCGCGCGGCCCCGGCACCTCCACCCGGTAGCGGACCACGCCCCGGTCCACCCCCAGCTCCTCGAACGTCACCGGGCTGCCCGCCTCAATCTCCGCACCGCCCAGCGCCGCCATCACGTCCTCCGCCGGCGCCCACTCACCGATCACCGCCCGCACCGGGGCGGACAGCACCCGCAGCGGCTCGGGCAGCTCCGGCAGCGGCCCGTCCGCCCACTCGGCCAGCACCTCACGGAACCGCCAGAACTTCTCCGTCGGGCGGCCCCGTTCATCGACCGGCGCCTCGTAGTCGTACGAGGTGAGCGTCGGCCGCAGCGCCCCGTCATGCAGCTCACCGGCACGGTTGGCGCCCGCCCAGCCACCGAAATTGCTGCCGCCGTGCGCCATGTAGATATTGACCGAACCGCCGCACTCCAGGATCTCGCGCAGCGCCGCCGCGGCATCCTCCGAAGCGCGCGGCACCCCGGTATGCCCCCAGTGCGCGAACCAGCCGCACCAGAACTCCATACACATCAGCGGCCCCTCCGGCCGATGCCGGCGCAGCGCCGCGAACGCCTCCCGGGCCCCGGAACCGAAGTTGACGGTGGCCAGCACACCCGGCACCGAGCCGCCGGTCAGCATGTGGTCCTCCGGCCCGTCCGACGTGAACAGTGGTACCCGCACACCCAGCCGGCGCAGCAGCTCCGCGATATGCGCCAGATACGCCGCATCGCTGCCGTACGAGCCGTACTCGTTCTCCGCCTGCACCATGATCACCGGCCCGCCCACCGGGCCGCCGGGCCCTGGCGCCGCTGTGCACTGCCGGGCCACCACCTGCGGCAGCAACCGCGCGAACCAGGTATCCACCGCCCGCAGATACGCCGCGTCCCGCGTCCGCACCCGCCGCCCCAGCGGCCCCGTCAGCCACTCCGGCAGCCCGCCGTTCTCCCACTCCGCGCAGATATACGGGCCCGGCCGGACGATCGCCCACAGCCCCGCCGCATCCACCGCGTCCAGGAACCGGCCCAGTGCCTCCGGATCCCTGAACTCACCCGGCCGCGGCTCATGCAGATTCCACGGCACATATGTCTCCACGCAGTTCAGACCCATCGCACGGAGCATCGCCAGCCGGTGGTCCCACTGCGCCTCGTGCACCCGGAAGTAGTGCAGCGCCCCGGACAGCAGCCGCACCGGCCGCCCGTCCAGCGCGAAGTCCCGCTCACCCACCACGAACTGCACCACGCATCCCACCCCATCCATCTGCCGCCGGTCGCGTGTACCGATCACGCGTATCGATCACCCTCGCCCTCTGGCGGCGCGGCGGTCCATGGATAAAGATCGGCGTTGTTTGGACGGAGCGGACGGAGCGGGCGGAGCGGTACGCGGCGGCAGCGCACGGCACGGCGGCGCACACCGCGGCTGCCCGGCCCGCGCACACGGCGACGGGAGGCCCGGACATGTACCACACCTGGATGCGGTACTTCACCCCGAGCCCGGTCCACCACCGGCTCGGCCTGGTGTGCCTGGGCGTCGGACTCCAGCACGGCGCACTGCCGACGGTGGGCCCGCGCACCCTCGACCACCACGTCGCCATCATCATCAGCGCCGGCCGCGGCTGGCTCACCGCCCCCGACGGACAGCGCCACGTCGTCACCGCCCCCGCCCTGCTGTGGATCGTGCCCGGCGTACCGCACCACTACGGGGCCGACCCGGAGACCGGCTGGGACGAAAGCTTCGTCGACTTCACCGGCCCCGCGGCCGACACCTACACCGAACTGGGCTACATCGAGCCGGACCGGCCCGTCGTGCCGCTCGCCGACACCGCACCGGCCCGCGCCGCCGTCGGCCGGATCGCGCGCGCCGCGCGCCGCGGCAACCCCCTGCTGGAGGTGGAGACCTCGGCCGCCGTGCACGAACTCCTCGTCGTACTCCGGCGCGCACGAGCCGATACGGACGCCGACGGCGACCCCGTCCTGCAGGCCCTGGCCAGGGACGCGTTCCTGCCGCTGTCGGTCGCCGAGCACGCCGCCCGGCACGGCATGACACCCGCGGAACTGCGCACCGCCGTACGCCGCGGCGCCGGCTGCAGCCCCAAGGACTACCTGCTCGGCATCCGGCTGGGCCGGGCCAAGGAACTACTGGTGGGCACCGAACTCCCGGTCGCAGCGGTCGCCCGCCGGGTCGGCTACGACGATCCCGCCTACTTCAGCAGGCTGTTCACCCGCCGGGTCGGCACCGCACCGGTGCGCTTCCGCGACCGGCAGATCCGCAGCGTCCCCGGCGGCTGGTCCACCCAGATCCCCGACCCGGACAATCCGCCGCTGGTCAGCAGTTGACCACTCGGTGGCCCCCGCCTTGCCCCGCCCGCAAACCCCCGGCGTCCGCCCCGGGCCGTACGGCAGCATGACACCATGCCCGCACTGCAGCGCGACGAGGCGCAGACCCGAGCCCGACTCATCGACGTCCACCGCTACGACATCGCACTCGACCTCACCCAAGGCGATGACCACTTCGGTTCCCGCACCGCCATCCACTTCACGGCACGGGACGCCGAAGACACCGGCGCCACCGCCGACACCTTCGCCGAGATCAAGCCCGCCGAGCTGCACACCGTCACCCTCGACGGACAGCCCCTCGACCCCGAAACCCTCACCGGCAACCGCCTCCCGCTCACCGGCCTCACCCCCGGCGACCACGAACTGCGCATCGACGCCACCATGCGCTACTCCCGCACCGGCGAAGGCATGCACCGCTTCACCGACCCCGCGGACGGCGAAACCTACACCTACACACAACTGTTCATGGAAGACGTCCAACGCGTCTTCGCCGCCTTCGACCAGCCCGACCTCAAAGCCGTCTTCGCCCTCACCGTCACCGCCCCGCCCGGCTGGACCGTCCTGGGCAACGGCATCGGTCAGGAGACCGGCGACGGCCACTGGACCCTCGCCCCCACCCCACCCATCTCCACCTACCTCGTCGCCATCGCCGCCGGCCCCTGGCACTCCGTCCGCACCGAACACGCCGGACTGCCCTTCGGCATCCACTGCCGCCGCTCCCTCGCCCCCCACCTCGACACCGACGTCGAAGAAATCCTCGACATCACCCGTCGCTGCTACGACCGCTTCCACCAGATCTTCGACGAGCCCTACCCCTTCGACTCCTACGACCAGGCATTCGTCCCCGAATTCAACGCCGGCGCCATGGAGAACCCCGGACTCGTCACCTTCCGCGACGAATTCATCTACCGCTCCGCCGTCACCGACACCGAACGTCAGACCCGCGGTATGGTCATCGCCCACGAAATGGCCCACATGTGGTTCGGCGACCTGGTCACCCTCCAATGGTGGGACGACATCTGGCTCAACGAATCCTTCGCCGAATACATGGGCTACCAGGTCCTCGCCGAAGCCACCCGCTTCAAGGACACCTGGACCGACTTCGCCATCGCCCGCAAAGGCTGGGGCTACGACGCCGACCAGCGCCCCTCCACCCACCCCGTCGCCCCCGCCCCCGATGCCGTCCCGGACACCGCCTCCGCCCTCCTCAACTTCGACGGCATCTCCTACGCCAAGGGCGCCTCCGCACTGCGCCAACTCGTCGCCTGGATGGGGGAGAAGGACTTCCTCGCCGGCATCAACGACCACTTCGCCCGGCACCGCTTCGGCAACGCCACCCTCGCCGACTTCATCGACTCCCTCGCCCACGCCACCGACCGCGACGTCCACGCCTGGGCCGCACGCTGGCTGCGTACGACCGGCGTCGACACCCTCACCCCCGCCATCGCCGCCGACCGCGACTCCTGGCGCCTCGACGTCACCCACACCGGCAGCCGCCCGCACCGCATCGCCGTCGGCGCCTACGACCAGGACCCCGCCGACACCGGCCGCCTCACCCTCCGCGACCGCTTCGCCCTGGACATCCCCGAAGCGGAAGGCCGCACCTCCCGCACCTTCCCCGCACCCGCCCCCGCCCTCATCGTCCTCAACGACAGCGACCTCACCTACACCAAGATCCGCTTCGACCCACTGTCATGGCAGACCCTCGCCGGCTCCCTCTCCGGCCTGCCCGACCCGCTCACCCGCGCCGTCATCTGGAACGCCGCCCGCGACCTCGTCCGCGACGGCGAACTCCCGCCCACCGCCTACCTGGACGCCGCCCGCGCCCACCTCCCGCACGAAACCGACCTCGCCATCGTCCAAGGCGTCCTCACCTTCGCCCGCACCCAGATCGCCGACCGCTACCTCCCCTCCGCCCCCAAGCTCTCCACTTCGTTCGAGCAGGGAGGTACCCCCACCCGCCCCACCGCCCTGGCCGCCCTCACCGCCATCAGTCGCGACATCCTGCGCCGCACCGAAGGCAGCGAGAACGGCAGCAGCGGGGGCCTCCGCCTGACCGCCGTACGCGCCTTCATCGACAGCGCCACCACCCACGAACACCTCAAGGACTGGCTCGACGGCGACAGCGTCCCCGGCGGCCCCGCCCTCGACCCCGAACTCCGCTGGCGCATCCTCCACCGCCTCGCCGTCCTCGGCGCCACCACCCCCGAAACCATCGACGCCGAACTCACCCGCGACACCAGCGCCACCGGCCGAGAAGGCGCCGCCCGCTGCCACGCCGCCCTCCCCGGCCCCGCCGCCAAACAAGCCGCCTGGGACGCCCTCTTCACCACCGACGACAAAAAAGCCCTCTCCAACCACCTCTTCACCGCCACCGCATCCGGCTTCTGGAACCCCGAACACCACGACGTACTCCGCCCCTACGCCGCCCGCTACTTCACCGACGCCCCCACCCTCGCCGCCCACCGCGGACCCGCCCTCGCCGAAGCCGTTGGCCGCTACGCCTTCCCCACCCTCATCGACCCGGCAACCCTCCAACTCGGCGAAACCTGCCTGGCCACAGCCGACCCGACCCCCGCCCTCCGCCGCAAACTCGTCGACCAACTCGATGATCTACGGCGAGCGTTGGCCGTACGCGACGCCAACGCCACGGCATGATCACGACCTGACGGCACGGGTGCCGCCGGGAGCAGAAACCGGCGGCACCCGAACACGTGCGGGCAGACCCGTACCACGAATGGGTATAACCCACCCAACCAGTTGATACGCAGCATGCCGGGAAAGTAACTTAGGGCGCCCTTAGGTCCCGAGAGGACCGAACCCCAACTTCCCGCGAAGAAGAGCACATTCATGCCCGTGCCCCCTGCCGGCACCGCCCTCGCAGGCGGCACCAACGGCCCCCGCGCGCTGCGCCCCCTCCTCGACACCGTCCTCGACGCCCTCACCACCGGCGCCGAAGACCGCGCCGGCCCCCTCCCGCCCGGCGGCCCCGACGCCGTCGCCCGCGCCGTACGCGCCGTCTGCACCCCGGTCCTCCCCGAACACGGCACCGGACCGCACGACGCCCTGCGCACCCTCGTCCACACCCTCGCCGCCGGCGCCGCCGACCCCGCCGACCCGCACTGCGCCGCGCACCTGCACTGTCCGCCGCTGGCCCTCGCCACCGCCGCAGACCTCGCCGCGAGCGCCCTCAACCCCTCCATGGACTCCTGGGACCAGGCACCTGCCGCCTCAGAACTGGAAGCGCTCACCAGCCGCGCACTCGCCGCCCTCGTCTACCCCCAGGCCACCGCCCCCGACGCACTGGTCACCACCGGCGGCACCGAATCCAACCAACTCGCCGTCCTCCTGGCCCGCGAAGCCCCCCACGGCCCACCAGGCGCCCGCCCCACCGCCCCCCTCCAGGTCGTCTGCGGCGCCAACGCCCACCACAGCATCCACCGCGCTGCCTGGCTCCTCGGCCTCCCCGAACCCGTCACCATCCCCACCCCCAACGGCACCCTCACCCCCGACACCGTCCACACCACCCTCACCGCCCTCGCAGCACACCCCGGCCCCACCCTCCTCGTGGCCACCGCGGGCACCACCGACTCCGGCGCCATCGACCCCCTCCCCGCCCTCGCCGACATCGCCGACCACCACGGCGCCCGCTTCCACATCGACGCCTCCTACGGCGGCCCCCTCCTCTTCAGCACCACCCACCACACCGTCCTCCAAGGCCTCGCCCACGCCCACACCGTCACCCTCGACCTGCACAAACTCGGCTGGCAACCCGTCGCCGCCGGCCTCCTCGCCGTCCCCGACCCCACCACCCTCACCCCCCTCGCCCACCGCGCCGACTACCTCAACCCCGACGACGACATCGAAGCCGGCCTCCCCGACCTCCTCGGCCGCTCCCTCCGCACCACCCGCCGCCCCGACATCCTCAAAATCGCCGTCACCCTCAAAGCCCTAGGCCGCCACGGCCTCGGCGAACTCGTCGACCGCACCCTCGCCGCCGCCCACACCCTCGCCGACCTCATCGAGGCCCACCCCCGCTACGAACTCCACTCCCGCCCCACCCTCAGCACCGTCCTCTTCCGCCCCACCGGCGCCGACGCCACCACCCTCGCCACCATCCGCCGCACCCTCCTCGCCGACGGCCACGCCGTCCTCGGCCGCGCCACCACCCCCACCGGCCTCTGGCTCAAAGCCACCCTCCTCAACCCCCACACCCAACCCGGAGACCTCACCACCCTCCTCAAACTCGTGGAAGGCCACACCCCCCGATGAGCACCCCCACCCCCGACGCCAACCCCACCCCGAACACCGACACCGAGACCGACACCGACCCCAGCGCCACGAGCCCCGACGAACCCCTCGACCTGGCCGGCATCGGCATCGGCCCCTTCAACCTCTCCCTCGCCGCCCTCGCCCAGCCCCTCACCCACCTCCGCACCGCCTTCTACGACCAGCGCCCCGCCTTCCACTGGCACCCCGGCCTCCTCATCGACGGCACCACCCTCCAAGTCCCCTTCCTCGCCGACCTCGTCACCCTCGCCGACCCCACCAGCCCCTGGAGCTTCCTCAACTACCTCAAAACCCGCGAACGCCTCTTCCCCTTCTACTTCGCCGAGCGCTTCCACATCCACCGCGCCGAATACGACGCCTACTGCCGCTGGGTCAGCGAATCCCTCACCCAACTCCACTTCGGCCACCACATCGACGCCATCCGCTGGAATCCCGAACGCGACCTCTTCGAAGTCGACTTCACCCAACTCGACACCGACGGCGAAGCCGAAGCCCTCGGCCGCACCTACGCCCGCAACCTCGTCCTCGGCATCGGCACCGCCCCCCACGTCCCCGACCCGCTACGCCCCCTCGCCGAAGCCCCCGCCGTCCCCGTCATCCACTCCGCCGACTACCTCGACCACCGCGAAACCCTGCTCGCCGCCGACCACATCACCGTCATCGGCGCCGGCCAATCAGGCGCCGAAATCTTCCTCGACCAGCTCCGCGCCCGCCCCACCGGCCGCGAAGGCATCCACTGGCTCGCCCGCACCCCCGCCTTCGCCCCCATGGAATACAGCAAACTCGGCCTCGAACACTTCACCCCCGACTACACCCGCTACTTCCACGCCCTCCCGCAATCCGTCCGCGACAACCTCCTCCCCGGCCAATGGCAGCTCTACAAGGGCATCGACCACGACACCCTCACCGCCATCCACGACGAGCTCTACCGCCGCACCCTCAACGGCGGCTGGCCCGACACCACCCTCACCCCAGGCGTCTCCGTACGCACCGCAGGCCGCGTCGGCACCACCAAAGTCGAACTCCACCTCGACCACACCCAGCAAGGCACCCGCTCCCGCCTCACCACCGACGCCGTCGTCCTCGCCACCGGCTACCGCGAACGCCGCCTCGACACCCTCCTCGCCGCCCTCGACCCCTACCTGCGCCGCGACGCCGACGAACGCCCCCGCATCGACGAACACCACCGCCTCGTCCTCGACCCCTCCGTCACCGGCTCCCTCTACGTGCAGAACGCCGAACGCCACACCCACGGAGTCGGCACCCCCGACCTCGGCCTCGCCGCCTGGCGCAGCGCCACCATCCTCAACTCCCTCACCAACGCCACCCCCTACCCCCTCCCCACCCGCACCGCCTTCACCACCTTCGGCCTCCAGCAACCCCCCACCACAAAGCCCAGCACCGTCCCCCACCAGGGCTCCACCCTCGTCCCGCGCCACTGACCCACACCGAGCCCCAACCCCGAACCCCCGCAAGGCGCTTACCGGGCAACCCCGCTGCCCCGCCGGCTTCGCGACATCGGTCTCGGGTTCACCTGCGCCACGGCCTCCTTCTGCTCACCCGCAGCAACCCCGTGATCCGCGCATCCTCCGCGACCGACGCGCCCACCCCCGCGAGCGCCCCACACGGCCGCCGGGCGACCCGCCCCTCCCCACGCCCCCGTATGCCACCCTCAAGAGCACACCGAAAACTCCCCACCCCCAACTTGCTAACCCCAACTCCCCACTCACCGAACCCCAGAGGCCCCACCATGACCGACCCAGCCCAAGACTTCACCGAAAACACCCCCGACAGCGCCCACTCCGCCCCCCTGCCCTACGGCACCCCCGACACCCCCCGCCTCGCCGTACGCGGCGAAGCCCGCCTCGAAGTCGACCCCGAAATCGCCCGCATCGCCATCACCGTCAGCGCCCGCGGCACCGACCGCAAAACCGCCCTCACCGACCTCACCCGCCGCAACGAACAAGCCCTCACCCTCATCAAGAGCTACGGCGACACCATCGAAAAACTCGAAACCGGCGCCTTCAGCCTCACCCCCCAACTCACCGAAAAAGGCCGCAACGAACGCATCCGCGCTTACCACGGCCGAGTCACCCACACCGCCACCCTCAACGACTTCACCACCCTCGGCGAACTCACCACCCGCCTCGCCGACCTCGAACTCACCCGCGTCGACGGCCCCTGGTGGGCCCTCCGCCCCGACTCACCCGCCCACCGCAACGCCCGCACCCAAGCCGTCCACGAAGCCGTCCAACGCGCACGCGAATACGCCGAAGCACTCGGCGCCCGCCTCGACGCCCTCGTCGAACTCGCCGACCTCGGCGCGGAAAGCACCCCCATGCCCGCCCCACCCGGCGCCATGCGCTCCTTCGCCGGCTACGGCGGCGCCCCCGCCCCCCAAGGAGCCGCCCCCGCCCTCGACCTCGAACCCCAGCGCCAAACCGTCTACGCCAACGTCAACGCACGCTTTACGATGACCCGTCCCGCACTCTGAGACCGCACCCCGGCAGGGCGAATTTCTGCTCATCGGAGCAACCCCGCGCCCATTCCAAGACTTGTCAACAGCCTTTCACCAAAAGGACGTTGAGCAGTCGCTTTCCCACAGTTCCCTACCAACGGGTAAGTCATAGGGTCGAAACATGCGCCGAGCAAAAATCGTCTGCACACTGGGACCCGCCACCGACACGTACGAGCAGATCAAAGCACTCGTCGACGCCGGAATGGACATCGCCCGCTTCAACCTCAGCCACGGCACCTACGCCGACCACGAAGCACGGTACGAGCGGGTACGCAAAGCATCCGAAGAAACCCACCGCAGCGTCGGCATCCTCGCCGACCTTCAAGGCCCGAAGATCCGCCTGGGCCGATTCCAAGAAGGCCCCGTACTTCTCGAACGCGACGACGACTTCACGATCACCGTCGAACCCGACATCCAAGGCGACCGCCGCCTCTGCGGCACCACCTACGACGGCCTCGCCGCCGACGTCACCACCGGCGAACGCATCCTCGTCGACGACGGCAAAGTCACCCTCGAAGTCACCGGCGTCGACGGACCCCGCGTCCACACCAAGGTCATCGAAGGCGGCATGGTCTCCGACCACAAAGGCCTCAACCTCCCCGGAGTCGCCGTCTCCGTCCCCGCCCTCTCCACAAAAGACCAGGACGACCTCCGCTGGGCCCTGCGCACCGGCGCCGACATCATCGCCCTCTCCTTCGTCCGCAGCGGCCGCGACATCGAAGACGTCCACCGCATCATGCGCGAAGAAGACCGCTTCCTCCCCGTCATCGCCAAGGTCGAAAAACCCCAGGCCGTCGACAACATCGACGACATCGTCGCCGCCTTCGACGGCATCATGGTCGCCCGCGGCGACCTCGGCGTCGAAATGCCCCTCGAAACCGTGCCGATCGTCCAAAAGCGCGCCATCAAACTCGCCAAACGCAACGCCAAACCGGTCATCGTCGCCACCCAGATGCTCGACTCGATGATCGACAATTCCCGCCCCACCCGCGCCGAAGCCTCCGACGTCGCCAACGCCGTCATCGACGGCACCGACGCGGTGATGCTCTCCGGCGAAACCAGCGTCGGCAAATACCCCACCGAAACGGTCAAGACGATGAGCCGCATCGTCGAAGCAGCCGAAGAGGACATCCTCGCCAAGGGCCTCCCGCCCCTGACCGTGACGAGCAAGCCCCGCACCCAGGGCGGCGCCGTCGCCCGCGCCGCCGCCGACATGGGCGACTTCCTCGGCGCGAAATTCCTCGTCGCCTTCACCCAGTCCGGCGACACGGTCCGCCGCCTCTCCCGCTACCGCTCGCCGATCCCCCTCCTGGCCTTCACCCCCGACCCGGCCACCCGCTCCCAGCTCAACGTCAGCTGGGGCGTGGAAACCTTCCTCGGCCCCACCGTCAATTCGACGGACGAAATGGTCGCGCAGGTCGACGAGCAGCTCTTGAAAATCGGCCGCTGCGAACGCGGCGACGTCGTCATCATCACCGCCGGTTCCCCGCCCGGAGTCCCCGGCTCCACCAACCTCGTCCGCGTCCACCACATCGGTGAGTCGGACACGGCGAAGTAGCCAATAAGGCAAGCGAGTTGAAGCTGGGCCGAGGTCCTGACTACCGTCCCTGTCAGTACTTCGGCCCTATGTGTTGGTCCATGAGGGCTACGGAGGCTTTGCGGGCGACGGAGATGTTGAGCGGGTCGCTGCCGCGGGCGAGAATGGTCCACTCGACGCCGACCTTCGTGAGGGTGTCCGAGCAGAGCTTGCGGATGTCGTCAGACTTGTTGGTGAAGAAGTACCGCGGGTACTCGTAGCGCTTACGCTCCCCGGCGACCATACGTGTCGTCCAATTCGTGATCCGACAGCCGTCCGAGTGGATCAGGCCGCGGATGAACTCCCAGGGGTGCGCGTCCACGATCTGCTGCTGCCAGGCTTCGAGGACGATCGGCCTGTCGTGCTTCTTACCCTCGCCGTGTTGCGGGAACATGCACCATAAGTGCTTCGAGTAGACCTTCACGTTGTGGCAGCCGGTCCTGCGGACCCGGCACACGGAGTTGTCGGGGAAGACCGCGCGCATAGCGGCTTCGCAGGCGTCCATGAGGCCTGGCCAGTCGTCACCGCACGCGATCATGAGACTGGGGACGCGATGCTCCGAGTATTGGATGATGTGGCCGTCGCCGAGGTAGAGGGCCAGGAGGTAGGAGTACGCCGCCGCGTCGAGCTCGCGCCCATCGCAGCGCGGGCATTTGGGGTTGTGGGCGCCCGGACACTCTCCGCGCTTGGCGCGGTCCATGTGCCGCCAGTAGCCGATGGTGCCGAGGGGGACGCCCAGCGCGCGGGCGACATCTGCGTTCTTGGCCCCTGCGCGGAGCTGGGCGATTGCCTTGTGCCGCACGTCTGTGCCGTGGAAGTTCATGGCATCACTGTGTGTGACGAATCGTGCCCGCGCAGCGGAATGTCTCTGATTCACGAGAACGCGAAATTCCGCTTGCTCAGAAGTGCCGGGTGCGGGACTCGAACCCGCAAGCCCTTTCGGGCAGATGTGTTTGAGACATCCGTGTATGCCATTCCACCAACCCGGCCGGTGGCGTGAGTAACCATACCGTGTGCGCCACAGTGGCCGCCTCTAGGTAGGCTGCAATGGCACCACCTGCCTGGAACGAGGAGTCCCGTGAGCGCCGCCGAGCCCGAGCAGCCCGTCGCCGATGACGATCAGTCGCACGTCCCGCCGCTGACCACGCGCGTTGTGATCGCCGAGGACGAGGCTCTCATCCGTCTCGATCTCAAAGAGATGCTGGAGGAAGAGGGCTACACCGTCGTCGGAGAGGCCGGGGACGGTCAGAAGGCCGTCGAGCTGGCCCGCGAGCACCGCCCCGATCTGGTGATCCTGGACGTGAAGATGCCCGTCCTGGACGGTATCTCGGCGGCGGAGAAGATCGCCGAGGAGAGCATCGCGCCGGTGCTGATGCTGACCGCGTTCTCGCAGCGCGAGCTGGTGGAGCGGGCGCGTGACGCGGGTGCGATGGCGTATCTCGTGAAGCCGTTTTCGAAGAGCGATGTCGTGCCGGCGATCGAGATGGCGGTGAGCCGGTTCACCGAGTTGAAGACGCTGGAGAAGGAGGTCGCGGACCTCACTCAGCGGTTGGAGACGCGCAAGCTGGTGGACCGGGCGAAGAGCATTCTGCAGACGCAGTACGGGTTGACCGAGCCGGCTGCTTTCCGGTGGATTCAGAAGACGTCGATGGATCGTCGGCTGTCGATGCAGCAGGTTGCCGAGGCGGTTATTGAGGACGCCGAGGAGAAGCAGCAGAAGAAGGACCAGAAGGATCAGTAAGTAGCGTCCGCTGGCATGCGAGCGGCCCCGTACCGGTGATCGGTGCGGGGCCGCTCGCGTTGTGCGGAGGGTAAGGCCACAGTCTCAGTCCTCGCCGAGGTATGCCTTGCGGACGGATTCGTCGTGGAGGAGTGCCTCGCCGCTGCCGGAGAGGACGATCTTGCCGATTTCCATGACGTGGCCCTGGTCGGCGAGGGAGAGCGCGGCTTGGGCGTTCTGTTCGACGAGGAGGATGGTGGTGCCTTGGGAGCGGAGTTCTTGGATGGTTTCCATGATTTTCTGCATCATGATCGGGGAGAGGCCCATGGAGGGTTCGTCGAGCATGAGCAGTTTGGGTCGGGACATCAGTGCGCGGCCCATGGCGAGCATTTGTTGTTCGCCGCCGGAGAGGGTTCCGGAGGCTTGTTTGCTGCGTTCGCCGAGGATGGGGAAGAGTTCGTAGATTTTTTGGATGTCTTTGTCGATGCCGGTGGTGTCGTTGCGGAGGAATGCGCCTAGCTGGAGGTTTTCGGCGATGGTGAGGCGGGGGAAGAGGCGGCGGCCTTCGGGGGAGTGGGCGAGGCCGCGTTCGACGATTTTGTGGGCGGGGACGCCGTTGAGTGGTTCGCCGTCGAAGGTGATTTTTCCGGCGAGGGGCTTGAGGAGGCCGGAGAGGGTGCGCAGGGTGGTGGTTTTTCCTGCGCCGTTGGTGCCGATGAGGGTGACGACCTGGCCGGCTTCGACGGTGAAGGAGATGCCTTTGACGGCTTCGATTTTGCCGTAGGCGACGCGGAGGTCCTCGACTTCGAGCAGTGCGGTCATGGGGTTTCTCCGGTCTCTTCCTCGGCTGCCTCCGCTGCCTGTGCTGTCTTGGCTGTTTCTCCCGCTGTCTCGGCTGCGCCGTTTCCGTTTCCGTTCTCGACGGGTGTGCCGAGGTAGGCCGCGACGACGCGCTCGTCGGCTTGGACGACGTCTGCGGTGCCTTCGACGAGTTTTTGGCCTTGGACGAGGACGGCGACGCGGTCGCAGAGGTTGAAGATGAAGCGCATGTCGTGCTCGATGACGAGGACGGCGGTGCCTTTTTCGCGGATGGCGAGGACGAGTTCCTGGGTGGCGCGGGTTTCTTGTGGGTTCATGCCGGCGGTGGGTTCGTCCAGCAGTAGCAGTCCCGGTTCGCTGGCGAGTGCGCGGGCGATTTCGAGCTTGCGTTGTTCGCCGTAGGGGAGGTTGCGGGCGAGGTGGTCGCGTTTGTGGGCGAGGCCGGTGAATTCGAGGAGTTCCATGGCGCGCTCCTCGGAGGTGCGTTCGGCTTTTTTGAAGCCGGGGCCTCGGAGGAGGGCTGACCAGAGTCCTTCTTTTGTGCGGGTGTGGCGGCCGACGAGGGCGTTTTCCAGGACGGTCATGTTGGCGAAGAGCCGGATGTTCTGGAAGGTGCGGGCGACGCCGGCTTGGGTGACGAGGTGGGGTTTGCGGGAGAGGCGGGTGCCTTTGTAGCTGACGGTGCCTTCGGTGGGGACGTAGAGCCCCGTGAGGCAGTTGAAGAAGGTGGTCTTTCCGGCGCCGTTGGGGCCGATGAGGCCGACGATTTCGCCGGCGCCGACGGTGAGGCTGACGTTGCGTACGGCGGTGAGTCCGCCGAAACGCATGGTGACGCCGGAGGCTTCGAGGACGGTGCCGGTGGCGGTGCTGATGGTGGGTGTGGTCATGGTGTCGTCACGCCTTTGCCTTGGTGACGCCGATGGTTGCGTCTCCGTCTGGGAGGCGCTGATCGGGCACGTCGAGCTGGCCGGTCTCGTGGAATTCGAGCTGCTTCCTGCGGTCGGCGATGAGGCCTTCGGGGCGGAAGCGCATCAGCAGGACGAGGGCGATTCCGAAGAGGAGCAGCTGGTAGTCCTGGAGGAAGTCGAGTTTGGCCGGGATGAGGAAGAGCAGGGCGGCGCCGACGAGGGGTCCGCTGAGGGTTCCCATGCCGCCGAGGATGACGGCGGCGAGGAGGAAGGCGGAGTTGGGGGGCTGGGGGCCGGCGAACTGGAACTGCTCGGGCGTGGCGGTCGTTACTACGTGTGCATGGACGGTTCCGGCGAGTCCGGCGAGTGCTGCGCCGAGGGCGAAGGCGAGGAGGCGGAGCCGGAAGCTGTTGATGCCCATGGCGATGGCGGCGGTTTCGTCTTCGCGGATGGCGATCCAGGCGCGGCCGATGCGGGAGGCGGCGGCGCGTCGGAAGACGAGCACGACGAAGGCGGTCACGAGGATCATCAGCAGGTAGTAGTTGCCGTAGGTGGCGATGGGGATGCCGAGGATGTCGTGGGGTTCGCCGAAGTTGAAGCCGAAGATTTCGAGGTTGGGGATGTTGGGGATGCCCATGGCGCCGTTGGTGACGTCGGGGCCGGTGGTGCCGTTGAGGTTCAGCATGGCGATGCGGAAGATTTCGCCGAAGCCGAGGGTGACGATGGCGAGGTAGTCGCCGCGTAGGCGGAGGGTGGGGGCGCCGATGAGGACGCCGAAGATGAGGGAGGCGGCGGCGCCGGTGAGGAGGGCTGCCCAGAAGGGGAACTGGATGCCCAGGGCGGATTCGGCGGAGCCGGAGACGAGGGCCGCGGCGTAGGCGCCGACGCCGAGGAAGGCGACGTATCCGAGGTCGAGGAGGCCGGCGAGGCCGACGACGACGTTGAGGCCCAGGGCGACGGTGGCGAAGATCAGGATGTTGGCCCCGATGATCGTGTATTGGTCGGTGTCCTGGGTGAAGGGGAAGCTGGCGGCGGCGATGAAGGCGGCGGCGAGGGCCGGTCCGCGGTGTTTGTGGGTGAGTTCGGTGAGTCGTTTGATGAGGCCTGCCCGGTTGAGGGCGGGGATGGCGATCACCATGAAGAGGAGGTAGCCGACGAAGGGGGCGCCGTCGTCGGTGTCGATGCCGTAGGTGAAGGCGAAGAGTCCGGCGGCGAAGGCGGCGGCGATGATGAGGATTTCGGCCCAGCCGGGGATTTCGCGGGTGCGGCGTTTGACGGGGGTGGCGGCGAGGGCCGTGGTGAAGCGTTGCCAGGCGCCGGCGGGTGGTTCGTCCGGGGTGCGGTCGGCGGGGAGGCCGAGCGCGGCGAGCAGGGTGACGAGGGAGGTCACGCCCGCGAGGAAGCCGCCTGGTTCGAGGTTGACGAGGCCGCCGAGTTGGACGGCGATGGAGATGAGGGTGAACCAGGTGGCGGCGAAGGTGGCGAGGGCGGTGAGGAGTACGGGGGCGTTGCGGCCGCCGGGGGTGAGCCATTGGAGGCCGCGGATGCCGAGTCCTGCTGTGGCGAGGAGGAGGGTGAGGATGCCGCCGATGAGGGTGATGATCTGGAGGCCGGCGGGGGATCCGTAGTAGGTGAGTTCGCCGGGGAAGTCGTTGCTCCAGGTCCAGGCGAGGCTGGTGGTGATGGCGGTGGCGAGGGCTGCCGCTGCGGTGGTGATGCGGGCGGGGCGTTCGGGGAGGGGGAGCACGCCCGGAGTGCCCGGTGTGCCCGGTGCGGTGGTCTTGGTGATGTCTGTGGTCATCGCTATCACGCCCGATCCGCGACGCGTTCGCCCAGGAGGCCTTGTGGTCTCAAGAGCAGTACGAGGATGAGGAGGACGAAGGCCCAGACGTCCTTCCAGGCTCCGCCGCCGAATTGCTGCATGCCGGGGATTTCTTCGATGTAGGCGGTGGCGAGGGCTTCGGCGACGCCGAGGACGACGCCGCCGAGCATGGCGCCGTAGATGTTGCCGATGCCGCCGAGGACGGCGGCGGTGAAGGCCTTGAGGCCCATGATGAAGCCCATGCGGAATTGGACCTCGCCGGTGCGGAGGCCGTAGGCGACGGCGGCGACGCCGGCGAAGGCGGCGCCGATGGCGAAGGCGAGGACGATGATGCGGTCCGTGTTGATGCCCATGAGTTTCGCCGTGTCGCGGTCCTGGGCGGTGGCTTGCATGGCCCGGCCGCTGCGCGTCTTGGAGACGAAGAAGCCGAGGGCGATCATGCAGGCGGGGGCGGCGATGAGGACGAAGATGTCGCCGCGCTGGACGGTGGCGCCCAGGATGTCGAAGGAGCCGCCCTTGAACTGGGGGAAGACGCGGGCTTGTTTCCCGTCGGGGTACCACTTCCAGATGGCTTGCTGGAGGGCGATGGAGAGGCCGATGGCGGTGATGAGGGGGGCGAGGCGGGGTGCGCCGCGGAGGGGGCGGTAGGCGAAGCGTTCGGCGGCGACGCCGACGAGGACGGATACCGCGATGCCGCCGATGAGCATGATCGGCAGGGCGAGGGCGAGTGAGATGCCGGTGGGGAGGGCGAGGTAGACGCTGAGGGCGCCGAAGCCGCCGACCATGAAGATCTCGCCGTGGGCGAAGTTGATGAGCTGGACGATTCCGTAGACCATCGTGTAGCCGATCGCGATGAGACCGTACATCGCGCCGAGGATGAGTCCGTTGGCCAGCTGTTGCGGCAGTTCGTTCACCGCAGGGCCTCCGTTGCGTGGGAGTGAGGGGTCCGGAACCGCTGGGAGTTACGCGGTTCCGGGGTACCGGGTGCCTGGTGCCGGTGTGCCACGGGCCGCGCCAGGATCATTCGTGGCGTCCTGGCGCGGCCCGGGTGTGTCGGCGGTGAGGGGGTTCGTCGGGTGGGTCAGCTCTTGTCGAATTACTTGAATTCGGCGCTGTAGCGGGAGACCCAGTCGCCCTTGTCCACCTGGTAGGCGGTGATCATGGTGTTGGTGGTGTCGCCGTATTTGTCGAAGGCGACGGGGCCGGTGACGCCGTCGAAGGTGACCTTGTTCATGGCCTCGGTGACCTTCTTGCGGGCGTCGTCGGGGAGCTTGCCGTCGTTGTCGTCGACGACGCTCTTGACGGCCTGGATGAGGGCCCAGGTGGCGTCGTAGGTGGAGCCGCCGTAGGCCTCGTAGGCCTCCTTGAAGCCGGCTGCCTTGTAGTCGGCGATGAACTTCTTGGCGGAGGGGAGTTCTTCGACGGGCTTGCCGACGGAGGAGGCGTAGTCGCCCTGTGCCTTCTTGTTGAGCTTGATGTAGTCGGCGCTGTACATGCCGTCGCCGCCCATGAGGGGGACGGTGACGCCGCCGTCCTTGAGCTGCTGGCTGAGCGGGCCGGAGGCGGGGTATTCGCCGCCGTAGAAGACCAGGTCGGGCTTGGCGGACTTGACCTTGGAGACGACGGCCTTGAAGTCGCGGTCGTCGGGGCTGACGTGTTCGGTGCCGGCGATCTTGCCGCCGAGCTTGGTGAACTGGTCCTTGAAGGAGGAGGCCAGGCCGACGCCGTAGGTCTTCTGGTCGTCGATGATGTAGGCCTTCTTGGCCTTCAGCTTGTCGTAGGCGTACTGGCCGTCGAAGGCGCCCTGGACCTCGTCGGTGGTGGCGGTGCGGAAGTACGTGGGGAACTGGCGGACGCGCTTGTCCTTGCGCCAGTCGGGGCCCTGGGTGAGGTCGGGCGTGGTGTTCGCCGGGGATATCAGGGTGAGGTTGTTCTGCTTGGACACCTGCTGCATGGACTGGGCGACGCCGGAGTTGAGCGGGCCGACGATGCCGAGGACGTCCTCGTCGCCGGCGAGCTTGGTGGTGTTCTGCTGGCCGACGTTGGGCAGGGCCTTGTCGTCGAGGGCTTCGAGTTTGAAGGTGACGCCCTTGACTTCGCCGGCTTTGTTGGCGTTGTCGATGGCGAGCTGGGCGGAGTTGCGGATGCCCAGGCCCAGGGCGGAGAGCTCCCCGGTGGTGGGGGCATCGAGGCCGATGACGACGGTGGTCTTGGAGCCGTCGCCGCTCTTGTTGTCGCCGCGGGAGCCGCACGCGGAGAGCGTGAGGGCGCCGGCGGTGACCGCGGTGGTGAGGATGAGCAAGGAACGGTGACGCACGATCAGTCCTTTCCCTGGCGCGGCCATTGCTGTCGCATGGCCGATTCGCTCGTCGGGCTGTACGGGGGTGGTACAGGGTCCGTGCTGGGGTGCACGCCCGGCGGCGCGGTGACTGGCGGTGACTTTAGGCCGGTGGTTGGCGCTCCGGGAGTGGCGCTGGCCAGGATGTGACGTTCTTGTTATGACATGCGATGAGCGTTTTGGCCCCATGGTCCTTACATCCGGGGGGCGGACGCCGTGCGGAGGGCGAACTTGCACTTCCGCGGGCGAATGTGGGCGCGCAGTGACGAATGGTGTCCGGTTATCGGATGCGCTGCGCGCGGTGGGGCCACGGCCGGTGGGGGGCTTGGGATGTGGGGGTGGTACGGCATTGCGTGTGTGTTACGCAGCGTTACGGAAATGCGTACGGCCCCGCTCCCGGTGTCCGGGGCGGGGCCGTGGTGGTGGTGAGTGCCGGTGCGGGTCAGCCGCGGTAGGCGTCGGTGTCCACGTCGCGAAGCATGCAGGTCAGGCGGGCGGTGCAGAGCCGCTTTCCGTGTTCGTCGGTGATGACGATTTCGTAGGTGGCGGTGGAGCGGCCGCGGTGGACGGGGGTGGCGACGCCGGTGACGAGGCCGGAGCGGGTGCCGCGGTGGTGGGTGCAGTTGAGGTCGACGCCGACGGCGAGTTTGGTGGGGCCGCCGTGCAGCATGGAGCCGACGGAGCCGAGGGTTTCGGCCAGGACGGCGGAGGCTCCGCCGTGCAGCAGTCCGTAGGGCTGGGTGTTGCCTTCGACGGGCATGGTGCCGACGACGCGGTCCGGTGCGGCTTCGGTGACCTGCACGCTCATCCGCTCGCCGAGGTGCCCGGCGGAGAACAGGGCGGGCAGGTCGAGGCCGAGGCCGGCCCACTGGTCGAGGATCTCCTGCGGAAACCTGGTCGTGCTCTGCTCACCCATGGCCTGCGTCTCCGTTCGCTCGCGCTTGATCGTCGTCGATCTGTGCCTGTTCCTATCAGGCCACTGAGCAAGCGCTCAGCGCGGGGTCGCCGTGACCGCCCGGTGGCCCGCGGCCGGTCAGCTCCGGTGCGTGCTTTCCAGCCGGATGACCAGGGACTTCGCTGCCGGGGTGTTGCTGGTGTCGGCGGTGTGGTCGAGCGGGATGAGGACGTTGGTCTCGGGGTAGTAGGCGGCCGCGCAGCCGCGGGTCGTGGGGTAGTGGACGACGCGGAAGCCAGGGGCGCGCCGTTCGCTGCCGTCGGTCCATTCGCTGACCAGGTCGGTGTAGTCGCCGTCGGCGAGGCCGAGCTCGCGGGCGTCGTCGGGGTGGACGAGCACCACGCGGCGGCCGTTCTTGATGCCGCGGTAGCGGTCGTCCAGGCCGTAGATGGTGGTGTTGTACTGGTCGTGGGAGCGCAGTGTCTGCAGTAGCAGGCGCCCTTCGGGGACCGAGGGGTATTCCACCGGGGCGGCGGTGAAGTTGGCTTTTCCGGTGGCGGTGGGGAAGCGGCGGCTGTCCCGGGGGGCGTGCGGGAGGGTGAAGCCTCCGGGGCGGGCGACCTTGGCGTTGAAGTCCTCGAAGCCGGGGATGACGTGCGCGATGCGGTCGCGGATCGTCGCGTAGTCCTTCTCGAACTTCTCCCAGGGGGTGTGGCTGCGGTCGCCGAGGACGCGGCGGGCCAGGCGGGCGACGATGGCGGTTTCGGACAGCAGGTGCGAGCTGGCGGGCGCGAGGCGGCCGCGGGAGGCGTGCACCATGCCCATGGAGTCCTCGACGGTCACGAACTGTTCGGTGCTTTTCCCGTTCGGGCCGACCTGCAGGTCGCGTTCCGTACGGCCGAGGGTCGGCAGGATCAGGGCGCGGGCGCCGGTGACCACGTGCGAGCGGTTGAGCTTGGTGGAGACGTGGACGGTGAGGCGGGCGCGGCGTACGGCGGCCTCGGTGACGTCGGTGTCGGGGGTGGCGGAGACGAAGTTGCCGCCCATGGCGAGGAAGACCTTGGCCTGGCCGTCGCGGAGCGCGCGGATGGCGCGGACGACGTCGAGGCCGTGTTCGCGGGGCGGGGCGAAGCCGAATTCCTTTTCCAGGGCGTCGAGGAAGGCGGGGGCGGGCCGTTCGAAGATGCCCATGGTGCGGTCGCCCTGGACGTTGCTGTGGCCGCGTACGGGACAGACGCCGGCGCCGGGGCGGCCGATGTTGCCGCGCAGCAGCAGGAAGTTGACGACTTCCTTGATGGTGGGGACGGCGTGCTTGTGCTGGGTCAGGCCCATCGCCCAGCACACGATCGTGCGGCGGGAAGCGAGGATCATGGCCAGCGCGCGGTCGATCTCCTCGCGGGTCAGGCCGGTGGCGCGCAGCGTCTCGTCCCAGTCGTCGCCGGCGCGCGCCGTGGCCGCGAAATCTTCGAAGCCGTGGGTGTGTTCGCGGATGAATTCTTCGTCGATCACGGCGTCTGAACCCGTGCCGGAGGCGCTCGACGATGCTTCGAGGATGAGGCGGTTGAGGGCGCGGAAGAGGGCCTGGTCGCCGCCGAGGCGTACCTGGAGGAAGAGGTCGGTCAGGGGGGTGCCGCCGCCGGCGAGGCCGCGCGGGGTCTGCGGGTTCTTGAAGCGTTCCAGGCCGGCTTCGGGCAGCGGATTGATCGAGATGATCTTTGTGCCGCCGGCCTTGGCCTTCTCCAGCGCGGTGAGCATCCGGGGGTGATTGGTGCCCGGGTTCTGGCCGGCGATGATGATCAGGTCGGCCTTGTAGAGGTCCTCCAGCAGGACGCTGCCCTTGCCGATGCCGATGGTCTCGGTGAGCGCGGAGCCCGACGACTCATGGCACATGTTGGAGCAGTCGGGAAGGTTGTTGGTGCCGAATTCGCGGGCGAACAGCTGGTACAGGAAGGCGGCTTCGTTGCTGGTGCGGCCGGAGGTGTAGAAGACGGCCTCGTCGGGGGAGTCGAGGGCGGTGAGCTCCTCGCCGATGATGTCGAAGGCCCGCTCCCAGGGGACGGGGACGTAGTGGTCGGCGCCCTCGGCCAGGTACATGGGATGGGTGAGGCGGCCCTGCTGGCCGAGCCAGTAGCCGCTGCGTCCGGCGAGGTCGGCGACGGAGTGGGCGGCGAAGAACTCCGGGGTGACGCGGCGCAGGGTGGCCTCTTCTGCGACGGCCTTGGCGCCGTTCTCGCAGAATTCGGCGGTGTGCCGCTTGTCTTCCTCGGGCCAGGCGCAGCCGGGGCAGTCGAAGCCGTCTTTCTGGTTGACCCGGAGGAGGGTGAGGGCGGTGCGGCGCACGCCCATCTGCTGCTGGGAGACGCGCAGGGCGTGCGTGATCGCCGGCAGGCCGACGGCGGAGTGCTGGGGTTCGCTGACCTCGGGTGCGTCCTGGACGGGGTCCGACGCGGGCGGCTTGCCTGCCATGACGCTCTCCCTTGAGCCGTGAGCTGTGCTGTCTCCGCCTGGGCGGGGCGGAGTGTTGCCGTACGGGGCGATCGTTGCCGTACGCATCCGATCCTGTCACGTACGGGGCGGGGCCGGGGCCGGACAGTACGGGTGCCGTTCGCGGGGGGCCGCCGGAGGTGCGCGGACGCGGACAGAGGGGCCGGAGTGGGGCGGGGCGCCGCACGCAGGGCTGACGGGGACGGGTGGGCCGACCGCCGCGGCGGGGATTGTCAGTGGGGCGTGGCAGGATCGGGGGCGTGGCAGCAAAGGCAGCGAAGAAGAGCGAAGCGACCGGCAGCGAGGCGGCGGCGGGCGGCCGTCCCCACCTGCTCCTGATGGACGGGCATTCCATGGCGTACCGGGCGTTCTTCGCCCTGCCCGTGGAGAATTTCACGACCGCCACAGGACAACCGACCAATGCGATCTACGGCTTCGCGTCGATGCTCGCGAACACCCTGCGCGACGAGGCGCCCACCCATTTCGCGGTGGCGTTCGACGTCTCGCGCAAGACCTGGCGGTCCGAGGAGTTCCCGGACTACAAGGCGAACCGCTCCAAGACGCCCGACGAGTTCAAGGGCCAGGTCGAGCTGATCGGCGAGCTGCTCGACACGATGCGCGTGAAGCGGTTCGCGGTGGACGGCTTCGAGGCCGACGACGTCATCGCGACGCTCACGGAGCAGGCCACCGCCCAGGGCTTCGAGGTGTCGATCGTCACCGGCGACCGCGACTCCTTCCAGCTGGTCTCCGAGAACGTCACGGTCCTCTACCCCACCAAGGGCGTCTCGGAGCTGACCCGCTTCACCCCGGAGAAGGTCGCCGAGAAGTACGGCCTGACCCCCTCCCAGTACCCGGACTTCGCGGCGCTGCGCGGCGACCCGTCCGACAACCTTCCCGGCATCCCCGGTGTCGGCGAGAAGACCGCCACGAAGTGGATCAACCAGTTCGGTTCCTTCGCGGAGCTGGTGGAGCGGGCCGACGAGGTCAAGGGCAAGGCGGGCCAGAACCTCCGCGATCATCTGGAGGCCGTGAAGCTCAACCGCCGGCTGACGGAGATGGTGCGCGATGTCGAGCTGCCGTGCGGCCCGGAGGCGCTCTCCCGCGAGGCGTACGACCGTGAGGCGCTGAAGGTCTTCCTCAACGCTCTGGAGATCCGCAACCAGGGCCTGCGGGACCGGCTGCACGCCGTCGACCCGGGCGCCGAGGAGGCCGCCGATGAGGCGGCGCCGGCCGCCGGCATCGAGGTGGACGGCACCGTCCTCGGCGCGGGCGAGCTCGCCCCGTGGCTGGTCGAGCACGGGTCGGGCCCCCTCGGGGTGTCCACCGTCGACGTCTGGACCCTGGGCAGTGGCAGCGTCGCCGAGGTGGCGCTGGCCGCCGCCGACGGCCCGGCCGCCTGGTTCGACCCGTCCCAGCTGGACGAGGCCGACGAGCGGGCCTTCGCGGCCTGGAGCGCGGACGCCGCCCGGCCCAAGGTGATGCACAACGCCAAGGGCCTGATGCGGGTCTTCGGCGAACACGGCTGGCAGATCGACGGCGTCTCCATGGACACCGCACTGGCCGCCTATCTGGTCAAGCCGGGCCGCCGCTCCTTCGCGCTGGACGCCCTCTCCATCGAATACCTGGGCCGCGATCTGGCCCCGGCGGCGGCCGGCGACGGACAGCTGGCCTTCGGCGCCGACGAGGAAGCCGAGGCGGACGCCCTGATGGGGCAGGCGCGTACGGTCCTGGACCTGGGTGCGGCGTTCGAGACCAAGCTCGCGGAGGTCGGCGCCGCCGAGCTGCTGCGCGATGTGGAGCTGCCGACCAGCGAGCTGCTGGCCCGGATGGAGCGGGCGGGCATCGCCGCCGACCGGGGCTGGCTGGAGCGCATGGAGCAGCAGTTCGCGGGCGCGGTGCAGCAGGCCGTGCAGGAGGCGCATGCCGCCGCGGGCCATGAATTCAACCTGGGCTCGCCCAAGCAACTGCAGGAGGTCCTCTTCGGCGAGCTGGGCCTGCCCAAGACCAAGAAGACCAAGACCGGCTACACCACCGACGCCGACGCGTTGGCCTGGCTCGCGGCGCAGACCGAGAACGAACTCCCGGTGATCATGCTCCGCCACCGTGAGCAGGCCAAACTGCGCACCACGGTCGAGGGTTTGATCAAGACCATCGGCGCGGACGGCCGCATCCACACCACCTTCAACCAGACTGTGGCCGCCACCGGCCGGCTGTCCTCCACGGACCCGAATCTGCAGAACATCCCGGTGCGGACGGACGAGGGCCGGGCGATCCGCCGCGGCTTCGTCGTCGGCGAGGGCTTCGAGTCGCTGCTGACGGCCGACTACAGCCAGATCGAGCTGCGGGTGATGGCCCACCTCTCGGAGGACGAGGGCCTGATCGAGGCGTTCACCTCCGGTGAGGACCTGCACACCACCGTCGCCTCCCATGTCTTCTCGGTCGAAAAGAACCAGGTCGACCCGGAGATGCGCCGAAAGATCAAGGCGATGTCCTACGGTCTGGCATACGGCCTGTCCGCATTCGGCCTCTCCCAGCAGCTGGGCATCCAGCCTGATGAGGCCCGCAAGCTGATGGACAACTTCTTCGAGCGGTTCGGCGGGGTGCGCGACTACCTCCAGCGCGTCGTCGAGGAGGCCCGCGCCACCGGCTATACGGAGACGATCCTCGGCCGCCGCCGCTACCTGCCCGACCTCAACAGCGACAACCGCCAGCGTCGCGAAATGGCCGAGCGGATGGCGCTGAACGCCCCGATTCAGGGCACCGCCGCCGACATCGTCAAGATCGCGATGCTGAAGGTCGACGCGGCGCTGCGGGCGGAGATGGAATCCCGGATGCTGCTCCAGGTCCACGACGAAATCGTGGTCGAGGTGGCCCCCGGTGAACGCAACAAGGTCGAGGAACTGGTCCGCCGCGAGATGGCCGGGGCGGTCGAGCTGAGCGCCCCTCTGGATGTCTCGGTCGGCTCCGGCAAGGACTGGGAGTCGGCGGCGCACTGAACCAACGGGCGCGAGGGCGGGACGGTCACCCACCGGGGGCGGTCACTCAGCGGTGGCCGTCCCCAGGCCCCGCCCCCGCGCCGGACGCCGTACCCGCCGGGGATACAGCACCCGTCGGGGATACGGCTTGGGGCTGCTCCGCCGCAGGCCGCGGCAGCCACTCCGATGCGCCTTCGTCGGCCGTCCGGGACCGGCGCGCGCGGCGGTGCAGCAGCCGTACGGCCACCCCGTAGAAGGGCAGCCCGATGGCGAGGCCCGCGCCCGCGCCGAAGAGCACGGTCGGCACATAGTCGAACAAGGCGGCCGTGCCGTCGTAGACGGCGTATGCCCGCAGCGTGCGGTGTATGGCGCCAAGGAGTACGCACAACGCGATCGGGGCGGTCAGCAGCAGCCGCATCCGGACGGTCAGTGCGGGGATGGCTCCCGTATCCACCGTGCCCCGCGCGTCCGCCTGCCGTAGCGCCGACCACAGGAACCAGCCGATCCCCGCCAGCGCGACCGCCGATGTGCCGTACTGGAGGTACGTGGAGACCGGCAGGCCGCCCACCACATCGCCCAGGCCGGGGATCAGCCGGGTGCCCCAGCGGCCGTGGTGGGTGAAGGCATCCCAGACGACATGCGTCGCGGACCCGAGCGCCGCCGAGAGACAGAACCACCACACCAGCGCGGCGAGTTGGCGGGGCCCGCGCGGATTCCAGGGGCGGCCGCGGGCGAACGCGTACGTCCGTCCCTGCCATGCCCTGGGCAGCAGTGCCAGCAGCGGTTCGCGCAGCAGCAGCCACCCGCCGACGAGCGCCGCGGTGACCAGCACATCCACGGTCAGCACCCCGGGCAGCCCATGCGTCACCTCGCCGAAGAGCATGGCGCCCGGCACCAGCGTGTCCGCGAAATACGTCATGTCCGGTGCGAACGAGCCCGCGACGAGCGCCGAGGCGACCAGCGGACCGCGCGCCGCGCCCGTCCGGCGGATGGCCGGCAGCACAGCAGCGGCATGGCTGAGTGTGAACGGCATACGCCTCTCCTTGATCGATTCAGATCGTTTCAGATCAGTATGTCGGTCACTGGGGGCGGTAGCTGCCCGGCCCGAGTTGTCGTAGTGTCGCCTGAGTTGGAGCTGAGTTGGAGCGCAGGGGAGCGCGCCACCGCGTCTGCGCGCGGTGGGTCAACGCGGAGGGGACGGCACCGTATGGCAGCCATATTCCGGCGACGGCTCCTGAGGGGAGCGGCCTCAACGGTCGTGGCGGCGCTGGCACTGGCCGCCCTGACCGCCTCTCAGGCACCGGGCGCCACTGGGAGCGCCGCCCGGGAGCAGGATCCCGCCCCGCCACCCGCCGACACCCCCATCGACGGCGGATCGACGTACTACACCGACCTGCCGCCCCTCAACAGTCCTGTGCCGCCCGGAAGTTCGGACCGGCCGGGCCGCGGCGGCAGCGGCGGCGGCAGCGGGGACGCCATAGCCACCGGCCCCGCCGAGGCGGGCATCCCCGCCACCGTCCTGGCCGCGTACAAGAAGGCCGCGTCACGCATCGCCGCGTCCGATCCGGGCTGCCGCCTTCCCTGGCAGCTGCTCGCCGGGATCGGCAAGGTGGAGTCCGGACAGGCACGCGGCGGAGCGGTCGATTCCGCGGGCACCACCTTCCGGCCGATCCTCGGCCCGCAGCTCAACGGCCACGGCTTCGCCCGGATCGCCGACACCGATGGCGGCCGCTACGACGGCGATCTCACCCATGACCGTGCCGTGGGCCCGATGCAGTTCATCCCGTCCACCTGGGCCAACGGCGGCCCCGACGGCAGCGGTTGGGGCGCCGACGGCAACGGTGACGGCAAGAAGGACCCCAACAACGTCTTCGACGCGGCGCTCGGCGCCGGCCGCTATCTCTGCAACGGCGGCCGCGATCTGACCACGCAACGCGACCTGGACCGCGCGATCCTCGGCTACAACAACTCCGCGGACTATCTGCGGACGGTGCTGTCCTGGTACGCGTTCTACCGCGAGGGCACACACGAGGTACCGGACGGCAAGGGCGTGCTCCCGGTGCGCCGCGGCGGTTCGGGAACCGCCGCCGACCGCAACGGCCAGGGTGACGGCGCCGGGGCACGCCACGGCCGGCCCGCCGACAAGCCACGTCAGCCCGGCAAGCCCGGCAAGCTGCCCGGCACACCCGGCAAGCCCGGCGGCAACACCACCCCCAAGCCGACCCCCACTTCACCGCCCACTCCGGCCCCGACCTCACCCGCCACCCCCGCCTCCCTCACCGCCCTCGAACGGGTCGGCGACAAGGATCTGACGGGCACCGCGGGAGCCGAGTTCGCCGCATCGCCGCAGGTCCGCGCCGAGGATGCGGCAGGCAAGCCGGTGGCGGGCGCCCCCGCCCGCTTCACGGTCACCGGCCGTACGGACGCCCGCTTCCCCGACGACGCGAGCACCGTCACCGTCGCCACCGGCAAGGACGGCCTGGCCACCGCGCCCAAGCTGCGTGCGGGCGACAAAGCCGGAGCCTTCACCGTCCGGGCGGAGGCCGAAGGCCGCACCGCCCCCGCCGTCGACTTCGGTGTGACCGTCCAGGCCAAGCCCGCGCCGAAGGCCGACGCGCTCGCCCGTACCTCCGACAAGGAGCTGACGGCGACCGCCGGCGAGGCCTTCGCGGACGACTCGGTCGACATCAAGGCGACGTACCAGGGCAAGGCCGCCGCGGGCGTGGCCGTCACCGCGACCATGGTCACCGACAACCCGAAGTGCCCCGTCGACTCCGCCAAGGCCGACTCCGCCAAGGCCGACTCCGCCAAGGCCGACTCCGTCGAGGCCGACTGCGCCGAGAACGACAAGGGCCCCTACTTCAAGGACCCCGAGGCCACCGGCGCCGACCAGGACAAGCCGGTCCGCACCCTCACTACCCTCACGACCGACGAAAACGGCCTGCTGAAGCTGCCGAAGATCTACACCGATACGCACACGGGCACGTTCCTGCTGCGGCTGACCACCGCCGACGGCGCCGTACTGACCGTCAAACTGAACGTCACGGCCCCGACCGGCTCGTAATCCCCCCGCTCCCTACAGTCCCCGTCGCAGTTCTCGTTGCACTGCTCGTTGCGCTGCTCGTTGCACCGCCGTCCCGCCCGCCCCAGGGCAGAACGGCGGTGCAACGTGTTCTCATCTGAGCCCCCCGTTGCTACGGTGCCCCCGCCCTGACGTCGTATCAGATCGCTGTTCGCTGTTCGCTGTTCGCTGTTCAACGACCAACGACCAACGACCATCGGCCAACGACCACCGTTCGCCGACCACCGGGAGGCCGACCATGCGCGCCCTGACAGCAGCCGCCGTCGGACTCGCCGCGGCGCTGGCCCTCATCTTCACCATCACGGCGACCGGCGCGCCCAGCGGCCGGACGTCCCCCAAGCCGCTGCTGACCACCGTCCCCGAGCACCCCTGAGGGAGGGACGCCACCGCCATGCGCCGCAAAGCCAGCCTCGTCCTCCTCGCCTTCGCCGTCTTCTTCACCGCCCTGTCCCCGTTGCTGCGCTGGTACGCCTTCCCGCGGCTCGCCAAGATCCCGCCCAGCCAGTACCAGGAAATGGTCCTGGAGGCGAAGCCCGCCACCCTCATCGACTACGGGACGATGAAGGCCAAGCGGGTACCCAAGGTCACCATCGTGCAGACCCTCAAGGGCAATGTCGCCGAGTCCGACCGGATCGAGTTGACCGCGGGCCGCGATGTCGTCGTCTGGGACGCGCTGTCCTACGTGTCCGGACCCGACGGCAAGATGGTCTCCGAGATCCCCGAGCGCTATATCTTCGACGCGCACTCCCAGGAGCCGGTGCACGCCACCGGCGAGATGGTCGACGGCGACCGGGTCCGCCGCGAGGGCATCGAGTACAAGTGGCCGTTCCTCACCGAGCGGCGCGACTACACCTACTTCGACGCCCAGACCCGTACCTCCGCCCCCATCCACTACAAAGGGACCCGCACGTTCCGCGGCCTGGAGGTCTACCGCTTCGAGCAGACCATCCCCTGGACCAAGGTCCCGCTCCCCAAGAAGATGCCGGTCAAGGGCATCACCCCGGAGTCCGTCGAAAAGATGGGAACCACCCGCTGGTACACCACCAAGCGGATGTTCTGGGTCGACCCGGTGACCGGGGCGCCGGTCAACGGCGAGGAGATCCACAGGGAGGAACTGCGCGGCGGCGATCTGCTGCCCGGCGGCGGGAAGGTCACCGCCTTCGCCGGCCATGTGAAGATCCGCGACGACTACGTCGACTCCACCGTGGCCCTGGTGAAATCCCAGCGAAGCCTCGTCCTGCTGCTCACGACTTACCTCCCCTGGGGCTTTCTGCTTCTCGGCGCCGCGCTGCTCGCACTGAGCCTCCACCTGGAAGCCCGCAGCCGCCGCCCCGGGACCGGCTCCGGCCGCGACGACCGGACCCCGGAACCGGAACCCCGGCCCGCACCCGCCTGACACCATCTGCGGCTGTCCGTTGTCAGCCCCGCTTGAGCCGGGCCGTCGTATACCGCGTCGCCTCGACCGTCGAAGGATCCTCCGGCCACGGGTGCTTGGGGTAGCGGCCGCGCAACTCCGCCCGTACGGACCGGTATCCGTCCCGCCAGAACGACGCGAGATCGGCTGTGACGGCGGCCGGGCGCCCGGCGGGCGACAGCAGATGCACCAGTACCGGCACCCGCCCGTCAGCCACCCGTGGCGACTCCTGCCTGCCGAACAGCTCCTGCAGCTTGACGGCCAGCACCGGCTGCTCGTCGCCGTAGTCCACCCGCACCCGCGAACCACTCGGTACCTCGATACGCTCCGGCGCCAGCTCATCGAACCGCGCCGCGTCGCCGGTCGCCCACGGCAGGAGCCTGGCCAGCGCCTGCCCCGCGTCGATCCGCGCAAGATCGGCACGCCGTCGCGCCCGCCCGAGCTCCACCCCCAGCCACTCCTCGGCCCGCTCCAGAAGCGCCGCATCCGACACATCGGGCCATGGCGCGCCCAACTCCCGGTGCAGAAAAGCCATCCGCTGCCGCAACGACAGGGCACCCGCCGACCACCGCAGCAGCCCCAGGCCCTCCTGCCGCAGCCCCGACGCCACCGCCTCCCGCAACAGACCGGGATCAGGCGCGGTCAGCGGCCGGGCCGCCAGCTCGACCGCCCCCAGCCGCGTCACGCTCCTGGCCACCACATCCCCGCCCGACCAGCGGACCTCCTCGCCCGAGGAGTACAGCGCCCGCGCCGCGGCACACGCCGTCTCCTCGTCGATCACCGCCGCGAGCCGCACCCGCGCGGACGCCGCCGCCACCGGCCGGTCCGCCACCGCGATGGCCAGCCATGGCGCATCCCGCAGCCGCGAGGCGTCCCCGGCCTGCGCCCCCGCACCGGGCCCCGCCCCGGCCAGCTCGGCCCCGGTCCCGGACGCCATGAGATAACTCCCCACGCCGCGCGCACGCGCCACCCGCTCCGGGAACGCAAGCGCGGCGATGAGCCCGGCGACGACGTCGTCGCTCGGAGCCCGGCCGTCCGCCGTACCGCCCGTTCCCGCGCCCCTGCCAGATCCGGAAACCTTGGCTTCCGCACCCCCGCGCGACCCCGAATCCCCGGCTGCCGACGACAGCCGCCGCGCTTCCTGCCGCCACCTGGCGGCGTACGCGTCACCGCCCCGCCGCGCCGTACGCCATGCGGCCGCCAGATCGTCCCCGTACGCGCGCGGCGGCTCCTCGCTCAGCAAGGCCACCACCTCCGCGGCCCGCCGCACACCGACCTCCCGCGCGCCGTCCAACAGCGCTCGGGCCAGCCGCGGATGCAGACCAAGCCGCGCCATCCGTACGCCCCGCTCCGTCGCCCGGCCGTCCGCGTCCACCGCGCCGACCGCCGTCAGTACGTCGCGCGCCGCGGCAAGCGCGCCCGCCGGCGGCGCATCCAGCAGGGCCAGCCCGGTCGCCGCCGGATCCCCCCAGCACGCCGCCTGAAGCGCGAACGCCGTCAGGTCCGCGACCTTGATCTCCGGATCAGGGAAACGCGACAGCCGCCCGTCCTCGCCCTCCGACCAGCAGCGATAGACCACACCCGGCGCCTCGCGCCCCGCCCGCCCGGCCCGCTGACGCGTCGCCGCCTGCGAGGCCCGTACCGTCGTGAGTGCACTGAGCCCACGCGCATGATCCATCCGCGGCACCCGCGCCAGCCCGCTGTCCACGACCACGCGCACGCCCGGCACGGTCAGGCTCGACTCCGCCACCGACGTAGCCAGCACCACCCGCCGTACGCCATCGCCGCCCGCCAGCACCGCGTCCTGCACCTCGGCCGGCGCGCGCCCATGCACCTGCAGCACCTCGGCATCCACCCCGGCCAACTGCCCGGCGACGCGCCCGATCTCCCCGACACCGGGGAGGAAACACAGCACATCCCCCGACTGCTCCCGCAGGGCGCGCCGCACCACCCCCGCAACATGCGTCAGCAGCGCCGGATCCACCCGCATCCCATGTGCCGGCCGCACCGGCCGCTCCGGAGGCGACCACACCACGGCCACGGGATGCGACACGCCCGCCGCCTCGACCACCGGCGCGGCCCCGTCGGAACCGCCCAGCAGCCGGGCCCACCCCTCCGCATCCGTCGTCGCCGACGCCGCCACCAGTCGCAGCTCCGGCCGCAGCGTCTCCCGTACGTCCAGGAGAAAGGCCGCGGAGGTATCGGCGTCCAGATGCCGCTCATGGCACTCGTCGAGCACCACCACATCCACACCGGCCAGCTCCGGATCCCGCTGCAACCGCTGCAGCAGCACCCCGGTGGTCACCACTTCCACGGCCGTACGGGGCCCGGCCCGCCGCTCGCCCCGCACCGTGAACCCGACCGAATCGCCGACCTTCTCGCCCACCAGCCACGCCATCCGCCGCGCCGCGGCACGGGCCGCGATCCGCCGCGGCTCGGCGACGAGCACCCGCCGCGCCGGCCCCTCGCCCGTCAGACCCGCGAGCTCCAGCGGCACCAGCGTCGTCTTACCGGTGCCGGGCGGCGCGCAGAGCACCGCGGTACCCGCCCTGTCGAGGGCTTCGCGGAGCGCGGGCAGCGCGGTACGTACGGGCAGCTGGGCGAGGGCGTCACGGGCGATCACGCCCCCAAGTGTGCCGCCCGCCACTGACAACGGCCCTGCCGCCGACCGTTCGCTACGCCCCCGCTGCACACACGAAGATCGCCGTCCCCGGAATCAGGTTCCCCCGCAGCGGAGACCAGCCGCCCCACTCCTGGGTGTTCCAGTCCGGCCACTCCGGCTCGACGAGATCCTCCAGCCGGAACCCGGCGGCCACCACGTCCCGCACCCGGTCGCCCAGCGTCCGGTGGTGCTCCACGTACACCGCCTGCCCGGTCTCGTCCTGCTCGACGTACGGCGTGCGGTCGAAGTAGGACGCCGCCACCGACAGGCCCTCGGGACCGGGCTCGTCGGGGAAGGCCCAGCGGATGGGGTGGGTGACGGAGAAGACGAACCGGCCGCCCGGCCGCAGCACCCGGCGTACCTCGCGCAGCACCCGTACCGGATCGGCGACGAACGGAATCGCGCCATACGCGGAGCAGGCGAGGTCGAAGGCGCCGTCCCGGAACGGCAGCGCCCCGGCGTCCGCCTCCACCAGCTCGGCGTCAGCGTCCGTCCCGTCGGCGATCCGCAGCGCATGCTGCAGCTGCCGGTGGGAGAGATCGAGCGCCACCGGGCGCGCGCCCTGCGCCGCCAGCCACCGGGAACACTGCGCCGCGCCGGCCCCGATCTCCAGGACGCGCTTCCCCTTCAGCTCCGCCACGGGACCGAGCAGGCCGGCCTCCGCCTCATCCAGCCCTTCGGGGCCCCAGACGAAACGATCGTCCCCGAGGAACGCGCCGTGCTCGCTCTGGTACTCGTCCGCATTACGGTCCCACCAGCCGCGACTGGCCTGGCTGCTCTCGGTGTCCGAGGCGTCACGTCGGGTCGCCTCCGGCTCTTGGTCTTGGTTCATCGCGCCCGTCGTCGTAGTCTTCGCTGTGCTTGTCGCTGCAGGGACTGTGAGGCCATTCGCCTCGCGGAACATCGCGTGTGCCGGTTATGGGGCGTTCTGCCCCTGGTGTGCGCCTTCGCGCATTGACCGTGTCCGGCTGCCCCCGTATGCTACAAGTTGCGCTGCGGGCCTGCGCGCCTCAGACGGAGCAGGCCGCGCTCGCATCTGTATGTATGTCCCCTCGGTTTTCGAGGCGTTTCGGGTTGCTCCGGTTTTTCGCGGGGCTTCCGGAGGGTGCGCCTGATGCTGTCTGGCTTATGCAGAGGCGATACCGGCTCTCGGCGTAGCAGTACCTACGACTTCAATGTCCGCACCGGAGCCCTTTCCCACATGACGAGCAGCACCGAGACCACCGCCACCACCCCGCAGGTTGCGGTCAACGACATCGGTAACGAGGAAGCCTTCCTCGCCGCGATCGACGAGACGATCAAGTACTTCAACGACGGCGACATCGTCGACGGCGTCATCGTGAAGGTCGACCGGGACGAGGTCCTGCTCGACATCGGTTACAAGACCGAAGGCGTGATCCCGAGCCGCGAGCTCTCGATCAAGCACGACGTCGACCCCAACGAGGTCGTCGCCGTCGGTGACGAGATCGAGGCCCTGGTCCTCCAGAAGGAGGACAAGGAAGGCCGCCTCATCCTGTCCAAGAAGCGCGCTCAGTACGAGCGTGCCTGGGGCACGATCGAGAAGATCAAGGAAGAGGACGGGATCGTCACCGGTACCGTCATCGAGGTCGTCAAGGGTGGTCTCATCCTCGACATCGGCCTCCGTGGCTTCCTCCCGGCCTCCCTGGTCGAGATGCGCCGCGTCCGCGACCTCCAGCCCTACGTGGGCAAGGAGCTCGAGGCCAAGATCATCGAGCTGGACAAGAACCGCAACAACGTGGTCCTGTCCCGCCGTGCCTGGCTGGAGCAGACCCAGAGCGAGGTCCGCCAGACCTTCCTCACCACCCTCCAGAAGGGCCAGGTGCGCTCCGGCGTCGTCTCCTCCATCGTCAACTTCGGTGCCTTCGTGGACCTGGGTGGCGTGGACGGCCTGGTGCACGTCTCCGAGCTGTCCTGGAAGCACATCGACCACCCCTCCGAGGTCGTCGAGGTCGGCCAGGAGGTCACGGTCGAGGTCCTGGACGTCGACATGGACCGCGAGCGCGTGTCCCTGTCGCTCAAGGCGACCCAGGAAGACCCGTGGCAGCAGTTCGCCCGGACCCACCAGATCGGTCAGGTCGTCCCGGGTAAGGTCACCAAGCTCGTTCCCTTCGGTGCGTTCGTGCGCGTCGACGAGGGCATCGAGGGCCTGGTCCACATCTCCGAGCTGGCCGAGCGCCACGTCGAGATCCCGGAGCAGGTCGTCCAGGTCAACGACGAGATCTTCGTCAAGGTCATCGACATCGACCTCGAGCGCCGTCGCATCAGCCTCTCGCTGAAGCAGGCCAACGAGGCCTTCGGTGCCGACCCGTCGACGGTCGAGTTCGACCCGACCCTGTACGGCATGGCCGCGTCCTACGACGACCAGGGCAACTACATCTACCCCGAGGGCTTCGACCCCGAGACCAACGACTGGCTCGAGGGCTACGAGACCCAGCGCGAGGCGTGGGAGAACCAGTACGCCGAGGCGCAGCAGCGCTTCGAGCAGCACCAGGCCCAGGTCATCAAGTCCCGCGAGGCCGACGAGCAGGCTGCGGCCGAGGGTGCTGCGGCTCCCGCGGCGACCGCCGGCGGCAACGCTGGTGGCGGCAACGTCTCCGGCGGCTCGTACTCCTCGGAGTCGGCGGACAACTCCGGCGCCCTGGCGTCGGACGAGGCCCTGGCCGCGCTCCGCGAGAAGCTGGCCGGCGGCCAGAGCTGAACGGCTCACACCGCTAGGCACTAGCCGATAGGCGAAGGCCCGTTCCCTCTTGGGGGGAGCGGGCCTTCGTCGTGTGCGGGACGGCGTGGCAGGGCCTTGGGACTGGGGAGTTTCCGGGTTGGCGGGCCAGTGTCAGCCCACCGGCACACCCGGGTTGGCGGTGCCGCGGCCGCCGGTGACGGTGTTGTCGCCGGCGATGGTGACCGGACAGTCCGACGCGTCGTAGTTGGTGATGTTGAACCCGTAGCGGCCGGTGCCCGTCGCATCGCTCAGATCGGACTTGTTGCCACGGAAGACGGCGCCGCAGCCCCAGCCCGACTGCTGACTGTGGGTCTCGTAGCCGTTGTTGGTGGTGTGGCCGCCGGTGTTGTTCTCGACGACGACGTCATTGCCCTTCACGTCGACCCAGGAGTCGTCGAAGTTGGCTCCGGTCAGCCCGCTGCCGTCGAACGTATTACCGCTGATCTTCGCGCCGGTCGTGCCTTCCTTGATGTCGATGTTCTCTCCGCCGACACCGGGGCCGATGGTGTTGTCGAGGATCTGGATGTTGTCGCTCTTGTCGTCGGTCCCGCCCGCGCTGCCGACATACACCCCCTCGCCCATGCCGCTGCCGTCCTTGCCGGTGTCGCGGATGGTGGAGTTCTTGATGACTCCGTCCTTGCTGGACTTGCGGAAGTGCACACCCTCCATGTCCAGGTCATGGACGGAGTCGATGACGACACCGTTCGAGGCATCCATCATGATGCCCTTCTGGCCGCCGGTGACCGTGATCCCTTTGACGGTCCAGTACGAGGCGCCGTTCAGGTGCAGCCCATAGCCGCCGCCCGCGGTGAGTACGGCCTTCGGTGAGCCGGTGAGGGTGATCCGGGACGCGGAGCTGCCGGCGGCGGAGGTCTTGAAGTTGCCGTTGTAGGTGCCGTCGGCGAGCTGGATGGTGTCGCCGGGCTTGGCGGCGGCGAGCGCGTTCTTGAGCTGGGCCGGTGTCGACACGTCGATGACCCGGGTGGGGGAGGGCGCGGACGCGCCTATCGCCGTGGTCGTGACGGTGAGGACGGTACCGGCTGCCAGCAGCGTGGCGGCCGACACGGTCAGGAGGGATCCGGTACGCATTCAACTGCCTTTCCATATATGAACGTTGGGCGGAAGTGTGAATCGCCAGAGTGGTCGTGAAGCTAGAGGCACGGTCGAGGGGGCGTCAAGGTATTGCGCTGGTTTCGGGGGAGGGGTGGACGTGTGGGCGATAGCCGTAACTCGCTTACGGAGCAAGACTGTTCAGTGCTGTTCGCTACCGTTCAGTGGTATGAACCGGTTCCTCCGTTGCTGTGCTGCTGTTACGGGGCCTGGGGCGGGGCGCGGGGTCAGGACGTCCGGTGAGGCGGCGCGGCTGTCACTCATAAACGTGGCGGGATCTCGTCTCTGCGGCAGGCGCTTGGAGGCGGCGCTGCAGGACCGTAAGCACTGCTCGGGAATGCGGGGGCGACGCAGGGCGTTCTTGCACACGGACATGAGGAGGAGCGGACACTGTGTTGGATCCCCACGGGTTGTACGAATGGGAGCCGAGCGGGCTCGCGGCGGTTGAGGCCATCGCGGCCAGGGACTCCGCCGGGCTGGTGCTGCTGTACCACTTCGACGGCTATATCGACGCCGGCGAGACCGGCGACCAGATCGTGGAACGGCTACTGGACGGCCTGACGCACCGCGTCATCGCCCGCTTCGACCACGACCGGCTGATCGACTACCGCGCGCGCCGCCCGCTGCTCACCTTCGACAAGCACCGCTGGACCAGTTACGAGACGCCCAGCATCACGCTGAGGCTCGTCGAGGATGCGACGGGGGCGCCCTTCCTGCTGCTGTCCGGCCCCGAGCCGGACGTGGAGTGGGAGCGCTTCTCGGCCGCGGTGCGTCAGATGGTGGAGCGGCTCGGCGTGCGGCTCTCGGTCAACTTCCACGGCATTCCGATGGGCGTGCCGCACACCCGCCCTGTAGGCATCACCCCGCACGGCAACCGCACCGACCTGATGCCCGGGCACGCCAGCCTCTTCGACGAGGCGCAGGTGCCCGGCAGCGCGGAGGCGCTGATCGAGTTCCGGCTGGCCGAGGCGGGACACGACGTCCTGGGCGTGGCGGCGCATGTGCCGCACTACATCGCCCGGTCCGTGTATCCGGATGCCGCGCTCACGGTCCTGGAGGCCGTGACGGCCGCGACCGGCCTGGTGCTTCCCGGCGCGGCGCATTCGCTCCGTACGGAGGCGCTGCGGACGCAGGAGGAGATCGAACGACAGATCTCGGAGGGCGACGAGGAGCTGGTCGCGCTGGTCAGCGGGCTGGAGCACCAGTACGACGCGGTAGCGGGCGCCGAAACCAGGGGGAACCTGGTGGCCGAGCCGGTGGAACTTCCCTCGGCCGACGAGATCGGCAGGGAGTTCGAGCGCTTCCTGGCGGAGCGGGAGGGGGATGGGGGCGGGGCGTGATCTGAGCCGGTTGGGGGGCGGCTCCGGTTTCGTGGTCCTGGCGGTCTTGGCGGGTCTTGGCGGGTCTTGGCTGTCTTTACGGTCCGGCCAGTCGGGCAGGGCGCCGGAGTTGCCGCGCCACAACTGGGATTGCCGGGGCGCCACTGGGTTTGGCTGGCTGCTGGATTGCTGGCGTTGGCGAAGTGGCTGAGGTCGGCGCTCTGCGGACCGTATAGCGTGGGCCCATGGTGAAGGTGGGGCTGACCGGCGGAATCGGCGCGGGCAAGAGCGAGGTCTCGCGGTTGCTGGCGTCGTACGGCGCGGTGATCGTGGACGCGGACAGGATCGCACGCGAGGTCGTGGAGCCGGGGACTCCCGGACTGGCGGCAGTGGTAGACGAGTTCGGGGACGGCGTACTCACTCCGGACGGCAGCCTGGACCGGCCGAAACTCGGTGGGATCGTCTTCGCCGACCCGGAGAAGCTCAAGGCGCTGAACGCGATCGTGCATCCACTGGTCGGCACACGCTCGGCCGAACTGGAGGCGTCGGCCGGGCCGGACGCGGTGGTGGTGCACGATGTGCCGCTGCTGGCGGAGAACGGCCTGGCACCGCTCTACGACCTGGTCATCGTCATCGACGCCGCACCGGAGACCCAGTTGGAGCGGCTGGTCCGGCTGCGCGGAATGGCGGAGGACGAGGCAAAGGCCCGGATGGCTGCCCAGGCGACCCGCGAACAGCGACTGGCCGTCGCGGACCTCGTCATCGACAACGACGGACCTCTGGAGGCACTGGAACCTCAGGTCCGCGCGGTATGGGAGCGCCTGCGAGGCGCGTGAGGCCGGGCGGTACCCTCGCCGCCATGAGCGCTACCGATCTCGACTCCAAGGCCCCCGAGTCCTTCGTCGTCAACATTCCCGGCATCGCGGACGCAGAGCTGGAGCCGGAACCCCTGGACCCTGACCAGATCGTCTCCGGGGAGCCCGTGGTGACGGGCAAGGTGCTGTGGGAGTCGCCGGACGGCCGGCAGATCCGCGGCATCTGGCAAATCACGCCCGGCGTGGTGATGGACACCGAGGCCAACGAGCTGTTCGTGGTCGTCAGCGGCCGCGCCACGATCGAAGTCGAGGGCGGCCCGGTGCTTGAGGTGGGACCGGGCGACGCCTGTGTCCTGCGCGAGGGCGACCGCACGCAGTGGACCGTGCACGAGACGTTGCGCAAGGCGTACCACATCAGCTCGTAGGGGTGGGTGGTGTGGCACCTGCGGATCCGCAGCAGATCGGGGCCGCCTTGCCGCTGGGCGGAATGCGGTGGGCGTCGGGATTGTTGTGCCGCACGTGACGCCGTACGGCGGGCGGCCGATGCTGCCCGGACGGCGAGGGAGAGGAGACGGCCGTGCCCGAGCGCACCCCCGAGACCCATGTCATCGACTTCCGAGCCGCGGAGCATCTGCTGGCGGCCCGCGACCCACGGGGTGCGATCCGGCTTCTCGACTCGGTCATCGCCGCACACCCCGAGAACACCGCGGCCCGGCTGCTGCGCGCCCGCGCCTTCTTCCTCTCCGCTCAACTACGGCCTGCGGAGCTTGAGTTCCAGATCGTGCTGGAACGCGAGCCGGACAACGCCTTCGCGCACTTCGCGCTCGGCCGCACCCTGGAGCGCGCCAACCGCCCCGAAGAGGCGCTACGTCACTTCCGCCTGGCCGCTGCCCTGGAGCCGCGCCCGGACTTCATCCAAGCTGCCCGCTTCGCCCGCGACACGGGCAACGGCGAGAGCTGACGACTAACTGCTGATCGCTGACTGACCTCTGCCGCTGTTGACCTCTGCTGCTGTTGACTGACAGGTGCTGTTGATCGACGGTTGTGCCTCGCTGCTGCCGGCCGGCCGCACCAGAGCGAGCTAGCTTCGCTCGGGACGCGTTATGCACGGCCGCAGCCGGACTGCCGACTCGGTTCTCTCTGCTCCCTGCGTCGCTAGGGCAGGCTTCGCCGTCTCCCGTAGCCCGCGTTGCCTCTGCGGAAGGCTTCGTTCCGACCCCGATCGGGCTCGTAGGGCGGTATGTCCCTGCCCGGCTGGTAGTGCGGCCCCTGGCGCATGTGCCGAATCACCATGGCCAGGTCGGTGACCGCCACCGCCGCCAGGGCGGCGCACGCCGCTGCCCATTCCGGTCGGCCTGCCATCACGAAGGCCACGGTTCCGGCGATGGCCCACAGCAACCCGAACAGCGCCAGCCCACAGCGCATCCTCAGAGGGCTGCGTGCTTGAAGGGGTTCATTTCCCGTACGCATCGGCACCCATCTCCCACCTCCAGGATCCTCCCGATCGACGAGGCGGTCACCTGTCGCTCCGTGTTGATTGCGCACTCGCCGCAACGGGATGTGCGCCGCTCCAGCCATCGGCCCTGGTCGCTGCGCTGCCACTCCCGTGATCGCGATCGCATTCGTCGGTTCGCTGCTCGGGCTTCGCTTCGATGGGGCGGGGGTCGCCCGCCGGATGTGTGTTGATCCACGACAGTCCGCCGATGTCGAGTCGTGACCGGGCCCGTGTCACGGCGACGTATGCCAAGCGCGCCTCGTCGATATCGATCGCCCCGGGGAGCGGTGTGCCGTCCTCGTCGTGCTCGTCGAGATCGTCGGGGCCTGTGAAATCGTCCGCGATGCGCACGCTTGCCCACTCACGGCCCTTCGCCCGATGCGCCGTGGACACGGTCACCGCCGCCGCTTCCTCGGGTGAGAGCCGGGCCAGGGCACGGAGCAGGGCTTCCGTGCCGTGCTCGTCGACCAGTTCCACCAGCGGCAGCAGGTCGCGCCCGGCCGGGTCGAACTCCGCGTATTCCCGCAGTTCCGCCCAGGTCTCGAAGAGCATCAGTTCCGGGTGGGAGGTGCGGCGACCGGCCTCAAGGTCGTGAGCCGCCCGTGCCAGTGCGCTCAGTGCCTCGCCGCCGCCGGCGAGCGCGACCCGGCGGCCTGCCTCCAGCTGCCGTATCACCTCCACCATCGCCCCGACGCTCGACCGGCACAGGATCGCCTGTGGCTCGCGGACCGTGCTCAACTCCGTCTCCAGCAGAGGCGATCCCGTGAGCCGGATCGGTCCGCCGACGATCGTGAGCCAGCGGTTGGCCTCGGCCGCCAGCGTCGGCCCGAAGCGGAAGGAGCGGGAGAGGCTGAGCTGTCGGCCGTCGAATCCGGTCATGACATCGCGCGCGCCACGCCAGCCGTAGATCGCCTGGGCGGAGTCCCCGACCAGCACCAGCTGAGCGTGGTCGCGCTGCGCCGTGAAGACCTGCTCGACCACGGGGTTGGTGTCCTGGGCTTCGTCCAGAAGCAGGAAATCCCCGGGGACGACCGGCTCTCGCAGGGCCCACATCTTGAGGTAGTGGTCGTGCTCGAAGCGGACGACGCCATGGTCCGGATGTTGCAGATCGGCCCAGGCCTTGCGTGCGTAGGGGAGGACGAGGCCGGCGAGTTGATCGTGCATGGGCTCCGATTCGGCTCCGCGTAACGGTGGGACGTGATGGCGCGCGATCTCTGTGTCGGCCGACTGGCAGAACCGGGTGACCGTGCGCAGAGCCGCGTAGGAGAGCGCCTTGTTGTTGACCTTGCGCGTTCCGATGTGCACGGACATCCCGTCGTCGATGCCCAGGGCGGCGCCTGTTCTCCAGCCCGCTTGCCGGGGCGCGTGCATCCGTGCCGCGTACTTTCTGCCGACCGCGGTGTACGCGAGGGCGTGGGCGGTTCCGCAGACCACCTCGGTGGGGAAGGCGCGAGTGGCGTCGCGCGCGATGGCTCTGTTGAAGGCGATATATCGACCGATCCGGCCCTGCCGCCGTGCTTCGTGCGCGAGCATCGCGAGGGTGGTCGTCTTGCCCGTGCCGGCACCGGCCTGGATCACGAGATGCGAGCCGGCTCGGAAGGCGTCGGAAGCGGCGGTCTGCTCGGCTGTGGGGTTGTGCATGAGAGCTCCTCAACGACATCGAATGATCACTGAGAGTGATTCCGTCACTCACTGTAATGGAATGTGGAGGGATGTCGAGAGGTGATCTGCGGCCTGTGGATAACTCCGGTCCGCCAGGTCTGAGATGGCTGAACAAGCCGTCGGCGACCAGCGGCAGACGGCGTGCGGGAAGCATTGTCAGTGCCGTCTGCTTCCATCGATCTCACGCAGGGTCGCTGCGGCGGGACCGCCGCCGACGGCCGGACGGACGCAGGGGGCGGACAGCATGGGCATCACTTCGGGGTGTGGCACAGCAGCAGCGGCGAAGGTGGCGTCGGCCGCCGAGCGCGACGCGAGAGGGGCAGTGCGCACGACCGTAGACTCGCAGGTCGGGACCGCGAGACTGAGCCGGTCCCGGCAGACCTGGCAGACCGGGCCGGCGCCGCCATCGGCGCGGAAGGACCGAGCTCTGAGGGATCGAACAGTGAAGGATCAAGCGCGAGGGGACGGCATGGCGAGGCGGTGGGAGGCGACACCAGAGGTGTCCCGGGCGTCGGACGTCCCGCCCACGGCCGCGCCGGCGGCCGAAGAGGGCGCCGGCCGTTTCGGCACCGCTGCGGCCCGCTGCGCCGTGGTCTTCCTGCCCGGTCAGCCGCCGCGCGCCGGGAAGCTCGCCTTCTGGCGGCCCGATGGCGGAGCGCTCCCGGGCGTCGGTCCTGGGGGAGGAACGGGAGCCGACGGGCAGGTCGCCGAGCCGGCGCAGTTGACCGTCGTCCGTCGCCATGGAAACGGCGCACGCAGCCGCACGGTCCCCGCCGTGCTGCTCCCGCTGGCGGAGGCCGTACCGCTGCTGGTCCGTGCCCGGCACGACCCGACCGCCCACCCAGCGGCGGCCTGCTGGGGTGCGGCCACCTTGCACGCCTTGCACCTCGCCGCGCGGGGCAGACTGCTGCCAGGGCTGACCGCCGAGGACACGGACGCCTGGCGCGCCGGTCCCCTGGACCCTGACGACATCGCACACCTCCGGGCCGTCGCCGCCGCCATGCCCGCCGAGGCATACGCGGTGCCGCTCCCCGGCAGCCGCCCGCTCCAGGTCCACGATCCGGCGTCCCTGGTACGGCTCTTCGTGGATGCGGTCGTCGATGCTCTGCCGCGAAGCCCCGCCGCCGAACTCGTGGTGGGTGCCCCGTTCGCCGCGAGTACGCCGCAGCACATGCCCCGCGCCCGGGAATGGGCCGCGGAGGTCGCGGCCGGCGTCGATGCGGGGGTCCGGCTGTCGTTGCGCCTCGACCTCTCGCCGCACCGGCTCTTCGACACCAAACAAGACATCGCCGCAGGTAGCGATGGCGGCCCGGAAGAGCGCAGTGCAGCGGCCGCCATCCTGCAGGTGCACAGCCTCACCGACCCCACCCTGGTTGCCGACGCCCGTCACCTGTGGGAGGGCGAAGGCCCCGACCACTTCGGCCCGCGGTCCCGTGTCGACACCCTCCTCGCGCTGCGCCGCGCCGCCCGCGTCTGGGCCCCGCTCGGCCGCCTCCTGGAGCGGCCCATCCCCGATGTGCTGCCGCTCAGCGAGGACGAGTTGTACGAGCTGCTGGGCGAGGCCGCGCCACGACTGGGCGCCGCGGGCGTGGCCGTCCACTGGCCCAAGGAGCTGGCCCGCGGTCTGACCGCCGCGGCGGTGCTGCGCCCCGCACCGGGGTCGGCCGCGGACGGCTTCGGCTTCTTCGACACCAAGGAACTCCTGCAATTCCGCTGGCAGGTGGCGATGGACGGCACGCCGCTGACCGAAGCGGAAATGGACGCCCTCGCCGAGTCGCACCGCCCCGTGGTCCGGCTGCGCGACCAGTGGGTACTGGTCGATCCCGCGCTCGTACGTAAGGCCCGTAAACGGGAACTTGGCTATCTGGACCCGGTTGACGCGCTCGCCGCGACGCTCAGTGGCACCACAGATGTGGACGGCGAAGAGGTCGAGGTGGTGCCCATGGGAGCCCTCGCCGCCCTGCGCGGGCGCCTGACCACCGAAGCGGGCCCGCTGCCGCAGCCGCCCGGACTGCGGGCGACCCTCCGCGACTACCAACTGCGGGGCATGGCCTGGCTCGACACCATGACCTCGATCGGCCTCGGCGGCTGCCTGGCCGACGACATGGGCCTCGGCAAGACCGTCACCGTCGTCGCGCTGCACCTTCACCGACGTCCCACCGCACCCGTCCTCGTCGTCTGCCCCGCCTCCCTCCTCGGCAACTGGCAGCGCGAGATCGAGCGCTTCGCCCCCGGTATTCCCGTACGACGCTTCCACGGCGCCGGCCGCAGTCTGGACGGCCTGGACGGCGGCTTCGTACTGACCACGTACGGGACGATGCGCAGCAGCGCCGCCCAACTGGCTGCCCATTCCTGGGCATGGGTCGTCGCCGATGAGGCACAGCATGTGAAGAACCCGCGGTCCTCCACGGCCAAGGCGCTGCGCGGCATCAAGGCACCGGCCCGGATCGCCCTCACCGGTACCCCCGTTGAGAACAACCTCTCCGAGCTGTGGGCCCTCCTCGACTGGACCACCCCCGGGCTCCTCGGCTCGCTGAAGACGTTTCGCGCGCTGCACGCCCGCGAGGTCGAGGGCGGCGAGGACCCGGAGGCGGCGGAGCGGCTGGCCAGACTCGTGCGCCCGTTCATCCTGCGACGCAAGAAATCCGACCCCGGAATCGTGCCCGAACTTCCGCCCAAGACGGAAACGGACCACCCGGTGGCGCTGGGCCGCGAACAGGCCGCGCTGTATCAGGCCGTCGTCCGCGAGACCCTCTCCCGGATCGGGACCGCCGAGGGCATCGCGCGCCGTGGCCTGGTGATGAAGCTGCTCACCGCCCTCAAACAGATCTGCAACCACCCCGCGCAGTACCTGAAGGAGGCCGCGCCGGGCCTGGTCGCCCGCTCGGGGAAGCTCGAACTCCTCGACGAACTCCTGGACACCATCCTTGCCGAGGACGGCGCCACCTTGGTCTTCACACAGTACGTGGGGATGGCGCGGCTGCTCGAACGGCACCTCACCACCCGTGGCATCGCCCACCAACTCCTGCACGGTGGTACCCCCGTCGCCGAACGGGAGAGGATGGTCGACCGCTTCCAGTCGGGCCATGTCCCGGTATTCCTGCTGTCCCTCAAGGCAGCGGGCACCGGCCTCAATCTCACCCGCGCCGGACATGTGATCCACTACGACCGCTGGTGGAATCCCGCGGTGGAGGAGCAGGCCACCGACCGTGCCTACCGCATCGGTCAGACCCAGCCCGTCCAGGTCCACCGCCTGATCGCCGAGGGCACGGTCGAGGACAACATCGCCCAACTCCTCACCGCCAAGAGGGCCCTCGCCGATGCGGTGCTCTCCGGCGGCGAGACCGCGCTCACCGAGCTCTCCGACGCCGAGCTGGCCGACCTCGTCTCCCTGAGGAGGCCCGCATGAGCCCCCGCCCCACGCCCGGCCGTCCCGCCGCCACCGGGCGCGCTGCCGCAGCGGACCGGCTGGCCCGCGCCGACCGTTCGCGTACGTTCCCGCCGCTGCCGCCCCGCACCGGCGCCCGCGGCCTGTTCGCCGAATCCTGGTGGGGGAGCGCCTGGCTGGACGCCCTGGAGACCACGGCCCTGGACAGCGCCCGGCTCGCCCGCGGCCGGACATACGCCCGGGACGGCCACGTGGACACCATCAACATCACACCGGGCCGTATCGTCGCCACCGTACGCGGCAGCAAGCCCCGCCCCTACAGCGCGGAAGTCCGCCTCAGAACCCTCACCGACGAGGAATGGGACCGCCTCCTCGACGCCATCGCCGCGGAGCCCGCCCAGCTCACTGCCCTCCTGGCCAAGAAGCTGCCCAGTTCTCTGGCCGAGGGGGAGGTGTGCCTCCTCCCCGGGCCGGGCGATCTCGTCCCCCGCTGCTCGTGCCCCGACAACGGACGTCCCTGCAAACACGCCGCCGCGCTCTGCTTCCAGACGGCCCGCCTTCTGGACGCGGACCCGTTCGTCCTGCTGCTGATGCGGGGCCGTGGCGAACGCGAACTCCTCGACGAACTCTCCCGCCGCAACGCCACCCACACCGCCCGCGAGACCCGCGGCCAGGCACTCGTGACCACGATGCCGCCCGGCACCGGCGGATCCCTCCCCGGGGCCACCCGATCCCCCACCGGAAACACCGGCAGACACGCTCCTGACGTCCTTTCAGGAGTCGCCGCCCCCGGAGAGCACGCATCACCGACAGCCCCCAGGCCCCACGGCGTCCTCGCTCGTGAGGCCCTCGCAGACCGTCCCCGCCCGCCGCTCCCGCCACCCCTGCCGGCACCCCGGCACGCCGGCAGACCGCCGGCCCTCCCGGACGCCGACGGGCTCCCTTTCGACCCGGCCGGCCTCGAATTCCTGGCCGCCGACGCCGCGGCCCGCGCCCACGCCTGCGTATCCGCTGCCGGCATCCTCACCTCCGGCGCCGAACAGCCGCCCGCCCCCAGCCCGTTCCCGGTGCTGCCCCCATGGGAGGACGCCATCCGCCTGGCGGCCACCGCCCACCCCACCGCCGGTCTGACCTCCACCACCCGGGCGCTCTTCCGCGACCTCGCGGCGGCCACCGGCCGTACGCCCACGGACGTGGCCCGGGCCGTCGCCGCCTGGCGCCAGGGCGGACCCGAAGGGCTGGCGCTCCTCGAAACGCCCTGGAACCCTCCGGCCGGCGACTTCGACCGGGCCCGCGGCGCCCTCCTCGCCGCGGACCTCCCGGCCCTGCGCCCACGCCACAACCACCTCACCGACCCCGACCGCGGCATCCAGCTCCGCTTCGGCCACGACAACCGCTGGTATCCCTACGAGTCCGAGCCCGGCGCCGAGGACTGGTGGCCCACCGGGCCGGCCGACCCCGACCCCGTAGGCGCCCTCACCACCCTGCTCGCGCGATGACTAACCTCAGGGCCGTGGAAGGCCTCGACACACTCACCCGATCCCTGGCACAGCGCACCCCCGAGCAGCTCGCCGCACTTCTCGCCCGGCATGCCGAGCCGCTCGCCCGCCGGCCCGCGCCCACCCAACTCCGCGGCCTGGCCAGTGCGTTGTGGTCGTACGAAACCCTCCACCACCTGGTGCTGCACCTCGACCATCCCCGGCTCCAGGTGCTCGCCGCCACCGCCCGCATCAGCCAGGACCGAGCCGGGCGCGACGCCCCCGCTCCCGCCGCCCCCGCCCCGGGCGCCGACTACCAGTCCCTGATGGCACACCGGCTGTCCTTTCCGCATCTGGCCACCGAACCCGTCCCGCCTGAAGACGTCTACGCCGCGCTCGGCGCCACCTCACAGGGCCCCGTGCGTACCGCCGCCGAAACCGCGTTGCGCTCCCTCTACGAGGACGGACTCGCGGCCCCGGGCGAGGACGGCAGCATCGTCGTCCCGCCGCGCACCCCGCAGCTCCTGGCCGCCCACGACCTCGGCCCCTTCGTCGCGCGGGCCCCGCAGCCCACGCCCGACGCCACCGCGGCATCCATCGCCCGCCCCAGGCTCCCCGCGACCGCGGTCGCGCCCACCTCGCCGTACGACGAATCCCGGGCCGCCGCGGCGACGCTGGCCGCCACAGTGGAACGCCTCCTCGCCACGCTGGCCACGCAACCCGCGGCGCTGCGGAAGTCGGGCGGCCTGGCCATCCGCGAGATCAAACGGCTGGCCAAAGCAGCAGGCGCCACCGAACCGCACACCCGACTCCTCCTCGATCTCACCCTCGCCGCCGACCTGATCGCACTGACCCGCACGCCGGCCGGCATCACCGCGCTCCCCACCGGCGCCTACGACGGCTGGCTCGCCCGCCCACCCGGCGAACGCCTCGCCCCCGTCCTGGCCGCCTGGTCCTCCCTATGGGCCGTCCCCACCCACACCCCGTTCGGCGAGACCCCGACCGCACTGGTCCGCGGACACGACCGGCACGCCCCCGCCGTCCGGTACGCGCTCCTGGCCGCTCTGGCCACCGTCCCCCTCAGCGCCGGAGAGCCCCTCCCGCCCCTGCCGCCGACGGCATCCGACGAGGAGCAGGGCGTGGCCACCCCCTTGCAGGCGCTTCTGGAGGCGGCCGGCTGGCACCGGCCCCTCGCCCTCAGGGGGCAGCCGATGGCCGAGGAGCGCGCCGCCCACACCCTGCACGAAGCCGCCTACCTCGGTCTGACCGCCCACGGCACCCTCACCCCCTTGGGCCACGCGCTCCTCGCCGACCCGCGGTCCCTCAGCGAACCGCTCCGCGATCTGCTCCCGCCGCTCCTCGAAGAGGCCCACTTCCAGGCCGATCTGACCGCCGTCGTCCCCGGCCGCCCTGCCGCCGCCCTCGCCGAGCTGCTCGCCTCCTCGGCCGTCCGCGAGTCCGAAGGCCACGCCGTCACCTGGCGCTTCACCCCCGCCTCCGTACGCCGTGCCCTGGACGCCGGCCGGACCGCAGCCACCCTGCTCGACGACCTCACCGCGGCCTCGGCGACCGGCTCGCTGCCACAGCCACTCGGCTACCTCATCCAGGACACCGCCCGCACCCACGGCCGGATGCGCGTCCTGCCCGCAGGCTGCTGCATCCGCTCCGACGATGCAGCCCTGGTCGCCGAACTCGCCGCGCACCGCGCCCTGCGCGACCTCGGGCTGCGGGCCATCGCCCCGACCGTCCTGGTCAGCGGCCGCCCTCCGGCCGCCACCCTGGAAGCCCTCCGCGCAGCGGGCTACGCCCCCACCCTGGAGTCCGACACCGGCACCACAACCGTCGAACGCCTCCCCACGCACCGGACCAAGGCCGCCGCCCCCACCCGCGACCCCGGCGCCCCGCTCGCCCTCGCGAAGCGCCTCCTGGAGCTCGCACTGGAGCACCAGGAGGCCATGCAGAGCAGCGGAGCGTGATCCGTAGGCCCACCAAGGCGCGGCGCGTCCGACTACTCGTACTCCGTGCCGCCCTTACGCGTCAGGTAGGCGCCGCCGACCACCTTCGCGATGGCGCGCCCGCCCGCCACAGAGCTGTAGCGATCACTCAGCGGACGGACGACCACACCCTCCCGGATGTGCACCGCACGCCCGGACAGCGTCTCGCGGCCCTCGGCCAGCTCCATCACCCGCCGCGCGTCATACGGGCCGCTGAACAGCGTGGGCACCGCCGGAAGCCGCCCGTCCAGCACCTTCGTCAGCTCCTCCGGATCCAGCCACCGCAGCCGCCCGCCGATCTCCACCGCGACATCGAAGACCGCGTACGCGGGGTCTCCGCGGCGGCTGTCCGCGCCATACCCGAGGTCCTGTACGCCGTCGCCGTACACCTCGCCGTACACGCCGACCCGCGATGCCCCCAGTTCCCCGGCGATCTCCGCCGCGACGCGCGCTACGCCATGTCCGCGCACCGCTCGCCAGTACAGGTTCTTCGCGTCCTCGGTCAGTGCCAGCCGCTGTGCGCCGAGTCCCTTGGACGTCACCTGGACGCGTTCGCCCTCGGCGCTGTACGTGAGGCAGCACGCGGTCCCGTGCACCTTCTCCGTGACCGCGACCGGCTCGCCCTCGGTGAAGATCTCCGGATACCGCTTCAGATTCTCGATATCGATCCACGGCAGCAGATCGGGCGCCGCCTCGACCTCACCGCTCATCGAAACCGGCACCGGCGGCACCCATTTGACGACCCCGAGCTCGGCCGCGAAGTCGGTGCCGTCTGCCTGCGCCCGCGCCAGGTCCACACCGTCCAGGGCGCGCGGCCGGCAGACGATGCCCTGCGACAGTTCGCCACGCAGCCGTATCGCCTTGACCCGATTGGCCGCAGAACCGGCCAACTTGCCGGTCAGACCCAGCTCAGCCACCAAGTCCTCCGGGAGCACTGCCTGCTCCGGCACATACACGGCGAAGTCGCCGGTCCGGTAGACCCCCTTGGCGACGACGGCGCGATAGAGGCCCACCTGCGCGAGCTCCAGTGCGTCGGCATTCGGATGCTCATGGATCGTCAGTCGCTCGACCGTGACGCGCAGCGTCGACATGTCAGTTCCCCGTTCGTGCTCACTCCGCGAGTCGCCGCAGGTGCGACGCCCCGCCACCACTGTGAGCGACGCCGGAGCGGCCCGGCGAGCGAATTTCACCGGCGCTCGTCGCCGCCGCGTTGTCAGTGGCGTCAAGTAGCGTTTTTGACGTACGGAGTTGATGCCGCGCCCAACCGCACCCAACCGCCCTGAACCGCTTGCGACCCATGCTCATGGAGGTCCCGTGAGTCACGCGTTTTCGCCCGTCCCCGAATTGAATCTGCTCAAGGAGTTCGAGGATCGCCTCGATGACCTCTATGCCGACGGCTTTGATCTGTCCGAGTACGGGCGCAATGGATTTCTGGAGGATCCGGAGCTCATCCACCGCTTGATCCCCTTCGCCCAGGCCAACGGTTCCGGTTCCCTCTACGCGCTGTGGCGGCTCGACGACCGTCCTGACCTCGCCACGCTGCCGATCGTGGTGCTCGGGGACGAGGGCGGAATCCATCTCGTCGCCCGCGACCTTCCGGAACTGTTCCAGATCATCGGCTACGACAGCGAGATCTGGGTGGATTGGGAGGACGCCGGCTTCGGCCGCGACGACGACTACGAACCCAGCGCCTGCCACGAGGAGTACGTCTCTTGGCTGAAGGAGCACTTCGGACTGGCGCCGGCCGATCATCCGAACGCTGTCATGGAAGCAGCGCAGGCGGAGTTCGGGGAGCGCTTCCTGAGCTGGGTGGCCCCCCTCATACCGGACGCGGTGCCTGACGAGTAGCGATCATCGCGGGGCCTCGGAGGTGTCAGCCTGCCGGTTTCCGTCTGGTACCCCCGCCGATGCGCCTCAGCGCCGTCGGGCCGAGGCTGAGCGGGCGGGGGAGACGCCGGGAGGCGGACGCCGCGGCAGTGGGGACCGCCGGCACAGCAGCGGAGGCACCGGACGCCTCGGATGGCGAACCCGGCGATACCGCCGATGTTGCCGGAACCGGCGAGCTGTTGGACGCCGGGCGAAGGAAGCGGGCCGCAGGAGCGGCGGGCGTGGCGATGTCGACGTACGCGCGGCAGACGGCGGGACGGGCGACGGCGGTGTGCAGGACGCGGTTCGCGGTGTCGCGCACGAGCCGGGAGGCCGAGGAGAGACCTGGCACGGTGGCGACGGGGGAGGAGGGGAGGCCCTGGCCGGTGGTAAGCGTCCAGGGTGCCTGGACGATGCGGGCGATGCTCCGCTGCAGGCTGCGGGCGAGCACCGGGTCGTCCAGACCGTGCCGGTGCAGCGCGTCGCGCAGTGCGGCGGCGCCATGGGCGGCGATGGACAGGCCCTGGCCGTAGTCGGGGTTGAACGCGGCCACCGCCCCGCCGAGGGCGACGAATCCGGTGGGCCAGGACCGCAGCTGTTCATAGCGGCGCCGGCGGTTGGCGGTGTCGCGGGACAGCCGTACCTCGCTCAGCGGCTCGGCATCGGCGATGAGATCGCCGATGACGGAGTTCGGTATGCGGCGGGCGAACGGCACGAACCGGTCGGCGTGTTCGGACGGGCGGCCGCTCCCGGCGCCGGTGAGCGTGACCAGCCAGCGGCCGTCCTCGATGGGTACCAGTGTCGCCGAATGTCCGGGAACCGAGTGCCCGGGAGCCGCGCTTCCGGCGTCCGAACGGACGGTGATCGGGGGGCAGTTCTCGGCGCCCACGGGGGTACGGAAGATACGGGTGGCACAGACGACCCCGGCGTCCACGACCTCTTCGTGGACGGCGGGCAGCCCCAGCCCGGTCAGCCGGCCGGGGGTGGTGGAGTTCCGACCGGTGGCATCGACGACGAGGTCGGCATCCAGCCGATACGTTTCGCCGGTGACGGTGTCCCGGACCCGCACCCCGGTCACATGCTCCGCGGTGCCCGTCAGCCCCTCCGCCTCGGTTCCGTCGAGGACGGTCACCCCGGGGAGGGCCGGCACCTGTTGGCGGATGACCCGGTCGAGCAGGTCGCGGGAACAGGCGATCAGATGCTGCACCCGCGGGCCGCGGCGTAACCGGCTCTGAGGCGGCATGCCGACCAGACCCGACGGCAGCGGGATGCGGCGGGCGCCCTCGGCCACCCATCGTTCGACCGTGCCGGGCAGCAGGGCCTCGACGATACGGGCGCCGCCCGTGGCCAGGAGATGGGCGTGCCGGGCCTGCGGAAGGTCCGTGGGCAGAGCGGGAGTCCGCGGCAGTCGGTCCCGCTCGACGACGATGACATCGGCGTGCTCGGACAGCGCCGCGGCGGCGAGCATCCCCGTGAAGCCGCCGCCGAGCACCACGGCGAGATACGGGTGCGTGAACTGGAGGCTGCTGCTGCTCGTACTGCTCGACGCGTTCATGGGCAGTCCCGTTCTCGGCGGTGGAGCGCGATTCCCGGGCGGGGGCGCGGCGCGTCCAGATAAAGGGGTACGGCATACGGGCGCGACCGTCTGCGTGCGGCGGCGATGACGGCGTCGGCGGCGGCCGTGAGCGAATCCGCCAGCGAGGCGGGCAGGGAAGCGGAAGCGGTCCGCAGGATGCGCAGAGGCGCAGGTGGAACCGGTTGTGCCCGTTGTGGCTCCCGGCAGGCCGGCGCGAACGCCGGCCTGCCGCCCCCCGATTTACCCATCATGATTCCCCCTCAGGCCATGCCCGCCCCGCCACATGCACGGCGGCGCTCTCCAGCCCCCGTGACACTGGGCGGTACGGGCGCGCGTCCGCCTGGCGGAGGCGCCCTGCCCCGGGGAACGAAGCCGTCACATCCGGTCGACGGTGGACACGATTCCGGATCGTAGGCGGCGCAGATCACATCCGGTAGCCGTGTTCGATTGAGGGGCGCGCGGGAGCCACCCACCGGATACCGATGGGTATATCCGAAGCAAAACGCTGTAATCGGGAGAAAGGGATTCAGGGCTTTCTCGCGAGGAGAGAAAGCTCCCTGGGATTTCTCGGGAGGCGCGGATCGAGGGCCCGCAAATGGACACAGGGTTGGCGCGAAATGATCGGGTTCCCGCGGGTAGTCGAACACCATGCCTACTCTGTGCGGGCACAGCACGTGAGAACCAGAGGGAGAGTCGTGCGCGCGATCGTGATGCGAGAATTCGGCGGCCCGGATGTGCTGCGACTTGAGGACGTTCCCGAGCCCGAGCCCCGTGCCGGCCATGCGCTGGTGGATGTGACTCTGGCCGGCATCAACTACGCGGATGTGCACGTACGGGGAGACTCCTATCTCGCGCCCGTCGAGCTGCCGTACATACCCGGCAACGAGGTCGTGGGGACCCTCGACGGCGGACGACGCGTCGTCGGGCTCACCCGTGGCGGCGGCTACGCCGAGCGGGCGCTGCTGCACCGCAAGGTCACCTGGGACGTGCCCGACGGCATCAGTGATGAACAGGCCGTCGCGCTGGCGCTGCAGGGCAACAGCGCCTGGCACCTGCTGTTCACCTCGCTGCGCGTCACCGAGGGCGAGACCGTTGTCGTACCGGCGGCGGCGGGCGGTCTCGGCACGCTGGCCGTCCAGCTCGCCGCGCACGCCGGCGCAAAGGTCATCGGCCTCGCCGGCTCCGCCGAAAAGCGCAAGCTGGCCGAGGAGTTGGGCGCTCACGCAGTCGTCGACTCGACCGCGGAGGACCTCACGGAGCGCATCGTGGAGGCGGCCGGCGGCCCCGTCCAGGCGGCGCTGGAGATGACCGGCGGCGTCACCTTCGAGCGGACCCTCGCCGCCGTCGCACCGCGCGGCCGGCTGGCGGTGTACGGCTTCGCCGGCGGCGAGATGGCGAGCGTGCCGACCCGGGACCTGATGGAGCGGTCCATCACCGTCTCGGGCTTCTGGCTGCCCCAGCTCTACGCGGACCGTACGGCTCTGCCGACCTCCATGCGGGCCCTGTTCGACGCGGTCACCGACGGCTCGCTCAAGCCGCAGACGGGCGCCGCCTACGCCCTCGGTGACGCGGCCCGGGCGCACCACGATCTGGCCGCACGCACCCCGACCGGGAAACTCGCCCTCGACGTCGCCCGGTAACGCAGGGCACGGGACGGGCACCGCGGCTCCGGGCGGGCACCCTGGGGCCGTCGGCCAACCAGCGCGGGGGGAGCCGCGGGCGACGGGTACGCCGGCCCGCACCGGAATTGCCGTGCGCCTTCGGGCGCGGATCACTGCCAGGGGAGAGAGCACACGATGGGCAACAGCACCACAGCGTCGGGATCTTCGGCTTCGGCCGCCGCTTCCGTCTCCGCTTCGGGCACCAACGGCACGGCGCAGCGCACCCCGGGCCGCGCCAAGACCGCGCGCCAGGCATCCAAGAGCGGGGGCTCCCGGACGTCGGGATCCGGCCATGCTGAACGGGTCTTCCTCGTCCAGACGGCCTTCGCCGAACTCGGCGGATCTGCCCACGGACCTGGTGAGATAGCGGAATTCACCGGCCTGGACGACTCCGTCGTCTACCGCATCCTGCAGTCCGGTATCTATCAGCGCATATTCGAACGGGTGGACCGCGGCCTCTACCGCCTGCGGACCTCGGCGGCCCAGCTCGCGTTCACCGCGCTCGACCACCGCCTCGACGGCGCGACCTCGCAGACGGTGCTCCGCGAACTGCGGATGGCGACCGATGGAGGGCTGGCCTTCCTCTACATGGTGGCGCCGTTCTCCGGCGCGCAACGGCAGTGCGTCGACATGGCCGTCGGCGACTCCGACCTCGCGGAGCTGGGCATGACGCCCCGCGATGTGCTGTCCGTGACGCGTTCGCTGCGGACCGGCGCCTCTGGGCGGACGATCCTCGCCTACCTGCCGGAGGTGCTCCAGCAGCGGGTGCTGGCCGAGCCCGTACCCGACCAGGCCGGACCCGGCGTCTTCCGGGACAACGACGCCCTGCTGGCGTCCCTGGCGGAGGTCCGCGACCTGGGCCATGCGCTGGGCTACGAGGAGTGCATGGCCGGATGGAACTCCTGCGCGGCGCCCATCATGTGGGACGGCGCCATCATGGGCGCGGTCCTGCTCCTCAAGCTCAAGTCCGTGATGCCGGTGCCCCCCGAAAGCGTCATCGAGGCGACGAAGGAGGCGGCGGCCGAACTCAGCCGCTACGGAGCCGCCCGGCCCTCCGCGGACCAGCCCTGAGCCGCGGCGGCCGGCCTTCCACCTGGTCATGAGCCGGCCCGCTTCTCCACGGTGGCACCGAACCGGACGGTGAACGCAGGACGCACATGGCGACGGACGGATGGGCGACGGCCCGTCGGAGAGTGGCGTCCTTCCTCGCCCGGCACCGGGGCATGGCGGACGAAGAGGCGCTCGAAGGCGAGCTGGAGGCCTCGCGCGCCGATCCGGTAACGGCCCAGGAGGAGGGCGACGAGGACGCGGTGGCGGGGGTGGTGGCCGCCGCGACCGAACTGAGGGCCCGGTTGACCCCCTGCGCCGCCCGCCGCCCGGCCGGGCACAATGGCGGGGTGCGGCTCGAAGCGATCACCTGGGAACGGCTGACGGACACGCTCGCCGACCGCATTGACGTGATGACGGCGAAGGACGGGAGCCCGTGGCTGCGGGTGGCCGTGGACGGGGCTCCCGCCGCCTCTCCCGACGACCTGGCGGACCGGCTCGCCGAGGCGCTGCGTATCCGGGGGCGGGCCGTGCACAAGGCCGGCGCGTACGGCTTTCTGCGCCCCGCTTCCCTGCGGCTGGAGTACGGCCGCCAGGACCCGGACGCCTACCACGACGAGTGGTTCGACCGGCGGGCCCTGTGGCGCGAGGTGTTCCAGCCGCTGGATCCGGGCGGCTCCGGGCGGGTGCTCCCGGATCTGTGGGATCCGGCGGCGGACCGGGCGACGCGCAGCCCGTACGTGGAACTGCCGCCCGGCGGCGTCCTGTTGCTGCACGGTCCCCTGCTGCTCGGCCATTGGTTTCCTTTCGATCTCTCCGTTCACCTGAAGCTGTCGCCGGCCGCTCTCGCCCGCCGTACCCCGGAGGACGAGCGCTGGATGCTGCCCGCCTTCGCGCGCTACGAGGACGAGACGCGGCCGGAGGAGGTCGCCGATGTCGTCGTACGGGCCGACGATCCCCGCCGGCCGGCCTGGAGCGGACCGGGCTGAGAGCCAGGACCGGACCGGCGCTGCTGCCCGAGTCCCCCGCTGCTGAAAACCGTACGGCCGACCACTGACAATCGGCCTCCGCCCGCCGCCCACTGACCGCCGATCAGCGTCTTCGCACCGGCGGCTAGCGTGGGCGCGTGACCACTTCATTCAACGCATCCGACGAGCCCACGGCGCCGCCCGGCAGCCAGGGGCCCACCGCGACCGTGGAAGCCCGGCCCCGCGCCGTCGGCACCATACGAACGTCCTACGCACCCGACCACGACGGCGACCCGGACCCCGGCGAGATCGTGTGGACCTGGGTGCCCTTCGAGGAGAACGACGGCCGGGGCAAGGACCGGCCGGTGCTGGTCGTCGCCCGCGAAACGGGCGGGACGCTGCTGGCCGTGCAGCTCTCCAGCAAGCGGCACAGCCACGACCGGGAATGGGTCGCCATCGGGGCCGGCCCGTGGGACCGCGCGGGGCGCGACTCGTGGGTCGACGTGGACCGGGTGCTGCGGGTGCATCCCGACGGGATGCGGCGCGAGGCCTGCGCACTGGACCGGGGCCGCTTCAACCTGGTCGTCAACCGGCTCCGCGAGCGCTACGGCTGGCACTGAGGGCACAGCGCCGCGCCCGGCCGCTGCCGGGCGCGGCTCACGGGCTCACCGGGACCTCAGGCGTCCGCCAAGGCCAGAAGCTTGGTGACGGTGTTCCAGTTGCGCGCGGTGGCCGTCACCCCTAGCGGGGCGCGGCTCACCACCCCGGCGAGCTTGGAACGGCCTATTCCGTGGGGGCACCACAGATACAGCTCCCGGCCGACCAGCCGGAACTGGTCCGGTGCGAACGCGGCGAGATCGAGCGCGTCCAGCTGGGCGGTGTCGGCGGGCACCGCCGACAGAAACGTGACATGCAGGCTCTTGGGCTCCGGTACGGCCTGCGGAAAGGGATTCGCGGCGATGGTGGCGGCCAGCTCGTCGCGGGTACGGACCATGACCGGCACCGACAGTCCCAGCTCGGCGGAGATACGGTCCTCGATGGCCTGGGCGGTCTCCTCCGGCCGCGTACCGGGATCGGCGAAGACGATATTGCCGGTCTGCAGCAGGACGGAGACATCCTCGAACCCCAGGGACTCGGCCAGCGCGAGCTGCCGCGCCTTGGGGAAGGAGTTATGGCCTCCGACGTTGATGCCGCGGAGCAGGGCGATCTGACGGGACATGGCACTGCCATTCGTAGGGCCGGACGTCGGCGGGGAACCGGAAGTGGTCAGAACAGGGGCGCAGGGAGGACACCTTCGAGCGCCAGCAGCAGGCGCTTGGTCTCCAGACCGCCGCTGAAGCCGCCGATTCCGCCGTCGCTCGCCACGACACGATGGCAGGGGACGACGACCGGGAGCGGATTGGAGCCCATCGCCGCGCCCACCGCGCGGGCGGCCCCCGGCTCCCCGACCCGGTCGGCGAGGTCCTGATAGCCGACGACGCTGCCGTACGGGACGTCGGCGGCGAGGGCGTGCAGGACCCGGGCGTTGAATCCGGAGGTCAGCGACCAGTCCAGGGGGACGGTGAAAGCGCGCAGCTCGCCGGCGAAATAGGCGGTGAGTTCAGTGGCCGCCGTCTCCAGATGGGGTATCTCCGGGAGCGGAGCCGCGCCGAAGAGCTGCTCCAGACGGGTCAGTGCGCGGCGGGTCGTCGGCCCGTCGGAATGGAAGACGACCTCGGCGAGGCCCTCCCGGGTCGCGGCGAGCAGCAGGGGGCCGATGGGGGTCTCCAGCTGCGTCCAGCCCCAGTCGCGCGGGGTCGGGTGCCCTGCGTGCGGACCCGCGTCCGTCGGTGTCGCCGACCTTGGATCCCGCTCTGGCTCCCGCTCTGAATTCTTCACGTGATCAGCGTAGGACCCACCACTGACAATGCGACGGTGAGCGGGCCGGACGCACGCGCCCGTGCCCGCTCGGCGTCGGCCGCGTGCTCAGCGGCCGCTGTTCTCCAGCGCGTCGCGCACCACGTCGGGCTTGTTGGTGATGATGCCGTCGACGCCCATTTCGGCGACCTTGACCGCCGTCGGACCGTCGTCGATGGTCCAGGTGTGGAGCTCCATCGGACGGCGGTGCGGGCCCCTCAGTCCGTGCACGGCGGCGATGTAGTCAGCGGTGACCGCCCGGTGGTGCGGGTTGATCTGGTCGCAGTACTCCGCGTACTTGGGGAGGTCGGCGACCGATGGGTTGCCGAGGAAGCCCGTTCTGACGTCCTTATGCAGGCGGTGGACGTTCTTGATGGTGTCGGCGTTGAAGCTCTGGATGACCAGGCGGCGCTTGACATGGCTCTTGTCCAGCCAGCCCGCGTCGTACAGCTCGGCGAGGGTCTGCAGCTCAATGCCGGGGTAGAGCTCCGGCGACTTGAGTTCCATCAGCAGTTTCTGGCTGTTCTTCTCGACCTCGTCCATGTACGCCTCAAGGGTGGGCACACGCTCACCCTTGAATTCCGGGCTGAACCAGCTGCCCGCGTCCAGCTTCTCGATCTCGTTGAGCGTGAAGTCCGCGACCTTCCAGGGCGAGCGGTCCGGGAACACCTGCTCGACATCCGTCGTCCGGGCGAGCGTGTTGTCGTGGAGGATGACCAGCTCGCCGTCCTTGGTGCGCTGGACGTCGTTCTCGACCCAGCGGAACCCGAGCCGGTCGGCGGCGTCGATCGAGGCGAGCGTGTTCTCGGGTGCGTACGCCGAGGCACCGCGATGGGCGACCGTCACCGTTCGGTGCTTGTCGGTGGAGGTCTGGGCGGCGCTTGCGGAGGGGACGAGCGCGGACAGACCCAGGAGCGCACCGGCGACGACGGTGGCGACAGGGCGAATACGCATACGGACTCCTCGTGACGTCGTGGACGTGAGCTGACGTGAAGCGACGTGAAACCGTTCGGACGGGCAGAGGTTCGCAGCCTGGCTGGAGCGGGAGGTAGGCGTGCGATGGCCAGATATTGAACAAGAAGTGGCCGGTGTTACGTGTTTGAGCGACGCCGTTACGGGATGCCCGGAATGGCCGTGCAACAGACGTACGCCCCGACGTCGTCCAACTTGCCGGAGCCACGGCATCCGCGCATCTCGGCCGACGGTTCGTCACCCATCGCCCTTCTGACCGGTTTTGGACTTGCGACCCGTGATGGCCGCAGCTATTGGCTGCGGGCGAGTGCACAGGGAGCACACGGCAGACGCGGAACAGGAGACACTGGAACAAGAGACAAGGAAGGGACCGCAGGGGACACGCGAGGTGCCGGTCACCGGGCCGCGGCCGCCGCCGGCCGAGCCGGCCGGCGTAAGCCGCGACGTCCCCGCAGCCCCGAGCCCTCAGCGAAACCGCTGGTCGGAGCAGCTGCCACGCCGGTTGTCAGTGGTGGGTCGTACGGTGGATCCCATGCGGCCCGTATCGAAGATCGAACGCACGGTGGCGCCTTTCGAGGTCGTCAGCTCCTACCAGCCCAATGGCGACCAGCCGGCGGCCATCGCCGAGCTGGAGCGGCGCATCCGCGGGGGTGAGAAGGATGTCGTCCTGCTGGGCGCGACCGGCACCGGCAAGTCGGCGACCACCGCGTGGATGATCGAGAAGCTGCAGCGCCCGACGCTCGTCATGGCGCCCAACAAGACCCTCGCGGCCCAGCTCGCCAACGAATTCCGTGAACTGCTGCCCAATAACGCCGTCGAATACTTCGTCTCCTACTACGACTACTACCAGCCCGAGGCGTACGTCCCGCAGTCCGACACGTACATCGAGAAGGACTCCTCCATCAACGAGGAGGTCGAACGGCTGCGCCACTCCGCGACGAACTCACTGCTCACCCGGCGTGACGTCGTCGTGGTCGCATCGGTGTCCTGCATCTACGGCCTGGGTACTCCGCAGGAGTACGTCGACCGGATGGTGCCGCTGAAGATCGGCGACGAGATCGACCGCGACCAGCTGCTGCGCCGCTTCGTCGACATCCAGTACACCCGGAACGACGTGGCGTTCACCCGCGGTACGTTCCGGGTCCGCGGCGACACCATCGAGATCTTCCCGGTCTATGAAGAGCTGGCCGTGCGGATCGAGATGTTCGGCGACGAGATCGAGGCGCTGTCCACGCTCCACCCGCTCACCGGTGAGGTCATCAGCGACGACCAGCAGCTGTACATCTTCCCGGCGAGCCACTACATCGCGGGCCCCGAGCGTATGGAGCGGGCCATCGCCGGGATCGAGGCCGAGCTGGCCGACACCCTCGCCACGATGGAGAAGCAGGGCAAGATGCTGGAGGCCCAGCGGCTGCGGATGCGCACCACGTACGACATCGAGATGATGCGCCAGATCGGCTCCTGCTCCGGCATCGAGAACTACTCGATGCACATGGACGGCCGTGAGGCCGGCTCCGCGCCCAACACCCTCATCGACTACTTCCCGGAGGACTTCCTCCTGGTCATCGACGAGTCGCATGTCACCGTCCCGCAGATCGGCGCCATGTACGAGGGCGACGCCTCGCGTAAGCGCACCCTGGTCGAGCACGGCTTCCGGCTGCCGTCCGCCATGGACAACCGGCCGCTGAAGTGGGAAGAGTTCCTGGAGCGCATCGGCCAGACCGTCTACCTGTCCGCGACCCCCGGGAAGTACGAGCTGGCGCGGGGCGACGGCTTCGTGGAGCAGATCATCCGCCCGACCGGCCTGGTCGACCCCGAAGTGGTCGTCAAGCCCACAGAGGGGCAGATCGACGACCTGGTGCACGAGATCCGGGCGCGTACGGAGAAGGACGAGCGGGTCCTGGTCACCACCCTCACCAAGAAGATGGCCGAGGACCTGACGGACTATTTCCTGGAGCTCGGCATCCAGGTCCGCTATCTGCACAGCGATGTGGACACCCTGCGGCGCGTGGAACTGCTGCGCGAGCTGCGGTCGGGCGAGTACGACGTCCTGGTGGGCATCAACCTGCTGCGTGAGGGCCTCGACCTCCCCGAGGTCTCCCTGGTGGCGATTCTGGATGCCGACAAGGAAGGCTTCCTCCGGTCCGGTTCCGCTCTGATCCAGACGATCGGACGTGCGGCGCGCAACGTCTCCGGCCAGGTCCATATGTACGCCGACAAGATCACCCCGGCGATGGAGAAGGCCATCGATGAGACCAACCGCCGCCGGGAGAAGCAGCTCGCGTACAACAAGGAGAACGGCATCGACCCGCAGCCGCTCCGCAAGAAGATCGGCGACATCGTCGCGACGATCGCCCGCGAGGAGATCGACACCCAGGAGCTGCTGGGCACGGGATTCCGGAAGGGGACCGAGGCCAAGGAGGCCAAGGGCAAGGCGCCGGTCCCGGCGCTCGGTGCGAAGGCGGCGAAGGGCAAGGCCGCCAAGGCCGGCGCGCCCCTGACGGACCGTCCCGCCGCCGAACTGGCCGAGCTCATCGAGGAGATGACGGAGCGGATGCGGGCCGCCGCGGCCGAGCTGCAGTTCGAGGTCGCCGCCCGGCTGCGCGACGAGGTGAGTGAGCTGAAGAAGGAACTGCGGCAGATGAGGGAGGCCGGGGTGAGGTGACGGGCAGCGGGGGCGCGCGTGTCCGTTGGTCCGTCCGGCGGAAGACGCCCGCCCCCGGGGTGAGGGTTTCGCCGCACGACGGGCGGCCTGAGTGTTGCAGAAGCGCCACAAACGGTGGGGCTGATGCGTCGTCGGCCCGCCCTGGTGCGTAGGGTCGAGGGGGTCGCCAAAAGGCGGGCGGGGACAGTTTCAGAGCAGTACAGAGAGGGGACGGCGCGTGTCGGTCAATTTGTCCAAGGGACAGGGCATCAGCCTGCAGAAGTCCGATGGAGGGACGCTGACCGCGGTGCGGATGGGGCTCGGATGGCGCTCGGCGCCGCGCCGTGGCCTGTTCGGGCGGCGTACGCAGGAGATCGACCTCGACGCCTCGGCGGTGCTGTTCGCCGACAAGAAGCCCATCGACGTCGTCTTCTTCCAGCACCTCATCAGCGATGACGGCTCGGTCCGGCACACCGGCGACAACGTGGTCGGCGGCGCGGGCCAGGGCGGCGACGACGAAGCGATCCTGGTCGACCTGGCGCGGGTGCCGGTGCACATCGACCAGATCGTGTTCACCGTCAACTCGTTCACCGGTCAGAGCTTCACCGAGGTGCAGGACGCCTTCTGCCGTCTGGTCGACGAGACCAACGGCCAGGAGCTGGCCCGCTACACCCTCACGGGCGGCGGCAACTACACCGCGCAGATCATGTCCAAGGTGCACCGCGCGGGCAACGGCTGGGCGATGACCGCCATCGGTGAGCCCTCCAACGGCCGTACGTTCCAGGACGTCGTGCCGGCCATGGTGCCGTACCTGTAGCAGGCACGCCGTAGCGGCAGCGCGCACCGGGCCGCGCGGCCGCCGCACTCCGGGCCGTGTGCCCGTCGCCCGGTCCGGTACGTACGACAACTAGGGGGAACTTCGATGACGGCCGAGCTGGTCCGGGGGCAGAACCATCCACTGGACCGGACCCGTGTGGAGATCCGGGTCGCGGCGGGCGGGCCCGTCATTGTCGGGGTCACCCTCGGCGACGAGCAGGGCAGGCTGTTGGGCACCGAGGCCGTCGCCCACCCGGCGGCGCCACGCCGTACCGGAATCGAGGTTCCCCGTCAGGCCGCCGCCGAGCACCGCATCGCGGTGGACCTCGACGCGCTGTCCGAGGCCGTGCACCGGGTGAGCGTGCTGCTGGCGCTGCCCATCGGTATCGGCGGGCTGACCCGGTTCGGCGCGGCCGCCGCGCCCTCCGTCGTGGTCACCGGCCTGGACGGCACCGGTATCGCCGGCTACACCGTCACCGGTCTCGGGGCCGAGACCGCCGTCGTCGCCGTGGAGCTGTACCGCAGGCAGGGCGCCTGGAAGGTGCGTGCCGTGGGCCAGGGTTACGCCGACGGCCTCGTCGCGATGCTGCGCGATCAGGGCCTGCCGCAGGCGGCGGAGCTGGCCGCGGAGATCGAGGAAGCGGTGAGCCTGGGGCAGGCACGCGCGGTTCCCGCGCCGGCCCCCGTGGCGGCGAGCCGGTCCGAGCAGCCCGGGGCGGGCGCGTCGGCCGGGGCCGCCACGGGCCGTCCGGCCCCGGCGGACACCCCGGTTGCGGACGGTCCCGCCGCGGACACCCCGGCATCCGCCGCCCCGTCGAACGGCGGCCCCATCGACTACCGGCACCCGAAGCGCCGCACCGAGCCCAAGCCGGTGCCCGCCCCGGCAGGCGCGAACGCCCCGTCGGGGGGAGCCGACGGCGCCCCGGCGCCGGTGGCCGGCGACGCCTCCGGATGGAGCATGGAAGAGCGGCTCTACAACCAGGTCTGGGGCATGTTCGAGGACCTGGCCCGTTCGGTCGCGGCCTACCGCAGTGCCTCCGACTTCGCCGAGTCCAGGCTGGAGCAGGAGCTCGACAAGGCGCTCAGCGACCCGCGCAACCGCCTCGGCACGGCCGCCGACGTCGCGCGCGCCACCGCCCGCGACAAGCACGCCTCCCTCATCGCCCAGGCCCGCGCCGCCCTCGACCGTGATCTCGCACAGCTCACGGCCGAAGCGGACGTCGTGGAGCCCGCGTTGCCGCCCGCCCTCGCCCGCTGGGACAACCCGGTCTGGCAGGGCTACCACGTTCCGCTGGAGCGCCCGATGGCGCTGCGGCTGGGCGATCTGCGCCTCCCTGAGGTGCTGGATCTGCGCATCCCCATGCTCGTACGTCTCCCTCTGGAACGCGGGCTGTGGATCGACAGCGGGCCCGGTTCCTACGAGTGGAGCGGTCCCGGGCCCGAGCGTGAGTACGGCCGGCGGGAGCTGGGCAGCGCGCTCACGGACGGGCCGCCGGACGAGGCCGAGCTCGGCCGGCTCGCCATGGAGACGGCCGTCGCCATCGCCGCCCGGCTGCTCGCCGTCCACCCCGCGGGCGAGTTCGCGGTCCAGGTCATCGACCCGGGCGGGACCGCGGCCCCCGCGCTCGCCCCGCTGCTGGAGACCGGCGCGCTGCGCGAGGTCCCGCCGACCGGGGCCGCGGGTGTGGCCACGGTCCTGGAAGCGCTGACCCGGCGGGTGGATCTCGTCCAGATGGCCGTGCGCAACCGGGCCGCGGACTCGCTGCCGCCGGACGTCGACACCGCCGAACAGCTGCTGATCGTGCATGACTTCCCGCACGGCTTCGACGACCGCGCCCTCACCCAGCTCCGCTATCTGGCCGACGAGGGCCCGTCGGTCGGGGTGCATCTGATGATGGTCGCCGACCGCGCCCAGAGCCAGGAGTACGGCCCGGTCCTGGACCCGCTGTGGCGTGCTCTGCTGCGGATCACGCCGGTGCCCGACGCGCATCTCGCCGACCCCTGGGTCGGGCATGCCTGGACGTATGAGCCGCCGCTCGTCCCGAAGGGCAGCCAGGTGGTGCACCAGGTCCTGGGCCGGCTCGCCGAGGCCCGCCGCTGACGTCCCGGGGCCGCCCGGATCTCTTCGCTCGGCCCCGGTCCCACGGCCGCCGCCAGATTCCCCAGACAATCCCTCAACCCATCCTGACCAGCGCCTTTACCCTTTTCTTTACTATTACTTGGCTTTCCTTTACCCTTCTTGGTGCGGAGGGGAGTATTCCTGCTGCGGCGCACCCGTCAACACGGATTGATGAGCTTCACGAGATCCCGGGGCGTCGGCCCGTCATTCATGCGGGCGGAAGAGACCTCCGGCAGCGACGACGCTGTGAGTGCCGTACGACTCTGCCGGAGGAGCAATGGACGTTTCCCTGACCCTGTGGGTGCTGACCATTCTTGGTCTCTGCGCCCTCATAGCCGCCGATTTCTTCATCGGCGGCCGTAAACCGCACGAGGTCTCCATCAAGGAAGCCGGAATCTGGACCGGTGTCTGGATCGCGCTTGCCGCGCTCTTCGGCCTCGGATTGCTGCTGTTCGGCGGCGGCGCACCGGCCGGTGAATTCTTCGCCGGCTTTATCACCGAGAAGTCGTTGAGCGTCGACAACCTCTTCGTCTTCGTGCTCATCATGGGCAAGTTCGCGGTCCCGACGATCTATCAGCAGCGTGTGCTGATGGTCGGTGTGCTGATCGCGCTGGTGCTGCGGGCCGGCTTCATCGGCGCGGGCGCCGCGATCATCGCCAATTTCTCCTGGGTGTTCTACATCTTCGGCGCGTTCCTCATCTGGACCGCGTGGAAGCTCATCAAGGAGGCGCGGGCCGAGGAAGCGGACGAGGAATTCGAGGAGAACCGCTTCCTGAAAATGGTCGAGAAGCGCTTCCCGTCGACCGACAAATACCACGGCACCAAGCTGTTCATCGTCGAGAACGGCAAGCGGCTGATGACGCCGATGCTGATCGTCATGCTGGCGATCGGCACCACCGATGTCCTCTTCGCGCTGGACTCCATTCCGGCGATCTTCGGCCTCACCCAGGACCCGTACATCGTCTTCACCGCCAACGCATTCGCCCTGATGGGCCTGCGTCAGCTCTACTTCCTCATCGGCGGTCTGCTGAAGAAGCTGGTCCACCTCTCCTACGGGCTGTCGATCATCCTGGGCTTCATCGGGGTGAAGCTGGTGCTGCATGCCCTGCACGAGTCCGGGGTGAGTGTTCCGGAGATCAGCATTCCGGTCTCGCTGGGAGTCATCTGCGCGGTCCTCGTCGTCACGACGATCACCAGCCTGCGCGCCTCCAGCAAGCAGGCCGCGGCCGAGGCGAAGTCGGCGGAGCCCGCGGAACTCGCGAAGCCCAAGGACAGCATCGACGTCTGACGCACTTGGCGCACATCTGACGGCGGCCCGTTCGCATTGCGGCGGGCCGCCTCAGTAGTTGACGTGATACGCCGCGCCGGCCACGTGAAGCTCCATTCCCGCCGCCGGCTGGTAGCTCCGTGAGTGCTACCAGCCGCGTTCCCGCCACTCCGCGAGATGTGGCCGCTCGGCGCCGAGCGTGGTGTCGTTACCGTGGCCCGGATACACCCAGGTCTCGTCGGCCAGTTGGCCGAAGAGCTTGGTCTGCACGCCGTCGAGCAGGCTGGCGAACCTCTCCGCGTCGCCCCAGGTGTTGCCGACGCCTCCGGGGAAGAGGCAGTCCCCGGTGAACAGGTGCGGCGCGCCGTGCGGGTCGTCGTAGACCAGCGCGATGCTGCCGGGGGTGTGGCCGACCAGATGGCGTGCCGTCAGTTCGACGCGGCCGACGGTGATGGTGTCGCCGTCGTCGACCAGCACGTCCGTCGGGACGGGAATGCCCTCGGCGTCGTGCCGCCCGGCGTAGGTCCGCGCGCCCGTCGCATCGACGACCTCGCGCAGCGCGCCCCAGTGGTCACCGTGCTGGTGGGTGGTGACGACGGATGCGATGCCGCTGTCGCCGATCAGCGTGAGCAGGGTGTGCGGCTCGGCGGCCGCGTCGATCAGCAGCTGCTCGTCGGTCGCACGACACCGCAGCAGATAGGCGTTGTTGTTCGTCGGACCGACCGCGACCTTCGAGATCATCAGGTCGGTCAGTTCGTGCACGTCGGCCGGTCCGCCGACCTTCACCGCTCCGCTGTAGGCCATCATGGGACCACCTTAAAGCGGCGGGATGGCGGGCAGTGTGGAGCCCGGAGTGTCGAGTTCGCGGCCGTCGCCGCGCCCGGTGAGCCAGCCGACCAGCGCCGCCGCCGGGCCCGATACCACCACGGGAGTGGCTTCGCCGCCCGCCCCGGTGTCCGTACGCCCGGTGCGCCACCGCCGCCCGTCGTCCGTACGCAGCTCCAGGGCGGGCAGGTCCGGGTGCCCGGCGAACTTCACCGTGGACAGGAACGCCAGCTCGCTGTCGAGGAACGAGGCCGGCAGTTCGTCGACGGTGTAGCCGACGCCCAGATCGACGTGGTGCAGCTCGATTTCGGCCAGCCGCCGCAGTGGTAGCCGGTCGGCCCGCTCGATGACGCCGTTGCGCATCTCGACCTCGTACACCCGACGCCCTTCGGGCAGGGCGTCCGCCGCCGCGTCGAACCGCGCGGCGCTCTGCCGCAGGTCCTCCAGATGCTCGGCCAGCGGGCGGTCGGCGTCCCGGGTGATATCGCCGTCGCGGGCCTCGGCACTGGCGTACATCGGCGCGGGCACATCCGTACGCGCCCAGGTCAGGAGGTTGACCAGGGCATCCGCATTGCGCGCGAGATGGGCCAGTACATGGCCGCGGGTCCACTCCGGGAGCAGGGACGGTTCGCCGATCGCCGCATCGTCCAGCTTGGCCACCGAGACGAGGAGTCGGTCGGTGGCCTCGCGGACGGCAGCCACATCGTGCGGGAAGTCTGGCGGGGTGATGGTCATGGTCCGACGCTAGCGCCGCGACGGCGAGTTCGGGAGTCGGCCGGCACGGATCCGCGGCGTACGCGGGTGGTGCGGGAGGGGCGGACGGAGCGCGGCGGGGCCAGGGGGACGCCGGTGTGCCGTCCCGTGGTTGCCCGAACCCGCCGCGTTCCCGGGCTGGTCCCTCAGGTCCCTCAGGCCGCCGCGGCGTCGGGCGTCCCGAACCACCGGCGCAGCGCGGCCTCCAGCTCGTCCAGAGCGGTCGGGACGTCGTCGGGGGAGGCCCCTACGGGACCGGCGGGAGCGTCATCGGCTACGTCGGCCGCCCAGGCCGTGCACCCGTCCGGGCGCACCAAGAGGCCGGCGAGGCCCGGCCGCTCCGGGCAGGCGGCGCTGACCACCCGCACCCGGTCGCCGTAACCCTTGGCGCGCTTGCGCACATCGGGATCGTCGGCGAGATCCAGCAACAGCGCCTGCCCGCCGTGCAACTGGTCCGCGAGCCTGCTGCCGTCGGACAGTTCGAGGTCGGGGGCGCTGCGGCCGGTCAGCGGATGACCGCCGGGCAGGTCGTAGCGCTGCCGGACGCCGGAGATCTTCTTTGCGAAGAAGGTGGTGGCGGTGACCGTCTCCGTCAGTTCGGCGATCACGCCGCGCAGCGCGCGGGCGTGCGACTCCGGCCGCATCAGCGCCACTTGGGCGCGGGTCCACTCCAGCACCCACGCTCCTATGGGGTGCCGCTCGGCCGTATACGTGTCCAGCAGCCCCTCCGGCGCCCGGCCGTGCACCGTCGCGGCCAGTTTCCAGCCCAGGTTCATCGCGTCGCCGATGCCGAGATTCAGCCCCTGGCCGCCGAACGGCGAGTGCACATGCGCCGCGTCGCCGGCCAGCAGCACCCGCCCCGCCCGGTAGTCGGGCACCTGGCGGGCGTTGTCCGTGAAGCGGGTCGCGGAGTGCACCTTGGTGATCGTGACGTCCTCCACTCCGGAGACCTTCCGCAGGGACGTCTGCAACTCCTCGGCGGTGATGGGGGCTTCGCGGTCCGCGGGCGGCCCGTCGAACTCCACGGTGAGGATCCGGCCGGGTATCGGGCCGTGGACGTACGTCCCGGTGTCCGTCCAGTTCCAGCCGGCCCCCAGGGCGTCGGCGCCGGTCATCTCCACGATGGCCTGATGGCCGGTGATCTCGGGGTCCGTGCCGGGGAACGGGAACCCGGCGAGCCGGCGGACCGTACTGCGTCCGCCGTCGCAGCCGACCAGCCAGCCGGCCCGCAGCGAGCCGTCCGAGGTGTGCACGGTCACCCCGTCCTCGCCGGCGTCGAAGCCGGTCAGGTGCACACCGCGGCGCAGTACGACGCCGAGTTCCGCGGCGCGGGCGGCGAGCAGCCTTTCGAGGGCTTCCTGGGGTACCAGGCCGACATCGCCGGCCGGCCCGGCCGCGCCGAAGTCCGGGTCGGACTCGTCCAGCAGGTCGCCGCGCAGCATGATGCCCCCGAAGTGCCCGGCGAACTTCGGCGGCTGCCGCACCCCGGACGCGCCCGCCGCCTGCCGCTGCCGCAGGAACGAGCTGAACTTCTCGATGGCGCCGCGCTGCACTTCTGCCAGGTCGGGCAGCATCCCGCGGCGGTAGAAGGCCTCCGCGCTCGGGGAGTTGATCGCCCCCGCCTTGATCGTCGTATCCACCTCGGTCAGCCGCTCAAGGACGACGACCGGGACATCTGCCAGTGCCAGTTCGCAGGCGAGCATCAGCCCCACCGGGCCGCCCCCTGCCACGACTACGTCTGCGTCATGCTTCATGGAGATTAGTGTAGTGACTAAAAATTTGTTGCGGCTAAAATTCAGGTCATGGCGGATGAGATGCGGGATCGGGACGACAAGGAGTGGGCCGACGGCCGGGCGGGCGGTGCCGGTCGTGAGCAGGCGGAGACCGGTGACGCGGAGACCGGTGGCACGGAGACCGGCTACGTGGCGGACGGCGGCCGGCTGACGCTGCGCGAACGCAAGAAGCTGCGGACCCGTCAACGGATCTCCGGCGAGGCGACGCTGCTGTTCATCGAGCGCGGCTTCGACAACGTCACCGTCGCCGAGGTCGCGCGCGCCGCCGAGGTGTCCACGATGACGGTCTTCAATTACTTCCCACGCAAAGAAGATCTCTTCCTCGACCGCATTCCCGAGGGCCGACAGCTGATCACGTGCGCGATCCGGGAGCGCGGGGCCGACGAGTCGCCGCTCGCCGCGCTGCGGCGGCTCGCGCTCGACTTGCTGGCGCGGCGGCATCCGCTGGCCGGGGTGGGGGAGGGCTTCACGTACTTCTGGCGCACGGTGCTGGAGTCGCCGGCGCTGCGCGCGCGGGGGCGCGAGGCGGTGGAGGAGATCGAGGACGTGTTGGCCGGACTGCTCGCGGAGGCCGCCGGCGGCGGGACCGGGGAACGTCGCGGCGATTCCGGTGATCCGCGCCTGGCCGCGGCCCTGATCGTCGCGGCCTACCGGGTGGCGTACGCCGGTGCCGCGGCCCGCCAGCTCGGGGGTGACCCGGCGGACGAGGTGGCCGTTGAGCAGGCGGCGGTGCTGGAGCGGACCTTCGACGCGTTGGAGCGGGCGCTGCCGGGTGGGGGCTGAGACGGCGAGCGGCGGCGTGCGGGTTGCGCGCCGGGTGGTGCGCGACGGCGCGCACTAGCCTGGTTGACGGGGGAGGTGAGCAACCATCGGTGACCTCTCCGGCGGCCTCCACGGGGTGCGGCCGGACGTGGCGGGCATCACTGACAGAAGCGGGTGAGAAATCAGCCGGCGCACCGTGTCCGGGTGGCGGGCGGAGCAGCGTGTCCGGTCACTCCGGGAGGCGTCGGGGTTGCCACGAGGCTCTGGAGGTAGCGGTGCAGAAGTTCGAGGACAAGGCGGAAGTCGAGATGCGGCTGGCTTCCGAGCGGATGGCCGAGGAATTCGCGCGCAAGCGTCGCGAGAAGGCGGCGAAGGCCGAGGGCGGCGCCCAGCAGGGCCCCATTTCGGCCGATGAGTCAGGCACTGCCGGGGCGGCGGACGGCGGCGACAAGGAGACATAGCCTGTGGTGCCGGCGCCGGTGGTCTCCGGGAGTGGGCTGGGGCGGGAAGGTTGCGGGCCCGCCACACGTTTGGGTGAAGAGGGCTTGCGAGCCCCGTAAATCGAATGCGCGTGCTATAGGCTCGTGTATGGCATCACTCAGACAGTGCCGCGGCGGTCCCCATACCCTGGGGCGGGGGCTCCGCTCTTCGCTCCGCCGCCTCTGCTCACTCACCGAGCGGCGGACGCAGAGCCGCGGCTCCCGCCCCTCCTTCCAAGAAAGGTGCCGACCGGCGTGGCCGACCGTCTCATCGTCCGTGGCGCTCGCGAGCACAACCTCCGCAACGTCTCGCTCGACCTCCCCCGCGACTCCCTCATCGTCTTCACGGGGCTCTCCGGGTCGGGCAAGTCCTCGCTCGCCTTCGACACGATCTTCGCCGAGGGGCAGCGGCGCTATGTCGAGTCGCTCTCCTCCTACGCCCGGCAGTTCCTCGGGCAGATGGACAAGCCCGATGTGGACTTCATCGAGGGCCTGTCCCCAGCGGTATCCATCGACCAGAAGTCGACGTCGCGCAACCCGCGCTCGACGGTCGGCACGATCACCGAGGTCTACGACTACCTCCGGCTGCTCTTCGCCCGGATCGGCAAGCCGCACTGTCCCGAGTGCGGGCGCCCGATCGCCCGGCAGTCGCCGCAGGCCATCGTCGACAAGGTGCTGGAGCTCCCCGAGGGCAGCCGCTTCCAGGTGCTGTCCCCGCTGGCGCGCGAGCGCAAGGGCGAGTTCGTCGACCTCTTCTCCGACCTCCAGACCAAGGGCTACAGCCGGGCCCGGGTGGACGGCGAGACCGTCCAGCTCTCCGAGCCGCCGAAGCTGAAGAAGCAGGAGAAGCACACCATCGAGGTGGTCGTCGACCGCCTCACGGTCAAGGAGACCGCCAAGCGGCGGCTCACCGACTCCGTCGAGACCGCGCTCGGGCTGTCCGGCGGCATGGTCATCCTCGACTTCGTCGACCTGGACGCGGACGACCCGCAGCGCGAGCGGATGTATTCGGAGCATCTGTACTGCGCCCACGACGACCTGTCCTTCGAGGAGCTGGAGCCCCGCTCCTTCTCCTTCAACTCGCCCTTCGGCGCCTGCCCGGAGTGCACCGGCATCGGCACGCGCATGGAGGTCGACCCCGAGCTGATCGTCCCCGACGAGGACCGCAGTCTCGACGAGGGCGCCATCCACCCCTGGTCGCACGGCCACACCAAGGACTACTTCGGCCGCCTGGTCGGCGCGCTGGCGGACGCCCTCGGATTCCGTACGGACATCCCGTGGGCCGGGCTGCCGCAGCGCGCCAAAAAGGCCCTGCTGCACGGCCACAAGACCCAGATCGAGGTGCGCTACCGCAACCGGTACGGCCGCCAGCGGGCGTACACCACCCCCTTCGAGGGCGCCGTGCCGTTCATCAAGCGGCGGCACAGCGAGGCGGAGAGCGACAGCAGCCGGGAGCGCTTCGAGGGCTATATGCGCGAGGTGCCGTGCCCGACCTGTGAAGGGACGCGGCTCAAGCCGATCGTGCTCGCGGTCACGCTCCAGGAGAAGTCGATCGCCGAGGTCGCGGCGATGTCGATCAGCGACTGCGCCGACTTCCTGCGCGAGATGAAGCTCAACGCCCGCGAGAAGAAGATCGCCGAGCGGGTCCTCAAGGAGGTCAACGAACGGCTGCGGTTCCTGGTCGACGTCGGCCTGGACTACCTCTCCCTGAACCGCGCCGCGGGCACCCTCTCCGGCGGCGAGGCCCAGCGCATCCGCCTCGCCACCCAGATCGGCTCCGGCCTCGTGGGCGTGCTCTACGTCCTGGACGAGCCGTCCATCGGCCTGCACCAGCGCGACAACCACCGGCTGATCGAGACACTGGTACGGCTGCGCGACCTCGGCAACACCCTGATCGTGGTCGAGCACGACGAGGACACGATCAAGACCTCCGACTGGGTCGTGGACATCGGCCCCGGCGCCGGCGAGCACGGCGGCAAGGTCGTCCACAGCGGCCCGCTGGCCGAGCTGCTGGCCAACCAGGAGTCGGTCACCGGTCAGTATCTGTCCGGCAAGCGCGCCATCCCGATGCCCGGCATGCGCCGTCCCGCCGACCCGGGCCGGCAGCTGACGGTGCACGGCGCGAAGGAGAACAACCTCCAGGACATCGACGTCTCCTTCCCACTCGGGGTGCTGACCGCCGTCACCGGTGTCTCCGGATCCGGCAAGTCGACGCTCGTCAACGACATCCTCTACACCCACCTGGCGCGCGAGCTGAACGGCGCCAAGTCGGTGCCCGGCCGGCACACGCGGGTGGACGGCGACGATCTGGTCGACAAGGTCGTGCATGTCGACCAGTCGCCCATCGGCCGGACGCCGCGCTCCAACCCGGCGACGTACACCGGCGTCTTCGATCACGTCCGCAAGCTCTTCGCGGAGACGATGGAGGCCAAGGTCCGCGGCTATCTGCCGGGGCGCTTCTCCTTCAACGTCAAGGGCGGCCGCTGCGAGAACTGCTCCGGCGACGGCACCATCAAGATCGAGATGAACTTCCTGCCGGATGTGTATGTGCCGTGCGAGGTCTGCCACGGCGCGCGCTACAACCGCGAGACGCTGGAGGTCCACTACAAGGGCAAGTCCATCGCCGAGGTGCTGGACATGCCGATCGAGGAAGCGCTCAACTTCTTCGAGGCGGTGCCGACCATCTCCCGGCATCTGAAGACGCTCAACGAGGTCGGTCTCGGGTACGTCCGCCTCGGCCAGTCCGCACCGACCCTCTCCGGTGGTGAGGCGCAGCGGGTGAAGCTGGCGAGCGAGCTCCAGAAGCGTTCGACCGGTCGCACGGTCTATGTCCTAGACGAGCCGACCACCGGTCTGCACTTCGAGGACATCAGCAAGCTGATCACGGTGCTGTCCGGGCTGGTCGAAAAGGGCAACTCGGTGATCGTCATCGAGCACAACCTCGATGTGATCAAGACGGCCGACTGGGTCGTCGACATGGGTCCGGAGGGCGGCAACGGCGGCGGGCTGATCGTCGCCGAAGGCACGCCCGAGCAGGTCGCGGCGGTCCCGGCCAGCCACACCGGCAAGTTCCTGCGGGAGATCCTCGGCGACCGCGTCAGCGATGCCGCGCCGTCGGAGAAGCCGGTGAAGAAGGCCGCGACGGCGAAGAAGGCGGTGGCGAAGAAGGCGGCGGCGAAGACGGTTGCGGCGAAGTCGAATGCGGTGAAGACGGCCACGGCCCGCACGGGTACAGCCAAGACGTCTGCAACCAAGACGTCTGCAACCAAGGCGACCGCTGCCAAGACAACCGCAGCCAAGACGGCCGCGGGGAAGAAGGCCGTGGCGAAGAAGACGGCGACGCGGGCCCGTCGGGCGACCTGACCCGTCTGATGGGCAGGCGGGGCGCGGCCGGGGTGAACTGACGGAGAGTCAGTAGACCCCCGGCTGCGCCCCGAGCCGCTAGGTGTATTGACCTGGAGCGTTGTTCACACGGCTGATGGGTGGCTTGTCGTCCAGTGCGGTGTGGCAGCGGTGGTGGTTGTAGGTGTGGAGGAAGTCTGCCAGGGCAGTGGTTCGTTCGGTGTTGCTCGTGTAGGGCCGGATG